>FR899101.1:52445-61825 GCA_000437255.1 Ruminococcus sp. CAG:403
AAGCGCTTTTAACCAAAGATCCAAGGAGACATTGGTGTTCCCGACTGCCGTTTCGGACAGATAAGTCAGCAGCAGCGTGCTGTCCTGAATGGTCAGGACACCATCTCCATCAATATCGGCTGCCTGCACCTGCCAGGCTGGGAATTGTTCCAGCGCACTGACACAGGATTCTGCATAAATGGTCAGGGCAATCGTCACATCTGCCAGCGTTACTTGCCGATCCTGATTCAAGTCTCCGGGAATTCGTTCCGTATGGGCTCCCGTTTGCGTGGTGTGCACGGCTGTCGTTGTCGTTTCTGGTACAGTGGTCATTTTCCTTGTCGTTTCTGTAGTATGTTTGGACGTTGTAAGTGTCGTTGTCTGCGTCGTGATGCTTGCATCCTGCGTTGTTGTAACGGCCATAACGGTTGTGGTATCCAGTGTCGTTGCAGTTGTTGCCTGCATCGTAGTGGTGGCATCCTGTGTCGTTGTAATAGCTGCAACGGTTGTGGTCGTTGTTTCCGATGGGATGGATCCCGCAGCTGTCGTAGTCGTTTCAACTGGCTGCAACTGGAAGAATTGCCGCTGATACGTTTTGGCATACTGCTCTGCGGTGGATCCGGCAACGCCAAAAATTCGAATGGTATCCGAAATGGTTGCGGCACTGTCTGCAATTGCACAAGACGCATTCCAAATCTCCAGATTCTGCATACCGGTGCAGCGTGCAAATGCATTCAAGCCCAAACTGGAAACCAGCTGCGGTAAGCGCAGACTATTCAAAGCATAGCATTCCGAAAAAGCATATGCCCCGATGCATTCCAAGGTTTCCGGGAATGATAAGCTGACCAATGCCGTACAATTTTGAAAGGCGCCCATTCCAATCTGCACCAGCTGATCCGGAAGTGCCAGAGACTGCAAGGCATAACAGTTGGAAAAAACTTGTTCCTCGATGGTTGTCAAACCAGAAGGCAGCGTCACACTTCGCAGGCTGCTGCATCCGGAAAATGCCCCTTGTCCCAGCTGTGTCACAGAATCCGGCAACTCAATATGCTGCAAGGCAATGCAATCGGAAAACGCATATGCTCCAATAGAGCCAACGCTTTCCGGAATCGTCAATTCATACAAATTGCAGTTGTCCGAAAAGGCATGGTCACTAATCGCCAAAAGCGTACTCGGCAGCTCTAACAGCTGAATGCTTTCATTCTGAGAAAATGCACCACCGGCAATGACCTTGACGCCATCCGGCACCGATACATTGTTATCCTTTCCCAGATAGGATAATAGAATGCCGTCTCCGCAGATCACCCATTCGGATGCATTGCCTTGCTGCTGCGATTCCCAATCTGTATCCAGAAAGGCATCTGCGCCCAGAGATGTCAAGCTATCCGGCAAGGCAATTTGCTGCAATCCTACACACTGTGCAAATGCATAGTCCCCAATCTCTGCCAGTCCCTCCGGCAGATCCGCTTGGGTCAGGTTGGTGCAACGGTAAAACGCATAGCTGCCAATCCGCAGCAGCCGTGCAGAAAATACAATCTCCTCCAAAGAATCACACTGATAAAAAGCAGAGTCCCCAATCTCCGTTACCGAATCCGGCAACTGGATTTCCAACAAACTGGAACAATAGGCAAATGCACAAACACCGATCTGTTCCAGCGTATCCGGCAGCGTTACCTGCGTTAAATTTTCATATCCCTCAAACGCATGCTCTGCCAGCGCCGTAACCGGCATGCCCTCAATCTGCGCCGGAATCGTCAGCTCTGCTGCGGAAGAATCTGCATACCCAGTGATCTGTACTTCCTGCTGGTCATTGATTGTATATAGCCAGTCGGTTTCTTCTGCGGCATATACATGTTCTCCCAATGACAATGTGCCAAGCATGCCCACACAAAGCACTGCAAGAACTACCGGCAAAATACGATGCTGGATCCACTGCCTGATCATTCTCATTCCTTCCTTTCTTTTTTCCTGCAAACCTTTCATTTTTCATACACCCTTACTGAAAACATTCCCTTCATTTTTTCTGCAACATCTCAAACGTCACATCATTTCCAACTGCATGCTCTGCATAATACGTTAAAATCAAAGTTGCATCTGCTAAATCAATCCTTTCGTTTTGATTCACATCTGCACGCAGCATCTGATCCGTTGTTAAAATAGAATCTGCCAGCACGGCTTGCTGGGCATATTCTGTGAGCGCCAACGTCGCATCGGTCAATTCAATGGAACCATTTCCATCCACATCACCTAATTGTGCCGCATCCAACGGAATAAACAGCCGATCATAACGCTGTGCATAACTTTTGGCATAGGAATCCAATCTTCCATAAATTACTGCTTCTTGGAAAATGGTCAAATCCTCATCAAAAATCTGACAATCTGGATTTTCAATCACAATTTTTTGAAGTGCTGTGCAATTGCAAAATGCACTTTTCCCTACATAGGAAACGGTTTTCGGCAGCTGAATTTCCTGCAATGCCGCACATTCATAGAATGCCTGGTTGCCGATTCGTTCCAAGCTGTTGGGCAGCTGAATGGCAGACAGCACCTGACAACCGGCAAATACTGCATTTTCCAGCCGTGTCAATCCTTCCGGCAATTGCACCTGCTGCAACTTGCCGCATTTAAAAAATGCATGATGCCCCACTGCCGTCACCTGATCTGGAATGGTAATCTGCTCCAGATTGCTGCACCAGTGGAATGCGTACTCTCCGATTTTTTCGAGTTGCGCCGGCAGCGTCACATGGCGCAGTGCCGTGCAGTGGTCAAAGGCAAATGCCGGAATTTCTTTCAAATGATCCGGCAGCACCACATCTGTTACAGTCGCACAGTCTGCAAATGCATACCCTGCCAATGCCGTTACCGTATCCGGAACAACAACTGCACCGCCTGTGCCATGGTAGCCAATCAAAATATGGTTGCCGACTGTCACAAATTCCTGCTCATTTTGTTCCAGCCACGGCGTTTCTTTTAAAATTCCCCATCCGACTTGCTCCACACTGTCCGGAACTTCTACGTCTGTCAGCTTTGCACACTGATAAAAGGCATAGTCTCCGATTTCCCGCACCGTATTGGGCAGCACCACTCGTTTCAGCTGCGTGCGGTTTCGAAAGGCGTAACTTTGAATGGCAGTGACCGGATATCCGCCCAATTCTTCCGGTATCACGGCTTCCTTCACAGAAGCACGGGAACGGGTAATGGTCACTTCCTTTTGCGCTGTGATTTTATAATAAATGGCATCTTGATACAGATATTCCTGCTCGGATTCTGCTGATACGGAGCAAAATCCCATTGCAGTCTGTATCCACGCTGGATACACCATAAACGCTGCACAGAGCGTGCACAGCAAAAAGAATACCGCCGTCCGGCAATGATTGCGTCGATCCAATGAGATCCCTCCCTTCTGTCTAAAACTCTACTGCGGTCAATTGACATATTTTCTTTTTGTACATCAGTATACCATATTTTCTCAAAAATGGCAAGTTTTTACCGCTTCATCCAAAAATGCGCTTGAAGGCGATTGGCTGCTTCAAGCGCATTTTGATTTCTTCCTATGTGGTTATAAACGAGCGCCGTCATACTGTGCTTCTGATTCTGCTACCCGCTCCAAGGAAAACATCCCCGTTCCATTTTGTTCCTGGTACCGGAACTGCCCACAGGGTTCTTGTAAGATCGGCAATAGTTTGGGTTCCAGTTCTACTGCACGGCGCAGAGAAATCAGCAAACCATTTCCGGGATCTGCTAAATAGAGTTCACTCTCCGTTCCCTCTAAAAACTGCCAGCCGCTGTCAGTGGCATCGTACACCACACCCGTTCGAATGGCGCATCGAATTTTTCCGGATTCCTTTGCCAACTTGGATAAAAACGCTTTCTGTTCCAAAAAAATTTCTTCTGACATTGCAAGTCATGCTCCTTTTCTATTTATGGAGATACTGGCGCCTGCACACGCTTACAGCGAACGGTTACACGACTTCTTCCGCTATACGTACAAGTAAATAACGTCAAGTCCCAGTCGCCTTCCTCCATTTTTGCTGCATCGTCTCCATTGACTTCTTCGATCTGGGACACCTGATACTGATACTGTGTTCCGGCGCAATCCGTAAAGAGCACCGTATCGCCTTCTTCCAGCGAACCAATGTTGCCAAAATGGGAGTGATAATTGTGCGCCGCTAAAATCAAATTGTCATCAGCCGGATCTCCTTCATAGCGGCAAGGAGACTTTCGCAGATTTGCGTAACTCCAGGCTTCCAGAACGGGAAGCTCCACGCCAAGTGCCGGAATGGTAAGAATCCCAATGTACCAATCTTCCTCAATTTGAATCATCGGTGTTTCTGCTGTTTCCGTTTCCTGCTGCGCTGCTGTGGTGGTATAGGCAGCAAACAAATCCTGCTCCTCCAAAGAAGACGTGGTTCCTTCCTGCATCTCAGAGACAGACGGCTCTGTTTGCTCCAGCGTTGCTGTCTGCTGCTGCGGAATCTGTCCTTGCAGCTGCTCCAGCACACGCTGAGAAACCTGCTTGCCCCTATAATCTGCATAATAATTCCACAAAGCAAGAGACAATGCTGCAAGCATCAGCATTGCCCCTAGAAACATACAAACTTTTTCTGCCCGTTTATTCATCCTGTACCTCTTCCCGACTCCGTTTTACATGCAAACGGCATCCAAATGCAAACAATAGCAAGCCCGTTGTACCCAAAACCGGTACCGGCCACCAAAGCTGCCCGGTCTGCGGAAGTTTTCCTGTATTGCCGCCGCCTGCTGTCGATACGGAACTGGTTCCGGCAGCTGTTGTCATGGATGTGCTTCCTGTTAATAATGTGGTTGTGGTTTCTTCGGAACTGGTTTCCGAACGAGTATTTGCAATTAAAAATTGTGTTTCATTCTTCTTATAAACAACGGTGTACGGTGTTGGCACTTCCTGTTCCCGTACCCGAAATGTTTCGCTGCTATTGCCTGTCCAAGTATACGTCCAAGCATTGGATTCATCCAAGGTCACATTCTCCTGCAATGTACCGTCCTTGTAAATGCCAACTGTAATTGCAGTCGGACGCTGCTCCAATGCATGTTCATCCTGCTGCCACACCTTCTTCAGGGTATACACCTCTTCGGAATCGGCACGTACCGGACGAACGGTAAACTTTGGATACGTTGCCAAATCAATGGTTCCATCTGTCTGCTGCCGCATTTCCACCAAGGTAGCGGATGGAATATAGCACTCGGAACCAATTACAATCGGACTGCCGGAAATCAAATACAGGCCAATTTCCAAGCCAGATGCCGTCAGCACACCATTTGCATCCGTGATACCGGAAGCCACCGCCGGAATCTGATCAAGAACCGCATAGTTTTCCAATGTATCGGCTGCATCCTGATACCCGGAAGCCGTCTGATCTTCCAAAGAAACCGGATACTGATCAAAGGGAGCCGTCAGACTACATGCAGCCTTTGCATCCCGCTGCGCAACCCGGTAAATGTTCCACTTCATGTTGGAGAGCGTGACCTGCTCACTGCGGCAGATTAAGGAGAGCTGCCCGGTTTGCGGAGCAGCCGCCGGAACAAGCATGCCATATGCGCCGATCAGCAGACAGGCAATCAGCATCCAGCAAATGAGACAAATCCGTTTGTGTCCGGTTTTATTTGGTTGGTTCATCATGATCGCCCTCCTTTTCGGCAAGATTGAGAACAGAAAGTGGATCATCATGCGGAAAAGCCTGCTTCCGCTTTCGTCCACTCATCGCCCAGTAAAACAATAATAAAATGACCAACGGCGCTGCAATTGCTGGAACCACCAGCATGGTATCCAACCGAATAGCATCTGCTGTTACATTCACAGACTCTGCCTCTTCTGTTGAAATCCGCTTGGCGTGCAGCAGCAGCCGATGGGTATTGACACCATACGGCGTACAGGTCATCAGCGTAACCCGATCCTCTCCCGGCTGAATGGCGAGTTTGTCCATCTCCTCCGGCTTGACAATTTCAATTTCATCCACCTGATAGGTATGCACCTCATCCAGAATGGTGATGGTAAAAAGATCTCCCACGCAAACCCGATCCAGGTCACTGAACAACTTGGCAGACGGCAGTCCGCGGTGGGCAGAAATGACAGCATGACAGTTGGCTCCACCGATCGGAATTGAGGAGCCCTGCAAGTGTCCAGCTGCAACATTCAGCACTTCCTCGCTGGTGCCATGATAAATCGGCAGGTTCACTTGAATGGAGGGAATGGTGACATATCCCATAATTCCCGTTCCGGACACATCCAGCATCTCCGCATAGCCTTCTATTTGATCATATTGTTCAAATGGGAACGGAAGCTTTGCCAGCTGATAATTATAATTCCATGCATCGGAAACCATTTTCATTTTTTCCGAATCATCCAAATTGGACACTGCTTTGTCATAAGTTGCAATGGCACGTGTCTGCACCTTGATATTCCACCAATTGCTGACGGTTGGATAGAGCATTACGGAGAGTCCCACCAGTAAAATAAAAACCAATAGTATGGTGGTCAAAAGACTTTTTTTCTTTTTTCTCATGGAACCCTCCCTAATGCCTGCCGACAGGATGCTTTCCCATCGGCAGACAACCTTTAGGTTTTACAAATCAAATCGTATTTCTTGCAGTTTCTGCAATTATGCTTCTTCCTTCTTGCTCATGCGCTTCTTGGCAATCAAGGTTACGCCAGCGCCTGCAACCAGGATACCACCTGCTACATAGAAGATGGTGGTGCCGATGCCGCCGGTGCTCGGTAAGGTAGAACCAGAGCTGTTTCCTACGGTAACCGTACCAGTACCCTTATCCAGATCGGTAGTACCTGCTGCGGAATCCAATTTTACATCCAAAGCGGTCAGTGCAACATTTGCTTCAAATGTATCCCAATCCTGATCGTTTTTCGTAGTGGCTGTCAGCTCTACTTTGAAAGCCTTATCCGGTGTCTTATATCCAGACGGAGCAGCAGTTTCCTTCAGGTTGTAGGTACCGCTGTCCAGACCAACAATTGCAAAGGTATTGCCCGATGGATTTTCAAATTCCGTTGCATCTGCTTCTGTATCAACCCAACTGTCAATGGTGTAATTTCCATCTGAATTCTTGCTCAGCTTTGCCCACTTATCGGCATGATCCCCGTCAGCAGCTTGCAGCTTAAACTTTGCACCGATCAGCGTTGCATTGGTATTGGCATCAATTTTGTTGATATCCAGCTCATAGGTAAATGCGATAACCTTATCAACTGGTGTATTGCCGGTTTCGCCTTCGCCGCCTGCATTCGGGTTGTTGGAATAGGACAGGTACACTTCATTCTGCTGACCAGGGAGACCAATTTCTGCGCCCTTGCTCAGAACTGCACTGTATTCTACGGTGATGATGCTGTCCTTGGTTACCGTTACACCGGTCAGTTTCTTTACATCAGCAAAGGAAACCAAAACGGTAGAAGCAGCAGTTCCACTTCCGTCTGTTACGGTAATGGTAGCTTGCGCAGTTACATCTACCCCATCACAAGTTACCTTGATATCTTCTTTTGCCGGTGCTGTAAATTCTTTGCCCAATGTATCGTGGAATGCATATTTATATGTTTTGTAATCATCCAGTGTGGACGGCATAGTACCAATCAGCTTAAACGGTACTGCATCGCCAATGTTGTAGTCTGCAACGTCGTTGTAATTTGTACCAACATAATCCTGTGTTTCGGTAGGATCTGTGCCGTAGCCGACTGCCTTGGTATTTTCCTTGATCTTCTTTTCTACACTTGGCAGAGAACTCTTTACGGTAATATCCAAACCAGCGGAAGCATCTACCTGTGCAACCAGATATCTGGTCTTTGCACCAGTTGCATCTGTTAAATCAGTCACATCTTCAAACAGGTAGTAACCGTCCTCTGTCACTGCAATGCTTTCTGCTGCATCTGCGCTAACAAGTGTCAAATTATCCTTCTGAGAAGCTGCAAATGTTGCAAAGTTTTGCAGCAAGGTACTGTCTGCTTCTTGTGCACCCAGAATAGCAGCTACAGCGGCAGCTGTATCACAGTCTTTAAACGAATCACCAATGGTTCCGTCTGCCTTCAAAGCTGTTAGGAAATCGGCACCCTTTGCAGTATTTGCCCACTGAATGTTGTTCAGGGTTCCAGTTTCGTCTACTGTACCGCTGAAGATCTTATAGGCTTTGTAAGTGTGCGTTGCTGCATCCTTGGTATCTGCTTTTGTAAAAGTGACAGTACCTGCTGTCGCTGCACTTGCGGAGAATGCGGAAGTCATGGGAACTGCCACACAGGCTGCCAGTAAGGCTGCGGTTGCGACGCTTGCAAATCTTCTTGTGTTTTTCATAATAAACGCTCCTTTTTCCATAAAAATATGATTTTTATGATTTTTACTTTTTCATTTTTTTATTTCATACGTGCTCCTTGGAACGACGTTTGATTAGGAAGGAAACGGCGGATCCGATCAGCAGAATTGCCAATCCGGTTATGGTATATCCTCGTGTGCCTTTTCCGCCGGTGGAAGGCATCACAACAGAAGCTTCTTTTTTCGTATTTTGAATCTCCGCAGTCGGATCTGCTCCGGCATTTGCGGCATCGATGCAATACGTGGTTGAATCTTCTGCATCTGTAAATCGATAAGCTGGTGTGTAGCTGCTGTTTGCAACTTCCACATCATCTACCTCCACTTCTTCTACCCAGTAATAGTAGGGATGACCAGATGCATCGTAAGCAGGCAGATTGCTTGCCAGGAAGCACCAGTCTCCCAGCTCCGGTGCAGAGGTGCGGTGGATGGTTACTTCTGCAACACCCGCTTCGTTGAAGAGCAGCGCATCGGATTCCGAACCGGAAGCCTGCATCAATTGGATGCCCTGCATCGGTGCAACAAAAAGCGGTGTCTGCATTTGCGCAGCTGATTGCGTGCTGGTTGCGGTGGTGTAGGTGATGGTGTAATCAATATTTACAGACATATCACCTGATGGAATTAACATACGATTGATCGATTCCGTAAAATCAGTAAGAATAATCTTGTTACCATCTATTGTAGCTTTGCAGTTGCTTTGACCAGCAATTGAAATAGAACCATAATTTGAAATGGTAATGCCAGCTGCACGTTGACTCCATTCAACATGCGTACCGGTATTTGCAAAAGTGAGCCATACGCCACCCCAGCCAAATTCTTTAATATCCAAAACGACCTGTTCAACGGTTACATCGCTCTGATCATTCAATAAATAAACAACTTGTTCATCTAACGCTGTAATAGATCCGGTTATGGTATTGCCAGATGATGAACCAGAATCTGTAGTCGAAGTGGTTACACTTGTTGAGGTGCTGACTGTGGTACTCGTTGTCGTTGTTGTGGTAGTAGTTGTTGTGGTGGTTGTTGTACTAGTAATGGTAGTAGTCGCAGCAGTTGTTTGAGTGGTTG
>FR899101.1:61879-62835 GCA_000437255.1 Ruminococcus sp. CAG:403
TGGTAGCGGGTTTCGATGCTGTCGTTGCAGTTCCTGCCGTAGAGATGAGCGGAACAGCCGGTACCTCTTCCGATGTAGTGGAACGATGAATCTTCACTCGAATGGAACCGTTAGTCGGTTCGCCGCCTACCCACGTCTTTTGAATCTTAAGATCCAGCTTCTTGGTATTGGTAACCAGAATGGGATCTGCTTCTGTATTTCCATTGATTCCGTCATTATTGGTATACGATACTGCATAGCCATCCGGCGGATTTTCTTCCTTGACGCAATATTGATACAGCGTTCCTGCTATATTCGTCTTCGGCAAATCACTCCAGGTATATTTCCACTCGTTTTCATTGGAAAGTACATGCGTATCGACTGGCGTTGTCTCCCATGCAGAAGCGGTTTCCAGCTTTCGGTACAGTGCAATCGTAACACCAATGTGTGTTGCATTTGCAGCATCTACCCATTCCTTTTTGACGGAAATAGAGGTTTTTTCAATGGTTTTGGTATTGGTGATGGTCATTGCAGTTGTACTGTCTGCCGTCTGTCCGTTTCCAGTATACGATGCGATCCATCCATCCAATGCACATTCTCGCATGTAGTACACATAGGCATTGCCGTTGCTGTCCGTCTTTGGAAGATCTGTCAAACGCAGGTTCCAGTTTGGTGCTGTGAGAACTGCTGTTTTCACAAGCGTATACTTACTGGTATCGACCGTGCCGTCTTCCAGATAGAAGTCAGACGGCAAACCTGCCAAATTCTGCGGCAAATCCGGTATTGTGGCAGAACCGCCACCCGAAGAGCCAGAAGAACCGGTGTAGTACTGGTGAATTGCACCATAAAATGTCTTTGCAATGTTTGCATATCCATCCGCATTGGGATGAATGCCGTCTGCCGACATGGTATCTTTCTCAAAAGCGCCATAAACATCCACATATTGAATCTTGAGCGTAGCGTCTGCTGCTGCCATA
>FR899101.1:62852-92388 GCA_000437255.1 Ruminococcus sp. CAG:403
CCTGCCATATCGGATACAACGCGGGCAATCATTTCATTGAAGCCTTCTACATGCGTTCCATCCTCTGCATCATAACCCTTGATGATATTGTTGACTGCATCTTCCCAGCTCTGCGTATCGGAAAAGCTAGATTCATTAAAGCCGCCGGAATTGTCCCAAAGCCATCCAGCAACATCTCGCCGATTTCCATTACTATCTACAAAATCAACAGGTGGAATGCTGCCAACCAGCAAAACTGTATTGGGATTTGCAGTATGCAGATTGCTGATCAATGCGCGTAGATCGCTTTCAGACTGCCCAGCCGATACCAACTTCCGTAGGTTATAAGCATGCAATACGTCGTTGGTGCCGCCCATGATACACATTACATTGGTCTGATCATTGATGCTTTGTGCATAGCGCTTATTCAAATCAGAAATGGTATTACCATCTGTTCCGCTGTTGGTTACCTCTGCACTTGCAAAGCCGCCGCTTCTCAGCTGACTTTGAAGTTGCTGCGGATACCGATAGCCATTTTCTACATAACCACCGAAAGTACCTTGTGTAATAGAGTCACCCAAAGCAACAACTTTCAAATTTGCTGGCGTTGTGTGATCACCAGAACCGCTCGTGGTTGTTGTCGTTGTAACAGCCGCTCTCTGGTAAATCTCTACAGAGACTTCCTCCGGCAGACCGGATGTAATGGCTTCTCCATCGTCTGTTTTCCACTCTTTCTTGAGCTGAAGGGAAGTTGGCAGACTATTCGTAATGGTATACTTAGGTCGAATGGCACTGCCATTGGTTTGGTAGCTTACTTCGTATCCGTCCGGAACAGATTGTTCCACAACGTAGTAATACTGTACCACATCATTGACTTTTCGTGGCAAATCCGTCCAGGAATACGTCCAGTTGTTGTCTTCCTGTAGCGTAACTTCCGCATCCGAAACGGTAGCCTTTGTGATGCCATTCGGTAAAGCAGAAAGATCCAGTGCCTTTACTTCTTCCATGGTAAGCGACTGGTTCGATGCCAGCAGCACCATTGTAACCGGAACCTTTTCGGCACCTTCTCCCCACACTTTTTCCGCCGTAACATTGACTTCCGTCGGGGTGGAGTCCTTATTGGTCAGCTGAATTTCGCCGGATGTTCCCACAACGTTATACGTGTCACTGACGATATAACCGTACAGTAAAACATTTTGTTCTGCTGTTCGAACCTCCTCAATCCGGAAGGAATCATATCCGGTCAGATCGATGGACTTCGGCACGGTATACTGCCAATTTTTCGATGCTTCCAATTTTCCGTCTAAAATCAGTGCGGTTTCTGTTCCGTCCTTGATGCCATACAATTTAAAGCCAATCTCAGTCAGCGGCGGATTGGTCATCTCCGTACCATCGGATTTTTTCCAGATCTTCTGCAAAACAAGCCCTTGTGTATTGGTAACGGTTACAATGCCATCTTGATTCAGTCCGTTTCCGGCATAAATCGGTGCATAGGAACCGGTGGAACTACCGTCTTCCTGAATCATATAAGTGGTGCCATCCAGGGTATAGGAAACTTCCTTTACAAAATAATAAATCGGTTTTCCATCTTTTCCGTTTGGAAGGTTGGTCCAGATATTCGCATTCTTCCAAACCGCATTGCCGTCTGCATCTGTGCTGCGCTCCAAGGTGTAATTGGGATTCAGCGCATCCACGCCAAGATCTTCTGCGGTTGCCTTTTTGGCATTTTCCAGCGATTTGGAGGTTGACCACCACAGTTCCAGATCGACACTTGCTGCCGCATCCGTTGGAACCGGCGACCAGATCTTTTCCGCACCAATATCAATCAGTCTGCTATTGGGGATTTGCAGCGTACCGTTGACAGCAAGCATCTTTACCGTCTGATCGCTCAATTCTGCATCCAATGCAGCATTGCCCTGCGGAACCGTTCCGTTGTAAACGAAATAATAGGTATATCCCTTCATTTCATCCAGAGCAGTTTCCGTCGCAGATTTCCATCCTGTGGACTGATACCCCTCCGGCGCTGTTGTCTCAACGAGTTTATATAGAGTGCCCTCTTCCAGATTCTTGATGTTGAACTTTCCGTCTACAACAAGATCAGCAGCCGATTCCGGAATATATTTCTTGTTGTCCCGTTCTACTTCGCTGTCACTGCCATAAGTTACCAGGTGCAAAGCGGAATTTGTGCCATCAGTTTCCAATTTTGTTGCATAAATCCACGTTCCAGAAGTGGTGTCAAATTTTGCAAGCTTAAAGACTGCGTGCAGACCAGAGAGCGAGTAATCTCCGACGTCTACCTTTTGAATGGTAGGATATTTTGCAGTTTGAGACGTTGCACCTGTCTGCTCAACCGTTAAACCGGTTTCGCCGACCTTATCCGTCACATCACCGGAGCTGGTGGTCAGCTTTGCCGTATTTTTCAAATAAATCGTGGAGCCAGCCGGCAGCCGCTCACCGATCATGGGAGCGTGCCCTGGAACATTTGCCTTGCTTGCATCGTAATCTACAATTGAAGCATCCACTGCCTTGGTGTTTTGATTGGAAGTCAATTCATAGTTGTAGGTGATGCGAAGCGGTGTTTCATCCGGAACGCTCAAGCGCAAAATGGTTTGTGTTGTTGTAACAACATTGGTAACCGTTGCGCTTACAATGGAAATAGCCTGATATACGCCATGATCTGTTTGAATACTAAAGTCAGCTGAAACATCCTTTAAGAATTCCACTGTAATGGTTGCTTTTCCATCTGCATCATAAACAGCATCCTTGGAAGTAACCAAAACCGAATCACTTTTAATTGCTGTTTCCCATTCCGAAATCCGAGCATTTACGGGCTGCCCCGGTGTACCAGATACTTCTGCAACAATTTTTAATCCCTTTTGGAATGTTTTCCATTGTCCATAGAAGATATAAAAGTTGGTATTGTTCAGTCGAACCTGCCCATCATTCAGTGTAAATTCTGTTTCTGTTTGTTCCGAATTTTCTTCTGTATTCAGCAAATAGGAATATTCATTTTCGGAAAGTGTACGTATGATATTACCATTTGCATCAATTTCCTGTATGGTCAAGTCCGCCAAATTCACATCCGCCAGATTGGAGCCGTCTACTCTTGTTCCGCCCTTTGGCTGATAGCCCAGAATTTGGAACACATCTGAAAGATCCAGCGTGGATTCATTGGATAGATTCTTTCCATCCGGGTTGACAATCAGGCTGTATTTCGCCTGTGCCAGCTGCCGATCCGAATATCCACTGACATAACCCTTTGAAAGCAGTCCTTTTTCCGGATCTTTTCCCTTTTCAATGGTCAAGGTACTCTTTTGATAATCCGATTCTGTCGGCGTTTTGATTTGGTTGGTAACTTGATAGGTACCTGTTTTTTCAATTGCTTCATCCACAATATGCTTTGGAATTGCGGTATAGTAGCTGAGGCGATCGATGTTTGTGAGACTGCTTCCCTGATCGTAATGGATCTTATTGGTTGCAGTATCATAGGTATAATACTGATTGTTATTGATGTACCATGCCTGATTGAATGTATAATGCGCCCAAATCTTTCCACCACTGAAATCCATACTGATCAAAACGGAATGTTCCGGAAGAATGTCATCAAACTGATAGGATTTTCCAGCTTCCAGTTCCAGCCACCACTGGAACACGTAACATTCTGTCTCTGTTCCATCAATGGATACCGTTGTCGTTTTCCAATCTGCCAAATCTTCTGTCGAAATAGAAGTTACTTTTTTAACATTTGGAATCGCTTGACCGCCTGTGCCCAGCTCCATCCATTGAATCGGACTTTTGCTAAGAGCAGGCTTCAACGTATTGGTAATGGTAAACGTTTTGGATGCATTGGAACCCGTTTCATCCCATTCGGAAGCAGTATAGCCATCCGGAACAGGCGATTCTGTCACACGATAGTAATATAGATTGCCGTCTGCATCCCGCCGAGGAAGATCTGCCCACGAGACATCCGCAAAGCCGCCGTTCTTGGTGGTTGCCTTTGCAGAATCGGCAACATCTTCCCACGTTCCATCGGTTCCTGTTTTTCGCTGCAATTGGAAGGTAATGGAATCCGGACGCTTGCTTTTCTTTCCGCTGTCTCCGCTCCACTCCTTATGTGCAGAAATGGTAATGAACTGATAGAGGTTGGTAATGGTATAGATTCCAGAGCTTTGCAAGCCATGCTCAGAATTGGTCACTTCGTAGTTTTCAGGAACAGTTACCTCCACTGCCCGATAGGAAAGTGCATTTCCGTTTGCATCCTTCTTTGGCAGCTTTGCCCAAGTAGCTGTGGAAAACGTTCCGCTTCCATCGTTGGTCAAAGTCTGATGCGGATACTTGGCAGTATCGGCATCCGTCCAAGTGCCATCCGCTGTTTTCTGCTGAAGCTTTACTGCAACAGAAGCAGGACGGTTGGCAGGTTCATCTCCTACCCAATCTTTTTGAACGGTCAGGTTGATACATTCCCAAGTATTGGTAATGGTAGAAGCACCCGTTTCCTGGATTCCGTTCTCATCATAAGTCGGCGTGTAATCCTGTAAGCCTTCCTGACCTTCCGGCTCTACTGCACGGTAATAAATCTTTTTTCCGTCGCTGGTTGTCTGCGGCAAATTGGTCCAGGAAGCAGCTGTAAAAGTACCGTCCTCATTCTTTTGCATGGTTTGGGTTTCCTGATCGGCAACGTCCGTCCACTCTGTGCTGCCTTCCAGCCGCTGCTGAAGTTTCACTTGAATGGAACTCGGACGATCTTTCTTGGAATCGCCAACCCACTTCTTATTAACGGATACTTTGATCATTTTCCAGGTATTGGAAATGGTCAGTGTTCCGCTGTCATGCAAACCATTCTCATAATTGCTGTCATAGGATACGGTATAGTTTTCATCTGGATTGATTTCCACCGCTCTGTAATAATAGGGCGTCTCGGAACTGTCCTCTGTTCGCTGCGGCAAATCCGACCAAGTCTTTGCATAGCCGTCCTCTTTCCGCAGTGTTTCCGGCAGTCCATACAATTCCCATTCTCCATCCGCACCAGTTTTGCGGTATAGTTGTATGGTTACATAATCCGGTCTGGCATCTGCATCATCATGCACCCAGTTCTTCTTCACCGAAATGGTTGCCTTTGGCGTTTCTCGTTCAAAGGTAAAGCTGTTTCCACCGCTTGTGGTTCCATTAAAGGAAGCCTCGTTGGAAAAGATAGAAGAAGTATCTGCATTTACACCCGTCACATCTGCGGTTGTATCATAGGCAACCTTTACATGCGTATATGGTGCCTGGTCTACCACATTCTGGAAGGTAATTACATAACTTCTTGCTCGATCGGTATCCGAGCTGACCGGTGTGGTATGATTCTGATCGGTATAGAAGGTAATGGTATAATCCGTGCCAGCAACCAGTGTCTTGTTGTACTGTCCATCTACACCGGCAGCTGTTACAACAATGTTGGCATCCTTTGGAATGATATAATGGTCGCCGCCATTTGTCGCCGACATCACATCGACATATGCCTTGCTGCCATCGCTGAAACCAGCATACTGATCCATGGTAACTTCCCAGGAAAGGGTTTTGGTTTCTTCCTTGGTCGGGTCATGGTATCCGGTATCTGTTTCATGGGAGTTGGACTTCAGAACCTTGGTGACGCCATTCGTCAAGCCAGGTACGCCCTGCTTTCCCTCACTCTTTTTCTGATCGTCGGTTCCGCCGCCCGGTGGGGTAACGGTTACTTCATTTTTAACCTCTGTCCAATTATATTGTAAGCGATTTTGACTTTCCTGCTCCGACAGTTTTGCCCGATAGGTAAATTCCAAATAATTGGCATCTCCATGAATCGTATACGTTCCATCTGCATTCTTGGTAAAGGTAACAGAAGCAGTATTGGATCCATACTGTCCATCTGTCTTTGCAGTCTGAATGTTGAAATCACCGATCATTCTCTGAAACGCTTCATCGGAGAGGACATAGCCGTCCAACGTGCCCTTGTTGCCGTTCTGTGCAGCATTCAATGTGACTTTCCAGGTAGCAGAAATATCATCATAGCCTGCACTGCTCTTTTTTACATCAAACAAGCTTGAGGTATCATAGGTGACGTTAGTTGTTTCCTCATCATCCGGAGTCTGACCGCCCGGCGGGGTAACGGTTGCTTCATTGGAAACAGTTCCATTCGCCGTCTGCGGTGTTTTGTAGGTAATGGTAACCGAATCGGTCTCTCCATTAACGGTTGCCATTCCGGTTGTCTTGTCAATTGTAAGCGCAACAGTCTGCCCATTTCGATCAACTGCGGTCAGGTCAGAGTACTCTCCCTTCCAAGCATCATCGGCAAGGACATAGTCCTTTAAAGACATGCCATATCCACGATCCACCTGAATGGTCCAGAGAATGAATCCCTTACTGCCATCCACTGCATAGGACGGTGTACCACTCTTCGAAAGAATGGATTTGGAAGTTGCAAATTTTGCATTTTCAGTGTCCTGACTGATCGTCTGCTGATTTTCGTCTTTCAGCGTTGCAGTATTGGTAACGCTTCCGCTGCTCAGTTCAGCCTCTGTCAGCGCCCGTTCGTAGGTAAAGGTAATCGTCTCCTGATGGTTTGCAGCCTCCGAAAAGGTAAATTGATGATTGCTGACGCTTCCCATTCCGTCAGGATTGGTTTGCACGTTATCCGGAAGTTCCAGGTCTTCCAAGGTGCACTTGGTCAAATCCGTATAACCAGTAAACTGCCCATCCTTGGTAGAACCAGGGTTTTTCAGGACAACTGTCCAGCGAATGACCTTTGCACCGGTATCGATGCTGCAACTTTTGTCAATTGTTGCTGGTGCATCGTCAAATGCAACATGAATCTCATGCCCGTTCGCAATAATGGTTTGATCGCCGTCAATGGTATCGGCACGCTTTACCTGTCCTTCAAAGTTCAAAGTACCTTCGAAGATTCCGTTTTTCTCTCGAATGTACGTACAGTAATCTTCTGTAAATTGAATCACAACCAAATGCGATTCTGGATCAATCGAATAATATCCGGACGTCACGCTGACATCCTTGTTGTTCCGTTTTTGCCATTCTCTCCAGCCGTCTGTCGCATCCAATACGGTACAGGTTTCTCCTGCATAAGTGGTCGGAACGTTTACATTATCCGGCAGGATATAATAAATGTATGGCTGAGAGGGAGAAACATGACTATCCGTCGTAAAATTATAAGTTACGTTAAAATTTCCTTTTTTTGTGCTTCCATCCACTGTTTCCAAATTTTCGGGTGTTACTGTAAATTTTGTAATAACCGATTCAAAATTTGTTGCATTTTCAGGTGGCTCCTGAAATGCAGTAGGGATTCCAGCACCCATCAAGGCAATGTGATCTTCTGCCAAATTTAATTCCGAAACCGCTTGTTCTTCCGATTTCGTCATACTAATCGCCGGCATAATCAAGCTTCCGCAAACGGAAAAAGCAACAACCAAGGACAGCAGACCGGCTATGGCGGCCTGTATGCGCTGTTTGTGATGTTTCTTTAAAAAATTCTGTATGCTTTGATTGATTGTCAGCACGCTGCGTCCCCCCTTCCGTCAAACTTTAGAACCAAACTTCTAAAATTTCGCATTGTGCGTCAAATATCGTTGTCTATCGTGATGGTGCGTGTTTGGAAAAATAAAACACACGCTTATTTTTTAGGAAGCAACCGCTAATGCAGCGTTCCGATTCGCTCCCACGGCCAGATCCGAAAGATCACACGGCCGATAATGTACTCGTCTGCAATACAGCCTACTGTAGAAGATCGGCTGTCCACAGAAGTGGAACGATGATCTCCCATTACAAAAATACGGCTTTCCGGCACCTGATAGGGCAGTTCCACATCACACTCACCCTTTGCCTGGTCAGACAAATACGGTTCATCCAAGGCTGTTCCATTGACGTATACCGTACCGTCCTCTTTGATATCAATGACATCTCCTGCTACGCCAATGACACGTTTCAACAAAATTTTATTGTTGTAATAAAACGCCACCACATCGCCGCTCTGAAAGTTGCTGCGCTTGCTGCAAATCACCAATTCATCGTTCTGCATCGTCGGCATCATACTGGTTCCTGTTACACGCAAAACCGGCAAGAACAACATTGAGATTAAAACTGCAATGGCAGCCACTACAATTAAGGAGGCAACCGTACTGCGCAGCATTTTTCCAAATTCCCTTTTATGCCGAATTCGTTTTAGTTCCTGATCCAGCTGCTGTGCCGTTGGGAACATGGAGGTATTTGGTTGTTCCATCCTTATGCCTGCTCCCCTTCTTTTATCGGCTCTGCTGCATCGGATGGCTGTGCCAGCTGTTGCAGATAAGCATCTGCTGCCTGTTCCAGCTTCTTCCACACGGCCTTGTCAATGGACTGCTGCCGAGCCTCCTCCAGCTGCTTTTGCAAGGCTTCCTTTTCCGCCCGTTCAGCTTCCAATTCCTTTTGCAATTGCAGCATCATTTCCAATAATTCTGTACGTTTTAGCTTTCGTAATTCTTTGTTTGTCATTGCCAACTCCTTGGAATTACTATCGAACCCAAGTCGATTCGAAATCTTTCTTTAAATTAGGATAATGTAATTATATTACCTTTCCTATGAAAAGTCAATGCTATCCTATCATTTTTGTACGTTTATCCAAATATTGCCACTTTATATGTTAAAAATGCATAAAATTATCTGTCGAATCATAAAAATAAGAAGCACAATTCATAAATAAAATGAACATTTGTCCAGCTGTACCTTATCATTCTTTTTATTTTACGGCATTTTATTCCATTTCATTTTAGGAAACATTCTTTTTGCTCACGCAGCAAAACTGCCAAATTTACCGTAAGATTCATCCAACTCATTTCCAATTTGTGATTATTATGAATGATTTTCCATGTTTACATTTGGTAATCTTGCACAATGATTTAATTGAATCATTGTACAAAATGCCATTCTGCCCATTGAAAACACATTCTTCCATATAATCTGCACGGTTTTGCATGCATTCCGTCATATTTTGACAAAAAGGGCGATTGCTTTGCATTTTTCCACCAAACAATCGCCCTAAATTTTCATCAATACTACAATGATGCACGTGTATGCAGCAGCACCACGCAATGTGCTGCAATGCCCTGCCCAGCACCTGTAAATCCAAGTTTTTCTTCCGTTGTTGCCTTCACATTCACGTCATCCAATGAGACTTTACAAATAGCCGCAAGATTCTGCCGCATTTCCGGCAGATAAGCCGCCAGCTTCGGACGCTGACACAGAATGGTACAATCCAAGTTTTCCACGCCATAGCCTTTCGCCTGCACCAATTCCACGACATGTGCCAGCAGCTTTTTGCTGTCTGCACCGGCATAAGCCGGATCCGTATCCGGGAAATGCTGTCCGATGTCTCCCAAAGCAGCTGCACCCAGCAAGGCATCTGCAACCGCATGCAGCAAAACATCGGCGTCCGAATGCCCCAAAAGTCCCTTTTCATATGGAATTTTTACACCGCCCAGAATCAAATCCCGATCTTCTACCAAACGATGCACATCATACCCATGTCCAATTCGCATTACGTCGTCTCCTTTCGACTGCGCCGTTCCAGCAGCAGCTGTGCCAGATCAATGTCCTCCGGCGTCGTGATTTTCAAATTGGTATAGTCTCCCTTCGTCAGAAAGACCTTACAACCCATCGCTTCTACCAACTGGCAGTCATCTGTAAAATCCAGTTGATGCTCCAGCGCAAAATCCACTGCTTCAAAGTAAATCGATCGCCGGAACACTTGTGGTGTTTGAATTTGATACAGCTTGGAGCGATCCGGCGTGTCCACAATCAGCTCATCTTCCACCACTTTAATGGTGTCCTTCACCGGAACACCCAGCACAGCGCCTCCAAAAACAGAGGCATCCCGAATGGTGCGGCTGATTTGTTCTGGTGTAACCAGTGGCCGTGCACCATCGTGCACCGCAATGTAAGCCGTTTCTCTTGCAATTGCACGAAGCCCTTGAATCACGCTCTCCTGACGGGTTGCGCCGCCGGAAACGACTTGCCGCAGCTTGGTGATGCCACCCTGCTTGGCAAGCTCTGCAATGGTTTCTTGATCACAGGGACGTGCTACCACTACGATTTCAGCAATCCGCTCACACTGCTGAAAAGCAGCCATTGTAGTGCCAACCACTGTTTGGGTTCCGAGTGGCAGTAAAATTTTATTTTTCCCCTGCATTCTGGATGCACTCCCGGCACATACCAGAATCGCAGAAGTATCCGGTGATGCTGTCATATTGATTCTGCTCCTTTCCAAAGCAATCCAAAAAGCTGCTCCTGTCAGCATCTGGCAGAAGCAGCTTTCTAAGCATCATGCATGCGAGCATCATGCTTGTGTATGAGGATCATGATGCAGCCGATACGACAACGTCATCAAGCTATCCCCCAAGTGCACATTTTCTACTTGTATCATGGTTCGATCCACTGCCAAATCACAATGGCTGTAATTCCAAAAGCCACGGATTCCCAACGAAACCAGCTGTTCTGCCACTTCCTGTGCTGCTTCCTGCGGAATACAAAGCACCGCAGCACCCGGATGTAACTCCTTGCAAAACATCTCCACGGATTCCATTGGTTGTACCGGGAAGCCTGCAATTGTGGTTCCGCATACAGCAGGATCATTATCAAAAATACCAATCAAGCAAAAACCGTTATCGGCAAATGAAATGTTATTAGCAACGACACGTCCCAGATTGCCTGCGCCAACCAGAATGGCTGGTATATGCAGATCCAACCCCAGGATGTGTTCCAGCTGCTGCCGCAGCATGCTCACATGGTAGCCATAACCCTGTTGTCCAAATCCGCCGAAACAGTTCAGATCCTGCCGGATCTGGGATGCAGTGAGTCCCATTCTCTGAGCCAGTTCCCGGGAAGAAATCCGCTCAATGCCGCTATGCTCCAATGCCGATAAAAATCGGTAATACCGGGGCAGCCGGCGAATGACAGAATCAGAAACCAGTTGTTCTCTCTGCATAAGTTCCGCACTCCTGTCTCAATCCATTTAAGCCTGCATCAATTTTGCCAAGCGCTCATTGATGGCTTCCAGGAATTCCTTGGAGTTGACTTTCTTCTTGTTTTCCAGTTTGGAAATCAAATACAGGTCACCGGTCATGACACCTTCTTCAATGGTCTGAATGGTAGCCTGTTCCAGCTTATCGGCAAATGCACACAGCTCTGGTGTACCATCCAGTTCGCCTCTCTTCCGCATTGCGCCGCTCCATGCAAAGATGGTGGCAACGGAGTTGGTGGAGGTTTCTTCGCCCTTCAAATACTTATAATAGTGACGCTGTACCGTACCATGTGCAGCTTCGTATTCATAAATGCCTTCCGGAGAAACCAGGACAGAAGTCATCATTGCAAGAGAACCATATGCAGTAGAAACCATATCGGACATAACATCTCCGTCATAGTTCTTGCAAGCCCAGATATAACCACCGTTGGAACGAATCACACGTGCAACCGCATCGTCAATCAGGGTATAGAAATACTCAATGCCGGCAGCTTCAAACTTTTCCTTGTATTCTGCATCGTAGATTTCCTGGAAAATATCCTTGAATGTATGATCGTACTTCTTAGAAATGGTATCCTTGGTTGCAAACCAAACATCCTGCTTCAGATCCAGTCCGTAATTGAAGCAAGCACGGGCAAATCCTGCAATGGAATTGTTCTTATTGTGCAGACCTTGGATAATACCATCGGTATCCTTGAAATCAAAGATCAGTTCCCGGGTTTCGTTGCCGTTTGCATCGGTTACAACCAGTTCTGCCTTAGAGCCCTGCTGCACCTTCATTTCGGTGTTTTTGTACACATCGCCATATGCATGACGGGCAATGGTAATCGGCTTGGTCCAAGTCGGAATGTATGGTTCTACCCCTTTGACCAGAATCGGGGTACGGAATACGGTACCATCTAAAATAGCACGAATGGTGCCGTTCGGGGACTTCCACATCTGAGACAGATTGTATTCCGGCATTCTTGCAGCGTTCGGGGTAATGGTTGCACACTTTACTGCAACGCCATATTTCTTAGTGGCATTGGCACTGTCAATGGTAACCTGATCCTTTGTCTTTTCCCGATACTCCAGACCCAGGTCATAGTATTCGGTGTTCAAGTCCACATAAGGGGTCAGCAAGATATCCTTGATCCACTGCCACAGAACTCTTGTCATTTCGTCGCCGTCCATTTCGACCAGCGGCGTTTTCATCTGAATTTTTGCCATGATGAAATCCTCCAAATTTTATTTTTTCAGCCAAATCCAATAGCTGTTCCGTCACAAAACCTGCTTGCAAATACCCAGCAGCAACAAATGCGCCGGATAAAAGAAATAGAAAAACCATTTATGAAACGGCTTTTTGCTGCCGCTTTCTCCGTTATAGCCAAACTGAATGAGGAGCGGAACCAGAAAGATTCCAAATTGGAACAATCCGCTCCACCAAGGAGATGCCCAAAATACACCCAAACAGCAGCATCCCGTGATCCAGCAAAATGCTGTCCACTTTTTCTTGGGATTGTCCCGGTAACGAAACAGAACCAGTGCATAGAGCACATCAAAAATCGCCCAGTCTCCAAACAGGGAGAGCAGACAAAGCCCGATCGTTCCCAAGTACTTCATGCTGCTGGAACAGGTTCCCCGATCCCAGAGCCAAATCGCCAGCAAACTCAGCAGCAGCGTATACAGCACGCCAAACTGCGGATAAAATCCAACAATCGAACCATCTTGTATCACGAGTGGCAGCGTGCCGTACTCAAAATACACAAAGGGAACCCAGGAAAACAGTGCAAATACACCCAGCCGCACCGCATACTTTCGCACATTCCGGGTATAGTGATACCCTTCTGCTACGAAATATGCCATAGTCGGCCCGGTCAATCTGCCAATGCCATGCATAACTTGCCCCAACAGCGTATCCAGCGGCACAAATGCCCACGCAATATGGTCAATCAGCATGGCAACAATCACGAGGTATTTCAGCTGATTGCGGTTCAGTCCGTTCGACTGCGCCATGCCTTGGTGTTACGCTTCCTGCAATGCATTCCGGGTATAATCCAGCAAACCGCCAGCCAGGATAATATCCTTGGTACGTCCAGTCAGTTCACACAGAACCGGAATTTCTGCGCCAGTTGTCTTGTTCACCAGGGTCAGAGTCGTTTCGCCAGCTTCTACATGCTTGCGTACATCTGCCAGTTCCAGCTCATCGCCCTGTGCAATCTTGTCATAATCTGCTTCATGCACAAAGGTCAGCGGCAGAATGCCTGCATTGATCAGGTTCGCACGGTGAATTCTGGCAAAGCTCTTCACCAGAACCGCCTTTACGCCCAGGTACAGCGGAGCCAGTGCAGCATGTTCTCTGGAGGAACCCTGTCCATAGTTGGAACCGCCCACAATGATGCTCTTGCCCATTTCCTTGGCACGTGCCGGGAATGCTTCGTCGCATACTGTGAAGCAGTGCTGCGAAATTGCAGGAATATTAGACCGCAGCGGCAGAATCTTTGCGCCAGCCGGCATAATGTGGTCGGTGGTAATGTTGTCGCCAACCTTCAAAGAGCAGCCTGCGGTAATGGTTGCATCCAGCGGTGCAGTTTCCGGGAACGGTTTGATGTTCGGCCCACGCAGAATTTCTACGCTGTCCATTTCCTCTTCCGGTACCGGCAGAACGATCATATTGTCGTGTACCGTAAATTTCTCCGGCAGCACAAATTCCGGCATTTCACCCAGTTCCCGTGGGTCGGTCAGGTAACCGGTAATGGCAGAAGCCGCAGCCAGTTCCGGAGATACCAGATAAATCTGCCCATCCTTGGTTCCGGAACGTCCCAGGAAGTTCCGGTTAAAGGTACGCAGAGAGATACCGCCGGAATTCGGTGCCTGTCCCATACCGATACACGGACCGCATGCACTTTCCAGAATTCTGGCACCTGCATCGATCATGATGCTCAGCAAGCCCATGTCTGCCATCATATTCAAAACCTGCTTGGAGCCCGGTGCAATTGCAAGAGAAACATCCGGATGAACCGTTTTTCCCTTCAAAATGTGTGCCACTTTCATCATATCCAGCAAGGAAGAGTTGGTGCAGGAACCAATACAAACCTGGTCAATTTTCAGCTTGCCGATTTCTGCCACGCTCTTAACGTTGTCCGGAGAATGCGGACAGGCGGCCAACGGAACCAATTCACTCAGATTGATTTCCACCAATTCATCATAAACAGCGTCTGGATCTGCCTTCTGTTCCGTCCAGACCTCGCCTCTGCCCTGTGCTTCCAGGAATGCCTTTGTCACTTCATCAGACGGGAAAATAGAAGTGGTTGCGCCCAGTTCTGCACCCATGTTGGTGATGGTTGCACGTTCCGGAACAGACAGTGTCTTTACGCCTTCGCCGCAGTATTCAATAACCTTGCCAACACCGCCCTTTACAGACAGCCGCTTCAAAACTTCCAGAATTACATCCTTTGCAGCAACCCATGGAGACAACTTGCCGGTCAGTTCTACCTTTACCACCTTCGGACAGGTAATATAATACGTACCGCCGCCCATGGCAACAGCAACGTCCAAACCGCCTGCTCCCATAGCGATCATACCGATTCCGCCGCCGGTCGGTGTATGGCTGTCGGAACCAATCAAAGTCTTACCCGGTACGCCAAACCGTTCCAGATGAACCTGATGACAAATTCCGTTGCCCGGACGGGAGAAATAAATGCCGTGCTTCTTGGCAACACTGCCAATAAAACGGTGGTCGTCTGCATTTTCAAAACCGCTTTGCAGCGTATTATGATCGATATATGCAACACTGCGTTCGGTGCGAACTCTCGGAACGCCCATTGCTTCAAATTCCAGGTAAGCCATGGTACCCGTTGCATCCTGCGTCAGGGTCTGGTCAATCCGGATTCCAATTTCCTGGCCTTTTACCAGTTCACCTTCCACCAGATGTGCTTTCAGAATTTTTTCTGTAAGGGTCAAGCCCATGTTCATCAATCCTTTCTGTGCGTCGTATTCCCGGAACAAGTCCCAAAAGACCTATTCTTTCACATATTCTATTGTAACAAATCCGGCGCAGTCTTGTCAAGATTTTCACAAGGTTTTTTTCATTTCAAACGCAATCTTTCCTCCTGCCCGTTTTTTTTAAGGTTTTGGAAAAGCAAAAATGGGATGCGGCTAGAAGCTGCATCCCATTCATTTGAATTCTAATTTGCTGCCATACAGCTCCTGGCTGCACAGCGGCAAGTGGATTGGCAATCCCGTTCTTATTTGGTTCGAAGTGCCCGGCAGGCATTCAAAATCGCCAATACGGAAACGCCAACATCAGCAAACACTGCCATTCCAATTCCAGTCAAGCCCAATGCACCCAACAGCAAAACAACTGCTTTTACAGCCAGTGCAAACACAATGTTTTCCTTTGCAATCCGCATGGTTTTCTTGGCGATTCGCATGGCCAGAACGAGCTTAGACGGCTGATCGTCCAGAATGACGATGTCCGCCGCTTCAATTGCAGCGTCGGAACCAAGACCACCCATGGCAACGCCAACATCAGACTGAGCCAATACCGGCGCATCATTCATACCGTCCCCAACAAATACCAAAGTGCCCTTGCTGTCTGCCAATTCCGCCTTCAGTGTCTGCATATGTGCAACCTTATCCGTCGGCATCAACTGTGCATAATAAGCATCCAATCCCAGCTGCCCGGCAACATAAGCACCCGTTTTTGCATTGTCCCCGGTTAGCATAACTGTTTTCTGCACACCGGCTTCCTTCATGCCGGTAATTGCCTGCTTTGCATCCGGCTTCAACGTATCTGCAATCAAAATATAACCGGCATACGTACCATCAATGGCAACCTGTACAGCGGTACCCGGCTGTTTGGGCGATTCACAGGAGAATCCCTCTTCTTCTAAGAACACGGCATTCCCAGCCAGAACCTGCTTGCCGTCTACCAGAGCACGAATACCTTTTCCGGCAATTTCTTGCACTTGATCCACCCGTTCCGCACGCAGCTGTCCCGGATCAACTGCCTGCCGCAAAGAAATGGCAATGGGGTGATTGGAGTAAAATTCTGCAAGTGCCGCAGTGGTCAGAAGCGTCTGCGGATCTTCATTCACGCTGTACTGCTCTGCAACCGTAAACTTTCCCTGTGTGAGTGTTCCGGTTTTATCCATAACAACGGTTTTGGCTTTTGCCAGCACTTCCAGGTAGTTACTTCCTTTTATCAGCACGCCATTTTTAGATGCACAGCCGATTCCGCCAAAGAAACTCAGCGGTACAGAAATAACCAGTGCGCAAGGACAGGATACAATCAGGAACGTCAAAGCACGATAAATCCAATCCGACCAGTTTCCACCAGTCAGCAGCGGCGGCAAAACTGCCAGCAATACGGCACCAATTACCACGCAAGGGGTATAATACCGTGCAAACCGTGTAATGAAGTTTTCGGTCTTGGCTTTGCTGGAGGAGGAAGTCTCCACCAATTCCATGATTTTTGCTGCTGTTGATTCTCCGGCAGGTTTGGTTACTTCAATTTCCATGGTGCCGGTTAAATTGATACAGCCGCTCTTGACTTCGCTGTCCTTGGTTACATGCGCTGGAATAGATTCTCCCGTCAGCGCAGAAGTATCTACGGTAGAGTCGCCTTTTCGTACCACACCATCCAGCGGAATTTTCTCGCCCGGTGCCACAAAGATCGTCTCTCCAACTGCAACCGCTTCCGGGGAAACCGTCTGCTGTACGCCATCCCGAATGACAACTGCTTCGTCCGGACAGATATCCATTAAATCGGAAACTGCCTTTCTGGAACGGCCAACAGCAACGCTTTCAAACAAAGAGCCAATTAAATAAAACAAAATAACTTCAACGGCTTCAGGATATTGCTGAATGCCAAAAGCGCCAATGGTCGCCAGACACATCAAAAAGTTTTCATCAAAAATTTGTCCGTGCAGGATATTCCGTCCTGCCTTCAGCAGGGTACTGCCTCCCACAATGAGATAAACTGCACCAAATACAATCAGCTCGCCCCATCCGGGAAGATCGATCAGGTGGGTAACCACCTCTGCTGCAAGGAATAGTCCGATTCCAATTAAAATTCGATACAACATCTTTTTTTGTTTTCGGCTCATACCATCTGCCTCCTTCTCTCAGCGGTCTGCTAATCGACTACGACACAGTCCGGTTCTACGCGCTTGATGCACTTCTTTACTTGCTTCAGAACTTTGTCAAAGTTTGCGTCCTCTGCTTCCAGCGTCATCTTCTGTGCCATGAAGCTGATAGTAACGCTCTGCACGCCGTCCAGCTTGCGAATCGCATCTTCCATTTTTGCAGCGCAGTTTGCGCAATCCAGATCTTCCAGTTCAAATACCTTTTTCATGTTGATACAACCTCCATTTATATGAATATGTGTTCATATGTTTATGTATTCATTATATCGATTTTTCCTGCATTTGTCAATGCTTTTGAAAAGAAAAAATCCGCTCTTCCTATTTTCTTCTTTTTGAAAGCAAACATTCCTTTTTGATTCGTTTTTGCACTTCTTTTTTCGACAAACTTTTCTATTTTAAGTCAGTTGCTCCCGTTTTCCTGTTTCCAACGGGAAACACGGTTTTATTACAAAAAAACGGGACAGCGCTGCCTCACGCTTTCCCGTTCTGATAAAATCTTATGGTTTTGGTTCCCGTGCATACACACGCATGGAAACGCCGCTGTCCTGTACCAGAATTTCTTCCGGCATCTTTTGCATGTTCCAAGCAACATAAAAATCGCCTGCTGCACCGGATAGATTCCCAATCTGAATCAAATACACCACCCAAAACCAGGTCGCCGGTACCGCCAGCATGCATGCCAACAGCACCACACCCCAGATCACAACCGGCGCCATCGCAATGATGATATACTGTTTCCGGTTAAAGTATGCGCCAGAACCTGCATAAGCATACAGCCCTGTAAATCCATACTGCGCTTTCACCCCGCTGAAATGCTTCATGAAAATACCATGCACCCATTCGTGCAGAAACAGATAGCCAATCATGCCAACAATCAGCACGATGCTTCGCAAAAAGAAATGATCCGTATTCATCCATTCCCGCCAAGAATGCCAAAGCAACCCCAGCACCAGCAGCACAGCTGCCAGAAGCAGCGCCAAGCCATTGACCCGCAAGGCAAGCTTCCGATCTTTTTGCAAATCCATTTCAAAATAAAGCTGATAGCCATCCGGCAAGGTCGTTGTTGTCTGTGCCATTTGTTTTCCTTCCCTGTTCAAACGCCTGTCCGATTCTACTCGTCTGAAGAAGTCGTTTCCTCTGTTTGCGCCTCCGATTCTGATGCAGCAGGCGCCGTTTCTTGTCCTGCTTCCGCATTCTCCAGCGGATGAGCTTCACAATAGAGCTGATAATCTTCCCGTGTCAAAACACCCTCTGAGTTGTAGGTTTCAATCAATTGCTGCGCTGTGGTATATGGCTCTGTAGGATTCAGCAGATATTTTCCATACCAAAGCCCAAAATACGACCATACGGCATGATCCCGAAACAGCAGGTTGACATCCGGAATGGTACTGCATTCACTCAGCCCCATTATTTTATTGCCAACCATATTGCGCAGAGCAACAAACTGCTCATACCGGCTGCCATAAGTGGCATCTGCCTCCAAATAAGCATCAACCGAAGCGATGTCATACCGTTTTTCAGATACCAGATACTCACTGCTCTGTCCATTCCAAACCCAAATCAAATTGTTGAGGTGGTGATATTCTGTCATACGACTGTACATCAGATTCCAAAGCCATTTGTAGCTGTCTGCACCGGATGCGCCCCACCAATACCAGGCACCGCCTGCCTCGTGCAAAGGCCGCCAAAGCACTGGAATATCCGCATCCCGCAGCGGCATCAAAGCTTCTGCAATCAAATCAATGTCCCGAATAATGGCATAGCACTCATCCGAAATGGTACCGTCCGTTGCCATCTGCCGCAGCTGTTCCTCGGAACAAGTCGCTACCAATTCATCGGTTACCGCACGCTTCAAAGAGAACGTTGCATCCTTGGCATACACCGTTGCCGGACCAATCGGCGCATTCCAGTACCACATCAGCCCAACAATGCCGCCCTCCTGTCCCCAGGCAAGACTGTCTGCAATCTCCGTTGCCGTATCCGGTGTGCCGCCGTTTCCGGAATACTCCTGTAAATCGGCAAACCGAATCGCAGGATATTTTCCGGTGGTATGATAAATCTGTTCGATTTCCTGATTGGCCTGAGAAACATGCTGTCCGGAAATAACAGACTCCCCGTAATGTTCCGCCAGAAATGCCATCAGCCGTTTGGCACCGGGAGAAGCATCCGGATTGGAAAGCGCATCATCCGCCTTCTGTTCCGTTTCATACAGCGTGTCATTGTTCACAATTTCCAGGCAGTCCAGATCGATGCTGCCATATTGCGGCGTAAGTGTAATCTGATTCTCTCCCTTTTCGAGGAAAATGCCCTGCACCGTTGCCCGAATAAACTTACCGGAACCCGATGTATTGAGCACATAGACTTCTACAT
This sequence comes from Ruminococcus sp. CAG:403, assembly GCA_000437255.1. GTDB lineage: Bacteria > Bacillota > Clostridia > Oscillospirales > Ruminococcaceae > Ruminococcus_C. The sequence continues at coordinate 82,353 of FR899101.1, forward strand.
CGTTAACCTGCAAGGTACTGGATGCATTTTCATCCGCAGCAGAAACAATGGTCAGATCGTAATGCTGTGCTGTCGGAACTTCTACCGTCAGGGTGATAGAAGCCTTTTCTTCTGCACTTAGTCCGGTGACATATCCAACTCCGCTGAACCCTGTTCTCGTATTATCTACTTCCAGCGGCTCCGGCAGTGTTGTTTCCTCCTCTGCTTCGACGACTTCCTGCACCGCTTCTCGTTCCACTTCCGGTACATTCAGCGGAATTGGATCATAGGAAGGCACTTCCTGCTCCCATTCCGCTTGCTTTTCTTCGGTTGCCGTAGCATATGGCACTGCCGGCACCTGCACAATTTTTTCACATCCTACTGTGCTAAACAACATCCCCGCAGCCAACAATAAGAAGCCAATTTTTTTCATAGACAGAAACTCCTGTTATGCATTTAAATAGTAAACGGTTCCAGCCGTTGCCTGGAAGGTTAAAACGCCATCTTCCAGCTGTGCAGCAACAGAACCTGTTCCGCTGGTCACGCTAAGCAAAACATTACTGCGAATCCGGCAAGTACCGTCCAGCGTTGCCAAAACCGTTGCCTGTACCAGCTTGTGTGCCTTCCAGGTCATGCTGACGGTATAGCCGCCACGTGCCCGTAACCCGGTTACGGTTCCTTCTTCCCAGACATCTGGCAAAGCCGGCAGCAAATGCACTGCATCATCATGACTTTGCAGCAGGCATTCTGCAATTGCAGCCAATCCACCGGAATTTCCATCAATCTGGAACGGCGGATGCGAATCCAGCAGATTGGGATTGGTGAACCAGGCCAACAGCTTGTGTAAGTTGTCATATGCCATTCCGCCATCCAGCAATCTTGCCCACATGCTGATGACCCAGGCACAACTCCAACCTGTAAAGTTGCCACCATGAATCAGCCGCCGAATGAGCGTAACCCGTGCCGCATTGGCAAGTTCCGGAGTACGGTTCGGTGTAATCAGGCTGGCTGGGTGCAGGGCAAACAAATGGGAAATATGGCGGTGTCCCACTTCTACCTCATCGTAATCCTTTGCCCATTCCTGAATCTGCCCGTATTTTCCAATCTTCAATTTGGGCAGCTTGGCAAGCAGACCTTGCAGCTGCTCAGAAAAAGCAGCATCCTTTTCCAACAGAGCCGCACTCTTGATAACAGTCTGGAACAGCACAGTTACAATCTCCATATCCATGGTCGGCCCCATGCAAAGACTGCCTTTTCCGCCCTGCTCGGTTCGATAGGTATTTTCCGGAGAAACAGACGGCCCGGTTACCAAGGCACCTGTTTCATCCTCTGTCAGGTAATCCACAAAGAAAAGCGCCGCTTCCCGCATAGCAGCATAGTGCTGTTCCAGGAAGTCCAAGTCCTGCGTAAAAGCATAATGCTCAAAAATATGCAGGCAGAGCCAGGCAGCACCCATCGGCCAAATTGTAGCAGTTTTGCAAAGATCCTGCGGCGCTGCATCCCCCCAGATATCCGTACTGTGATGACAGACAAAGCCACGGCAATGATACATTTCCTGCGCCATTTTCCGTCCCGGTTCCCGCATCCGTTCAATGAAATCAAAGAGCGGCAAATGACATTCGGACAAATTGCAAACCTCTGCCGGCCAGTAATTCATCTCCAAATTCACATTCAGTGTATACCGACTGCCCCATTCCGGACGCATCTCCTGATTCCAGATGCCTTGCATATTCATGGGCTGTGAATCCGGACGGCTGGAGCTAATCATCAGGTACCGTCCATAGTTGAAGTACAGTACCACCAGCTGATTGTCCTGAATCGCCAGCTTGTTTTCCTTGTGGTCCCCTTCATCGCCACGCAGACGCAGCAGCCGTTCATCAGTCGGAAGCTGACTGCATCCTTCGCTGTTATCCGGCAAGGAGAAACGTACCCGCTGATACAGCGCATGATAATCTTCAAAATGCCGATACATCAGCTCTTCGTAACTGCACTGTGCCGCATAATCCACATCCATTATGGCAGCCTGTACATAATGCTCCTGTTCATAGAAACTAGTTCCCACTGCCAACAGCAAGGTCACTTCGTCACAAGCTTCTGCAACCAACTTACCGCCTCGTGCAAAAAAGCGTCCACCCTGTGCAAAGCCGGTCAAAGCCGCTGCAAAAAAGATACCATCCTGACTGCCGGTTCCGCCGGTATATAAAATCGTATTGGGTCGCTCCGCATAGGGACGGTTATTGTCATAGTAATCCTCACGCCCATCTAAATAGCTGGTCAAGGAAATTTTTCCTGGTTCTGTTGCGGTCAGATGTACCACCATGACCCGATCCGGATAGGATACGAATACTTCCCGCAAATAGGAAACATCGTTGGCTGTAAACTGTACCGCTGCCAAGGCATGTTCCAAGTCTAAGCTGCGCCGATACTGCTTGGCTTTTCCCGGGAAATCCATCTCAATGTTCCAGTCTGCCAAAGGCATATAGTGCCGGGAATTGGGCGTAACACCCTGCATCTTTTCAAAAGCAACCTGCTCTGCTGCTGCAACATTTCCTTCCAAAAGAAGCTTTCGCACCTCTTGGAAGCCTTCCCAAGCATCCGGGTTGTTGCGCTCTCGTCTTCCACCGGACCAAATAGAGTCCTCATTTAATTTGATCACTTCTTTTTTTGCATTGCCGAAAATCATACCCCCGATTCGGCCGTTTCCAACTGGCAAAGCGTGGTCAAAATCTGTAGCTGGCTGTTGATACCATAACAGTGATTCTGCGTCCATAATACCCTCCTATCATCCTATTTGATACGATCTATTATAACATATCATCGCATAAAAATCAATGGAATTCTTTGTTTCTGCTGCACTTCGCAGCATGCGGCTCCGTTTGCTGCTTCTGTTCGGCAGCCATCCTTTGCAAAAGTTCCTCTAAAACAGCAAACTGCCGCCGGTTCAATTCCTGCCNCCGCCGGTTCAATTCCTGCCGGGCGGCAGCATGCATTCGCTTTTGATAGCACTGCACGCAGACAGCGTCCACCTGCTCCTGTGCCAAAAGTGTATATCCATATTCCAAGGGGTTCTGCTCCATCAAACGCCTCCATCCTGCTGCATCGAATTCCTGGATGCGGCACATACTTTCAGTATAGTCGTTTGTGGGAGAAAATATGTCTTTAGCAGCCTACTGCTGCTTCACAGGGATGATACTGCCGCCGGATGGTGCGGTAAATCAGCTTATGTCCCTCCAAATTCGGGTGAATGCCATCTGCGCACAGCAAGTTGCCATAGTGATGCCGTTCCAGAAATGCACTTCGAAAATCAATAAACGGCACAGAAAGTTTGGATGCCAGCAGCGCAACCTTCATGCTGTACATCTCCTGCCAACGGTAAATGGTATCCACACCGCCCAGCCAGTGCAAAATGTTGGCAGCATTCAGGTTCCGGCTGATCCAATTGAAATAGCGCTGCGGATCCAGCGGCGGCAGGGACAGCAGAATGGGGCTTCCACCCTGCTTCCGAATCTCTCCGATCATCTCCGTATAAAGGGCTTCAAATTCTTCCGGCGGTGTATTGGGCTGATGGCTGACGTTGGGGTGCTCTGAGACGTCTTTCCAGTCAAAGTCGCAGTCATTGCCGCCAAATTCCAACAGAACATTCTGATATTTTTTAATTTTTGGCAGGTGCCGCTGCAAAACAGACAGCCCCTTCCGAATGGTGCATCCCATAATGGAAAAATTATCTACCTGTAAATCATCTGTCCACTGATGCAGTTCTGCCTGCAATTCTTTTTTCACCGTTCCATACCGATTGGCTTCTTCCTGAAAGACAACGCCTTTACTGATAGAATCCCCGAACACACCGATCTGGACTTGTTCGGTTTCTTTCGATTGCTGTACCTGTTCCATGCTACGATAACCTCCCTGCCGTTTCCCGGCACTCCTTTTTCCTGCATCCCTGCACGTTGGCCATACGCATGACAGCGCTCCGCACAGATACTGTCGATATCCTTAGTGTACCACGTTTTTCCAAAATATGCAAGGGTGTAAAAAAGAAAAAACAGTGTCCAAAGGAACACTGTTTTTATGACCAGACCTATAAGCCGAGTTCTGTCGTGTGCGATAATTTATCTAGCCTGTAGGTCGCCCTACAGTTCAAGCCGCCATTACGCTTTATCCATCGGGCAAATGTTATGATAAAACGTACCAATAGACGTTGCATCGGATAGGGTTTACATAGCAGTACAGTCTCCTGCACTCTGGTGCGCTCTTACCGCACCTTTCCACCTTGACCGGAATCCAAGGAAACCGGCAGTATCTTTCTGTTGCACTAGCCCTAAGGTCGCCCTCGGCTGCCGTTAGCAGTTATCCTGCCCTGTGATGCTCGGACTTTCCTCATGAAGCACGCTTCACGCTACCGCACAGTCTGCTCACATTGTTATTGTACTTGATTTTGCAGAATTTGTCAAGTAGGAGAAAATAGAAACCCATACCGCTCCATCATGGATTTATTGGAAAAGGTTGATAACCGGTATTCCCTTTTCTTTTGCCATTCGAACGGTTTGTCCTGTTCCACTATGCAGTCTGTTCGTTGAAAAATAGCAGACACAACAGTCTGCATATGCAATTAAACGAGCATTTCTCTTCTTCATACATCCTTTCCAATAGGATGCTGATGTATATTCCACACTATCTGCGGCAATCATGATCTCATGATAAACCATAATGTCATCTGCACGCCATCCCTGTGTTTGATCGCTGACAGAACACGGCAAAACAAGATGCAGCCGAATTTGTGGGTAAACTTTTCGAAGCGATATTACAGAACAGGCACAAAGTGTGTCCCATCCCAAAGCTCCTCCAGCATAAAAATTGATAACACCTTGCTGAATCAGCTGCTCCAATGTAATCTGAAGCTGCTGTTTCAGCTGTGATGTCTGATAAAGCATTCTGTGTCCCGTAAAGCAACAATTCACAATATCGGCACTCCTTCTAGTAAATTTATATTCCATATTATAGCATGATACCATTTTGGTGTTAATAAGACACTATATAAAATTACACAAGAGTGATACCATAATGGTATATTTTAGGCAGATAAAAAGGAGGTGCTTTATGCAATCATTAAAAGCACAATTTACATTTCGACTCGATGTAGTTGACCATGCGAAAATCAAAAAAATTGCAGCGCAGGAAAACCGCTCCATGACCAACATGATTGAAACACTTGTCAAAAAAGAAATCGCTCGATATGAAAGTCAAAATGGTACAATTACACTTACCGACGAAGATCTTTCTATTCGATAATAAGAAAGGGACATTTCCACAAAAGGGAAATGTCCCATTTTTTATTCCAATCCAGGCAGCGATTCCACAAGCGGAAGTGTATACTGCTCTGCCAGCTGCCGGCAAGTCTCTCTTGCATCCAACCGTGTCAAACGCTCCGGCTGATGCGCATCATAGCCAATGATTGCCGTATTGCCCACCTGCTGTGCAATGCGCAGGAAGGGGGCACATGGATAATGCCGCTTTTCCAAAAGCCCCAGCATATTGATTTCAACAGGAATTTCCTTCTGTTTCAAATACTGGCAGAGCCGTGTCATATGCCGCTTATAAGTTTCCTCCGAGCCGACATAATGCAGCAAATCCGGGTGTGCAACATAGCGATAGCGACCGCTTTCCATCCCAGCAATCACAAGATCTACATATTGCCGAAGTTGTGCTTCCTCTGTCGTCTCATGGCTGCTGTAAATCCCCTCTTCTTCCAGCCCTAAAAAGTGCTGGCCTAAGATCATGTAGTCAATGGGATATTGCCGCAGCAGCGCATCCTGTGCCTCCATCCGCTCTGGAATGTATTCAGCTTCCAAGCCAATATAAATCTGGATGTCATCCGCATATTCCCGCTTCAAGTCGGTCAGCGAAGTGACATAACCATCCAGCTGTTCCGGTGTCATGCGAATCCCGGAAACATATCCATTCGGATTTACCCACGGACAATGGTCGGAAAATCCCAGTACCTGTATGCCACCTGCAATGGCACATTCCACATATTCTCGATCTTCTCCCACAGCATGCTGACAGCGTGCTGTATGGGTATGATAATTTGCAAGCATTTCTATACACGTTCCTTTTCCTGTGTTTCTGCATGTTCTTCCAACCGCACCACTGCCTTTTCAATGCGGTGCTGCTTCACTTCCAAAATCTGCACGGTATAGGGGCCGAGCTGCATCTTTTGCTGTGTACCGTCCTTTGGAATTTCTCCCAAGGTACCAATCAACAAACCGCTGAACGTCTCATATTGATCGCTATCAAACTGGAACCCCAGTGCGCGTTCTACCTCATGCAGCGGACAGATCCCCGGAATTTTCCACGTTCTGGAATCCAGTCGTTCCAATTTGGGCGGATCTGGAGCCGCTTCGTCCACATCGAAGTCCCCCACCAGCTGCTCCACCAAATCCGTAATGGTAATCACACCGCACATTCCACCGTATTCATCCAGTACCACGGCAAAGTGATTCTTCTGATTGCGCATTTTAGCGAACAATGCATCTGCTTTCATATTTTCATGGACAAAATAAGCATTGTGCACTGCCTGCTGCAAAATGTCTTTCTTTCGTTTTTCCTGCAAGCGGAAAAAGTCCTTTGTATTCAGCACACCGATTACATGGTCGATGCTGTCCGCACAAACCGGATAGAGTGAGTGCCGTGACTCGTGAATGGTATTCTCCCATTCCGCACTGGTTTCCTCCATCCAAAGAACGGCTACTTCCTTCCGATGCACGCAAATTTCCCCGACTGTCAAATCATCAAATGCAAAAATGTTTTTAATAATCGCACTTTCCGTAGCATCTAAGATGCCTTTTCGATGGCCGGCCTCTGCCAAATACAGCAGATCTTCTTCGGTCACTTCTTCCTCCTGCGCATTGGGATCGATTCCCAAAATGCGCAGTGTTACATTCGTTGACTTGGTCAGCAACCAAACCAACGGTGCAAACAGTTTGGCAATCACTTGCACAGAACCTGCCATCCGCAGCGAGAACTGTTCTGCATTCCGCATTGCAATTCGCTTTGGAACCATTTCTCCAAATACAATCGAAAAATAAGAAATGATTAAAGTAACCAGAATAACGGAAATCGTATCCAACACAGCAGCCGGAATGGGAATGCCAATCCGCAGCAAAACCTGTGTCAGTTTATCTGCAAAGCTATCAGAAGCAAATGCTGCCCCTAAAAAACCCGATAATGTAATGGCAACTTGAATGGTCGCCAAGAAGCCGGATGGATTCTGCATCAGCCGCTTTAGTTTCTTTGCACGCTTGTTTCCTTCTTCTTCCAATTGTCCCAATCGTGCCTCGTTGACGGAAACAAATGCAATCTCCGTTCCGGCAAAAATCGCATTCAAAGCAATCAAGGCAACCTGTAAAATGACCAATCCGATCATAAAAAATAAATTCCTCCTAATGGTTGTTTCAATATCGTATTTTTACTGCAAGTATGCACAAACAGGCATAGCCATACGCCCAATTGACGCAGACTATGCCTGTTCTTTATCTTAGTATATGGAAACGCTTTCGTTTTCGCACGCTGTCATCGGCAGCTGTCATGTTTTCTTCTCTCCCTTATGGATTCATGCATTCATTATACAATATTTTGCATCGTCTGTCAAGCAGGATGCTGCTGTATTTTGTCAGTTCCTGCTGCCAGTTTATGATGCATCTTTTTTCACACAAGTAGCAGATGCATGCTTGTTTCCGGTTTTTTTCTGATAAATGGTATAGCATACCGTGGAAATAATGGCAACTCCCAAAGATGCACCAATTGACCATGCCAGCATTTCCCAGTTTTGTTCCTGCACGCTTGTCCCAATCCAAGTTTCCGCAATAACAGCAGGCGCTGCACCGAGCAGGCTGCCCAATAAGAACTTTCCATACGGCGTTTTAATTGCTCCTAAGTACATGCTGACAAGATCCCCCGGCAGACAGTGAATCACTCGTAAAAAGAAGGAGACAAATCCATGGTGATTGCGCTGTCGTTCCAGCAAAGATGCTGCTTTGGGATATTTCTCCATGATATGTTCTACACTTTTTCCGCCCGAAAAGCGACCCATTCCATACGGAACAGAAAAGCATACTGCCGTTCCCAAAAAGCTAACGCCAATCGCCAGAAACGGAGAAAACAAACAGCCGTTTAAAATATACAACACCGTAATGGGAAAGAAAATGGTCAGACTTTTCACAGCAAATAGAGCACAGCAAAGCAGCATGGTCAAAAAGAGATGATCGGTTTGAATCATTTCCCGCAGCGTTGCAACGTCTAAAGTTTGTCCCGAAAGGAAATACCACCCAATCAATACAACGCATAGTAACAATGGCAATCCACGCAAAATATGCAGCCATTTTTCCCGTTTCATAAAGTCCCTCCATTCAAAATTTGCAAGCAACGATCCACTTTTATCCGCACGCTCCTCAAACAGATTCCACTGCTTTAGAAGAATGAAGTGGATACTAATACTATTATACCACGATTTTTTGCTTTTTCAAGCATGAAAAAGCAGATAAGCCAACAAAAAAACGAACGATGTCTCCATCGTTCGTTTTAACTTTTTTTCGGATCAGGCTGTTTCTAACAGATGCTCTACAAGGATTTTGATACCGATGGCAACCAAAATAATACCGCCCAGCAATTCTGCTTTTTTCTCAAATCGATTGCCGAACTGATGACCAATCCAAACACCAATTATGGAAATTAAAAAAGTTACACTTCCGATAACGGCAATGGCAAGCCAAATGTTCACTTCCAAGAATGCAAATGTTACACCAACTGCTAGGGCATCAATGGAAGTGGCAATTGCCAGCAGAAACAACTCCTGCAACCGAAACGGTTCCTGCGCAAGCTGCTGTTCCTTTTCTTCTTCCGCTTTTCCCTTTTTACAGGCTTCTACAACCATTTTTCCGCCGATGAATGCCAATAAAACAAATGCAATCCAGTGATCAAACTCCCGGATATAGTCCGCAAACTGCGTACCTAGGAAGTAGCCCAGCATTGGCATCAATGCCTGAAAACCTCCAAAAAACAATCCGATCACCAATGCTTGGACATACTGCATTTTTCGCATGCCCAAGCCCTTACAGACAGAAACGGCAAAAGCATCCATTGAAAGGCCGATTCCTGTTAATAACATCGTCCAGATTCCCATTGTGCTGTACTCCTTTTCTAGCCTGATTCCATCATTTGGGTCGAAAAATCAGTTCAGGCAATTGTTTTTTAGTATACCATACACCATATGCCCTGTCAAGCTATTTTAGAAATTGTTCTACAAGCAAAACAAAAACCGGCACGGTTTTCCCGTGCCGGTTCCTGTAAGTTCCTTTTCTATGAAAGAATCGGAATTATAGTGCCTTACTTATTGATCTCTGCACCCCAAACTGGATGATTTGCGAGTTCATCACAAATTACAGCCCACTTCGGATTGTTCAATACAGCATCTTCTGCATAGAAGGTCAGAATGTTTGTTGCATCTGCTAATTCAATTACTGCATCATCTGTATCTTCACCGGCCTTAGACTCAGTGTTGATATCAGACAAGAAGTATGCCAACTTCTCTAACATCTCATCAGACGGCTTATCTGCACTAGATGTTGTGAAGTAGTACGGATTCTTAACAGCATGCTCAGAGTAGTAAGTCAATGCCAATGTTGCATCTGCCAGTTCAACCTTACCATTCAGATCAGCGTCACCCTTTACACCAATGTAAACAGTCGGTGTTGCAACAACTGTATCACCGTAGTAAGCATCTACAGTACCTACAAAGTACTTTTCAGTCTCTGCATACGTGCTCTTCGGAGTTGCACCCTTGAATGTGATCTTAGATACATCGATGTTTGTTGTCTTACCTTCTGCATCGATGGAAACTACAGATTCAATCAGATCTGCCGGATCAAATTCACGATTATCTTCGGAGAAGTAGAAACCAGCATCCTTCAGTACAACAGAAATCTTAGTTACACCGGTTACACCAGTTGTGGTTGCGCCAGTTGTTGTAGTTGCTGCTGTTGTTGTGGTTGCTTCCGTTGTT
>FR899102.1:0-2125 GCA_000437255.1 Ruminococcus sp. CAG:403
TGCTGCATCATGGTATGCAGCTGATTGTTCTGCTGATAGGCACTCCCGGATGCATCAAAGAAATCGTACAAAATTTCGGTTCCATTCTGATTCTTGCTTTGCAGCGCCTGCATGATCTGATCGGTAAGACTTTGCAGGTACGGATCATCTGCCTGATAAACAGCGATGCCCACTCTGAAACGATGCACCGACGGTCGCCGATAACGACTACAGCACACCGTCACAGTCAAAGCAGCTGCACAGACAGCGGCAGCTGCTCCCAATATAATCTGCTTCTTTTTCATGCAATCTGCTCCTACTCAAAGATCAAGGCATCCTGGGCGGAATCAAATAGCGTTTCCGGCGTCAGGATCAGCAAATCCGGTTCGTGCAGCGGCACATCCGTTCCATGGATTCGGCCGCTTAGATGTTCGATGGTATGATAGGCAAGTGCATAGTTGTTGACGGTCAGCAGCAGATCTGCCTGCTGTTGTGCCAATGCTGTATAATCCGGCTGAATGGGTGCCAACAGCATACAGGAATCAGATGCCGCCGCTTTCTCTGGTTGCAGCATACTGCCGCACTGAATGCTCCAGCCTGCACCAGAAGCTTTGGAAAGAGCCTGCTCCGAAACGTGCTGGTTCCATTCCGCTGCAAGCCGCACCGCAATGGGATCAGATTCATCCGCAATAACCGTAGCTGCCTGTGAACCAGACGCCTTCCATTTTCGATAGGCAGCGTCTACGAGTCCAGCTGCACCATCCACAGAATCTCCTACCAAATAATCTGTATCATAAGTCAGGACGCAAACCGGCAGCCGACTATCCTGCACTGCCTCGGCATAAGCTTCCGGGCTGTCGGTCACATACTGCTCCGGTCGAAGCAGCAGTACGCCGTCACAACCATTTTTCTTCTGCTGCTGAAGCAGCTGGGACAGGTCTGCTGCATGCAGCTGCGATGCATCCACCATATCCAAACGAATCTCCTGACTCTGGGCACCATCATAAAGTCCTTCCTGAAACGCCAGAAATTCCGGCTGGCTTTCTGCTGCACGAATGACTGCAATTCGAACCGATTCCTTCTGTCCAAACAGTCTGCCCATGCTCAGAATTAGCAAACAAAACAAAGCAATCAGCAGCATATAAATGGGTTTATGAAGCAGTTTCATCCAATTGCCTCCTTGCCGGAAATGTAATACGTGCAGTGGTTCCCTCATCCAGCGCACTCAAAATGGTAACGCCATATGTATCGCCAAAATAAAGACGCACGCGATCATTGACATTCTTGACACCGATTCCAGAACCTCGTTTGCTGGATACCACATTGCCCTGCATCATCTTGGCAACCTGCTCCTCAGTCATACCTTCTCCGTTGTCAATGACATCAATTCGCACCAGTTCGTCCACTGCATAGATCTTGATGACGATTTCTCCGTCTTCATACATGCCCTCCATGCCATGGTACACGGCATTTTCCAAGAGCGGCTGAATGATGAGCTTCGGACACAGACAGTCTCCCAACGTTTCATCAAACTCCACATGGAACGTAAATTTATCGCCAAACCGAATATTCTGAATGGAGAGGTAGCTCACGGCATGTTCCAGTTCCTTTTGCAGCGGAATGATATCATTGCCCTGACTCAGCGAGATGCGGAAGAACTTGGCAAGCAGAGAAACCATCTTCCCTGCGCCTTCATAGCGCTTGCTCTGAATCATCCAGATGATGGAATCCAGGGTGTTGTATAAAAAGTGCGGATTGATCTGCGATTGCAGCAGCTTTCGTTCCGTAATGCGCTTTTCTTTTTCTTCCTGCAAAAGGCGATTCATCAGCTGATTGGTATTTTCTGCCATGTCATTGAACCCAACGGCAAGCCCTTTGATTTCTCCGCACCCATGCTCGCTGGCACGCACTTCCATCTTTCCGGCTCCGAATTGCTGCATGGTTTTGGAAAGTCGCATCACCGGATGAATCATCAGACGCTGAATCACAAAATCCAAAAACAGCGAAACCATTGCCATCAGAATCAGAATCAATAGAATACCGGTACGGATATAGTTACTGCTCTGAATTTCTGCTGTCAGTGAAGCAACGGATACCAGTTTCCAGCCTGTATAGCCAATTGGCTGCTGCTGAATCATCCAGTCAG
>FR899102.1:2154-6600 GCA_000437255.1 Ruminococcus sp. CAG:403
AACAACGGATTCTGTATCAACCGCAGCCGTCCACTCTGTGCGAATACCGCTTTCCAGTTCCTTCTCAAACGGATGATACAAAATGGCGCCGTCCCGATTCATAAGGTAGAGATAATCCTGATAGGAGGAGGGATATATACTCAGTTCCGTTGCAAGATCTTCTGTCCGGATGTCAAACCGCAGCACACCAGATTGAGCAATCCCATGATTGTTCAGCTCCACATACCGAGAGATCGGCATACCCTTTTCAAAGCCATCCTCCGCCTGCACATAGGAGGGTTCCCCAAATACCACCGTATCAATGTCTTTTGCTGCCTGCTGAAACCATGTTTCTTCCATGGATCCGGCAGCAACAAGTCCGGAAGTATTCTGCCATAGCAAGGTGCCATCCATCGCATAAACAGCAGCATCCAGCAGCTGATCGGCATGCAACCGACAGAAATCCTGTAGCTCCTGCTGCGTATCTGCATCCTGCAAGTCCGCATTTTTGAGAATCTGATAGTAAACCGTATTGGCAAGCTCAATGGTGTCGTTGACGGTTTCCTCCATGCCATAGCTCATGGTACGCAGCTGCTGCATATTCTTTTCCTTTAAAAATCCGCCAATCTGGTTTTTGGCATAGGCAGAAAACAGGGCGATGATTGTTGCAGTCAGTACACAGACCGTCAACAAAAATACAACGGTAAAAATCAACCGAAGACTTTTTCCCTCCAGCTGCTGACGCAGCCCATGCGAACGCTTATGCATGCGGTGCCTCCTGTTGCAGACTCTTCCGGAAATTGGCTGGGGAGACCTGCATGTTCTTTTTAAACACATAACTGAAATAATTCGGCTCCGGATAGCCAACCATTTCCCCAATCACCCGACTTTTATAATCTGTTGTTTTCAGCAGACGAACGGCTTCTTCCATGCGCTTCTTGGTCAGGTAGACCAGAAAGCTCATATCCGTTTCTTTCCGGAACAGATTGGAAAAATGCGACATGCTGACATGCAGATAATTGCAGACTGTTTCCACTGACAAGTCTGCATCGCCATAGTGCTGTTCCACATACTCCATGGCCTTCTGTGCCAGCAGGCTGTTGTGATCCACTTTTCGGCGGTGAATGGCGTAGCTAATATAGTGACAGTAGTTCAGCAGCCAGGCGTTGAGCTGTTCGCCGGTTTCCAGGGACAGGACTCTTGTTGTCATACGCTTGGCGTCGGCAAAAATTTCGTCATCCATCATATGATACTGCCGAAAAATTCCTGACAAGGCAAAAATAATCTCCAAAATGGCAGACTGGTACGCATTAAAATGATAGTGACTCTTCTCCAACTGTTCCAGCAATTTCTGCACTTCTGCATCCACTTTTTTCTGATCTTCCTGTTTGATGGCAGTTTCCAAAGCATCCGTATTCAACGTAGTGTACACGTTATTGCCATATGGTGCAATGTCCTGATAAACCATTACCGTTTCTTCGGCAGATACCAGACTGTATTCCAGTGCTTCAGTTGCCTGTGCAAAGGAAACCGGCAGCTGTTCCAGCGATTCGCATGGCATGCCAACCCCACAGGAAAACGAAACCTGTCCATAGTGCTTGGCAAGATGTGCCGCTTCCGAAAGAGATTTTAAGATCTGCGGTAGCTGCCCCTGATCGGACAGCAATAACAAATAGGCAATCTTATCCAGATACCGAAATGAGACAAAGCGACAAACATGCTCCAGCATTTCCTTGACGGATTCTGTCATGGAAACTTGCGACAAAAAGTCGGCGCTGTCCCCTGCCGCCTTAATTAAGACCATACCATACCAGGCAGCATGCAAATCCAGGGAAAGTGTTTGCATTTGCTTTTCCAGCTGCTCCAAGCTGCTGTTGCTGCTGACCAGCTGAATCAAAACCTGTTCCTGCAAAAGCGGCAGGCTTTCCTGATAGAGCTGTTCCAGACGAGTGCGACTGCTGCGCTGCTGGAATTCCTCCTCCAGTTCGTCATGCAGCTTGTTTAAAAGCGTATCCATTTCCTGAAAGTCAATGGGCTTTAAAATGTATTCCGATACGCCGTAGCGAATGGCAAGCTGGGCATATTCAAAATCATCCCATCCGGAAAACAACACAATTTTCACATGCATCATGTTATCATGCAGCATTTTGGCAACCTGCAAACCATCCAGGAACGGCATTTTGATGTCACTAATCACCAAATCCGGACGCAGCGTTTCCGTGCGTTCCAGCAGCTCTTTTCCATTGGAAGCAGTGGCAATCACTTCAAAGCCCAGTGCATCCCAATCAATGCCACGGTGGATGCCCTCTAAGATCTGTGCTTCATCATCTGCCAATATGACGGTAAAGTTCAAGCTTCTTCCTCCTTCTGTGCAGAATGGCCACTCAACCCAGCAGCAGCGCTTCCAGTTCCTGCGGAGTATGCACCAGAACAGAAGCACCGTGCTCCAATAAAAATGCTTCCGAGCGGAACCCCCATGTCACAGCAAGTTCTTCCATCTGTGCATTTTTTGCTGTCGCAACATCTACATCTGAGTCCCCGATATAAACGGCATGCTCTTTGGAAATGCCAATCCGATGCAATACTTCCTGCACCGAATCCGGAGCCGGTTTCCGGGCAATGCCTGTCCGTTCTCCAACAACTACATCAAATAAGCCAGGAAAATACTGCTCGCACAATTCCTGTACGGCATAATCTGCCTTATTGGATACAACAGCTGTTCGAATACCCGTTTCCCGCAGAGCATGCAACAATTCCGGAATCCCAGTATACGGCTTGGTATGATCGGCACAATGTGCCTGATAGTGTGCAGTAAAGCGTTCATGCACCCGATCGATTTCCGAAACCGGGGTGCCTTCCGGTACACCACGTTCCATCAACTTTCGAATGCCGTTTCCCACAAAGCAGCGCACTTCTTCGATGCTGCGCTTAGGATAACCGGACTGCTCCAACGCAACATTTAAGCTGATGGTCAAGTCCTCCAACGTATCTAAAATGGTTCCATCCAAATCAAAAATAGCAAGTTGATACTTCATCACAATTCCTCCTATAAAAAATGACGGCTTCCCCCTAATTATAGCATACTTCCGCTGTTTGTCAATCCAATTGTGACAATCCGATAGAAAACCGCTTGACAAGCAGAAGAAGCTGCTGTAAAATAAAGAAAACAATCCTCGCAGCAGAAAGAAAGGGAATTTCTATGAGACAATGTATGGACGCAGAAAATCTACATCGCAGACTGAAAAAAATCATTGGACAAGTACAGGCCATTGACCGCATGATTGATGAAGATGTCCCCTGTGAAGATGTGCTCTCTCAAATCAACGCCGCCAAATCCGCTCTTCACGGATGTGGAAAAGTGGTACTAGAAGGACACATCAAGCACTGTGTACGAGATGGCATCGAACACGGAGACGCCGACAAAGCCATTGAAAGCTTCACAAAAGCTGTAGAACGCTTTTCCAATATGGGATAAACACATCCAACCAATCTGTAAGAATTTATTTTCTTGCAGATTTTTTCTTTTTTCAGTTGACAAACTAATACCCCCTATGGTATTAATATACCAATACCCCGACAGGTATGAAAAGAAGGGGGTTTTTCAGTATGAAACGATGGATGGAAAAACTGGAAGCATTTTTGGAGCTTGGCGGTGTCAAAAAAGACATCACCTGCCTGGTGCTTTCCGGAATTGCACTGCTGCTGAGCATTTTTCCTGTAATCCCATTGCCATTTGATTTTGCATGGATTGCAATTCTGCTTTGCGGTATCCCCATCATCCTGGAAGCAATCATCGGACTGGTTACCGCATTCGACATCAAAGCGGATGTACTGGTTTCCATTGCACTGATTGCATCCATTTGCATTCACGAAGATTTTGCAGCTGGCGAAGTTGCCTTTATCATGCAGCTCGGTGCCCTGCTGGAAGATCTGACCGTTGCCAAAGCAAGAGCCGGCATCGAAAAGCTGGTGCACCTGACACCACAGACCGCAAGAGTGCTTGAAAACGGAACAGAGACCATTCTCCCTGCAAAAGAGGTTCAGGTTGGTCAAATCTTACGCGTGCTGCCGGGCGAAACTATTCCGGTAGACGGCATCATTCTTTCCGGGCAAACTTCCATCAATCAAGCGGTCATGACCGGAGAATCGCTCCCGGTTGACAAAACGGAAGGCGATTCCGTTTCCAGTGGAACGGTGAATCAATTCGGCGCATTTGAAATGCAGGCAACGAAAGTCGGAAAGGACAGCTCCATTCAGCGTATGATTCAGCTGGTACAATCTGCCGATGCCGGAAAAGCCAAAATCGTTGGCATTGCAGACCGATGGGCAACCTGGATTGTTGTCATTGCACTTTCCGCTGCACTGCTCACCTGGCTAATTTCAGGCGAGCTCATTCGTGCAGTTACCATTCTGGTTGTATTCTGCCCCTGCGCACTGGTACTGGCAACACCAACCGCCATTATGGCT
>FR899102.1:6674-7809 GCA_000437255.1 Ruminococcus sp. CAG:403
TTGGAACGGCTTGCCGCCGTAGATACTCTCACATTTGACAAAACTGGTACGCTTACCCATGGCACGCCGCAGGTTATTCGCATCAAAAGCGTGGCACCAGAACAGCAGGCGGTCGAAAACTTATTCTTTTTGGCAGCTTCAGCAGAATCGCTCTCAGAGCATCCACTTGGAAAAGCCATTGTCTCCAGCTATCAGCAGCAAGCTCAAAAACCAATCGATAAGCCATCTCATTTTCAGATGACTGTTGGAAAAGGCGTTTCGGCAACTGTCGGCAGCAGTCAGATTCTCGCCGGCAATCTGGCACTGCTTGCACAGCATCATGTTTCCATTCCAAAGGATGCTTTACAGGAAGCAGAACGGGAATTGGAAAAGGGCTGCACCATTGTATACCTTGCAGAACATGCAAAGTTTGCTGGCTATCTGGTGCTGTCGGATACACTGCGGACAGAGAGCAAACAGATGATTGCCTCCCTTTCCGATCTGCATGTGCAACCGGTTTTGCTGACGGGTGACAATGAAAGGGCAGCTTCCAGCATTGCTGCACAGCTTGGCATTTCTGCCGTTCAGGCAAACTGCCTGCCGGAAGATAAACTGCGCTGCATTGCAGCTTATCAGAATGAGCAGCATCCTGTCTGCATGATTGGTGACGGTGTAAACGATGCGCCGGCTTTGAAAGCTGCCAACGTTGGCATCGCCATGGGTGGAATCGGAAGCGACATTGCCGTAGATGCTGCGGACATTGCCCTGGTCGATGATGAAATCAAGGAACTGCCGCACCTACTGGCGCTTTCCAAACGCATGATGACAACCATCAAATGCAATTTGAGCTTTTCAATGAGCTTGAATTTTGTTGCCATTGTACTCGCCATCACCGGTCTGCTCGGCCCTGTTGTGGAGGCTTTGGTACACAACGCCGGCTCAGTGCTGGTAATCTGTAATTCTGCAATTTTATTGAAATGGAGAAAACGAAAATGATACTTGGAATAATTGGCTTAATCATTGGCATTGCAATTGTATGCGGCGCCCTATATTATCTGATCAAGGAACGGCATGATCCGCAATCGAAAAAAATCTATGGTGTTATGCTGGCAATCGGCGGTGTCATTACCATTGCAATGATTCTAAAACTGATTTT
>FR899102.1:7905-15352 GCA_000437255.1 Ruminococcus sp. CAG:403
TTCAAACGAGAAGGTTTCCTGCAACGGACGCCACTTCTGATCCTTTTCGCTCAAGTTGAGTTTGGTTCCATCCGTAAGTTGATAGCCTTCCGCAGAAGCACTTCCGGCATACGTACCGATCACATCCGGCCACTGGATGCCAATTTCCGGGTCGTTCCAAGCCAGTCCGCCTTCATCTCCCGGATGATAGAAATCGGTGCACTTATAGCAGAACTCTGCTGTTTCACTCAAAACCAAAAAGCCGTGTGCAAAGCCTTCCGGAATATAGAATTGCTTCTTGTTTTCCTCCGTCAGTTCTACCCCATACCACTTTCCATAAGTAGCAGAGTGGGCACGCAGATCCACTGCAACGTCGAACACACGGCCACGAATTACCCGTACCAGCTTTCCCTGCGGAAACTGCTTCTGGAAGTGCAGACCACGCAGCACCCCTTTGGTGCTCATGCTTTGATTGTCTTGCACGAATACCATATTCAGTCCGGCTTCCTGCATATCCCGCTGGTGATACGTTTCCATGAAATACCCTCTGGCATCTCCATGCACCGTCGGTGTAATGACGCAAAGCCCTTCTATCCCGCCGACGTGCTTATCTACTTGAATTTGTCCCATTTTACTGTACCTCTTTTAAATATCTTGCCACTGCATCCTTCCAGTCCGGCAGCAATTGGAAACCGTGCGCTTCCAATTTGGATTTGTCCAAACGGCTGTTAAACGGTCTTGCCGCCTTGGAGCAGCCATACTCTGCCGTTGTGACCGGAGTCACCTTCGTCGTGTAACCTGCTTGCCGGTAAATTTCCTTGGTGAAATCATACCAGCTGATATAGCCGCCGGAATTGGTAGCATGATAGTAGCCATATTCCTCGGTCTGGATCATATCCACCAACAGTCTTGCCAAATCCAGCGTATAGGTTGGCGTGCCAATTTGGTCGTTTACCACCCGTACTTCATCATGGGTCTTGCCCACTTGCAGCATGGTTTTGATGAAATTCTTTCCATTTAAACCAAACACCCATGCAATCCGCACAATGAAATAGCGTTCCAACAGTTCTGCAACTGCCAATTCGCCCTGTAATTTGCTTTTTCCGTAGACATTCAGCGGAGCATATGCCTTGCAGTCTGGTTCCCAGGGCTGCGTACCCTGTCCATCAAAAACATAGTCGGTGCTGATATACAGCATCTTGGCACCAACTGCCTTGGCAGCTTCTGCCAAGTAGCGGGTTCCCTCTGCGTTGATCGCCCATACTTTTGACTGATTCTCTGCTTCTTCTGCGGCATCGACCGCTGTCCAGGCAGCACAGTGAATCAAAACATCCGGCTGCACGGATTGCAGTACTTGCTGCACGGCCTGCCGGTCGGTAATATCCAGCTGCACATACGGCATCGACGCAACAGAATCAGCTGCCATACCGCTGTATGCAGGTGCCAGATCACTGCCAATACCAGTTATGCCACGTACTTCTAGTTCCTTCATGATATCGTGTCCCAGCTGCCCGGCGACACCTGTTACCAATGCTTTCATCTGCTCACCTCATGCCCGATTGCCATACATTTTTTCGTAGTAATCCTGATAATCCCCGGAGAGGATTTCCTTCCACCAGGTCTGATGCTCCAAGTACCATTGAATGGTCTTACGAATGCCGTCCTCGAACTTGGTTTCCGGCAGCCAGCCCAGTTCCCGGTGAATCTTCGTCGGGTCAATGGCATAGCGCATGTCATGCCCCTTCCGGTCTGCCACATACGTAATCAGGCTTTCTGGCTTGCCCAATTCTTTGCAAATCAATTTGACAATTTCCAGATTCTGCTTTTCATTGTGTCCACCAACGTTGTAGACCTCTCCCAAACGACCCTTTTGCAGAATCAAATCAATGGCCTTGCAGTGATCTTCTACATACAGCCAATCCCGAACATTCAGCCCTTTTCCATAGACCGGAAGCGGCTGGTCAGCCAGCGCATGCACAATCATCAGCGGAATCAGCTTCTCTGGAAAATGATAAGGGCCATAATTGTTGGAACATCTGGAAATGGTCACCGGCAGCCCATAAGTGCGATAATATGCCAGCACCAGCAGATCAGCGCCTGCCTTGGAGCTGCTGTAGGGGGAACTGGTATGGATGGGCGTTTCCTCCGTGAAGAACAAATCCGGACGATCCAGCGGCAGATCGCCGTAGACCTCATCCGTTGAAACCTGATGATAGCGCACCATGCCATATTTGCGGCAGGCATCCATCAGAACAGCCGTTCCCATGATGTTGGTTTGCAGAAAAATGCCAGGATCCAGAATGGAACGATCTACATGGCTCTCTGCTGCAAAGTTTACCACCTGATCTGGATGCTCTTCTTCAAAGAGTCGGTATACCCCCTCCCGGTCACAGATATCCAGCTTTACAAAACGAAAATTCGGATGATCCATTACAGATTCCAGGGTCGAAAGATTGCCGGCATACGTCAGCTTATCCAGACAGACAATCCGGTCTTCCGGATGCTGCCGCAGCATATAGAAAATAAAGTTACTGCCGATAAAGCCGGCACCACCTGTTACGATAATTGTCATAGTTGTTGTTCCTCTCTAGGAA
Organism: Ruminococcus sp. CAG:403; assembly: GCA_000437255.1. GTDB lineage: Bacteria > Bacillota > Clostridia > Oscillospirales > Ruminococcaceae > Ruminococcus_C. Next base: position 10,479 of record FR899102.1, read on the forward strand.
AGTGCATCCATATATTTTCCGTCCAGCACGTCTTTCAAATACTGTCCGTACTGGTTCTTCTTGAGTCCTTCGTACACCTTCCACACATCCTCCCTTGAAATCCATCCATTGAGATAGGCAATTTCCTCCAGGCAGGCAATTTTTCGATGTTGGTGAGTCTCCACCGTTTTCACGAAATTGGTAGCATCCACCAAAGACTCATGCGTTCCGGTATCCAACCAGGTAAAGCCCTGTCCAAGCAGCTTCACATGCAAAGCATCCTGTTCCAAATATATCCGGTTCAAATCGGTAATTTCCAACTCCCCTCGTGCAGAAGGTGTCAGCTGTTTGGCATAGTCAATGACCCGGTTATCATAGAAATACAGCCCTGTTACACAGTAGTTGCTCTTCGGGTGCTGCGGCTTTTCCTCAATGGAAACAACCTTTCCGGTCTGATCAAATTCTACGATGCCGAAACGTTCCGGATCATCTACATAATACCCAAATACGGTTGCGCCGGATCCGCTTTCTGCCGTTTCTACAGCTGCTTGCAGACACTTTTTCAAACCATGTCCGGCAAAAATATTATCTCCCAGTACCATTGCCACCGTATCGGTTCCGATAAAGTCTGCCCCAATGAGAAATGCCTGCGCCAGACCGTCTGGACTCGGCTGTACGGCATAGGAAAGCTGCACACCGAACTGACTGCCATCTCCCAGCAAATCCTGGAAACGTGGCGTATCAGTTGGAGTGGAAATGATTAAAATATCCCGGATGCCTGCCTGCATCAGTACAGACATCGGATAATAGATCATAGGCTTGTCATAAATTGGAAGCAACTGCTTGGAAGTTACCCGCGTCAATGGGTATAGTCGTGTACCGGAACCTCCGGCAAGAATAATCCCTTTCATGGTGTGTTCTCCTAATCCCGACGGAAAATATCCCGTGTGTAAACTTTTTCCTGTACATCGTCCAGACAAGCATCATACCGGTTGGCAATGATGGCGTCACACTGTGCTTTGAATGCCTCTAAATCGCCAATCACTTTGCTTCCAAAGAACGTATGACCATCCGGCAGCGTCGGCTCATAGATCACAACCGTCGCGCCCTTTGCCTTCACCCGTTTCATGATGCCCTGAATAGAGCTTTGCCGGAAGTTATCGCTGTTGCTCTTCATTGTCAGCCGATATACGCCGATCACACAGGGCTTTTCCTTTTCGGCATCATAATGATTGTCCGACTCGTAGCTATAGTACCCTGCCATTTTCAGCACCTGATCGGCAATGAAGTCTTTCCGGGTCTTGTTGCTCTCTACAATAGCTGACATCATATTTTGCGGTACGTCGGCATAATTGGCAAGCAGCTGTTTGGTATCCTTCGGGAGACAGTAACCGCCATAGCCAAAGGATGGATTGTTATAATGCGTACCAATACGAGGATCCAAGCAGACGCCTTCAATGATTTGCTGGGTATTGAGTCCTTTGCTTTCTGCGTAGGTATCCAACTCATTGAAGTATGCCACACGCAGCGCCAGATAGGTATTGGCAAACAGCTTTACAGCTTCTGCTTCAGTGGATCCCATGAAGAGCGTATCGATGTTCTCCTTGATGGCACCTTCCTGGAGCAGAGCAGCAAAAGTACGGGCTGCCTCCATGGAATCCGGATCCTGCTCATCCACACCGACAATGATGCGGCTGGGATAGAGATTATCATACAGCGCTTTGGATTCCCGTAAAAACTCCGGACTGAAAAGAATATTTTTGCTGCCAGTTTTCTTGCGGATGGCTGCGGTATAGCCCACCGGAACTGTGGATTTAATGACCATTTTGGCATTGGGGTTGCAGCGCATCACCAACTCAATGACCGACTCCACCGCAGAGGTATCGAAGAAATTCTTCTGGCTGTCATAGTTGGTAGGAGCGGCAATGACCACAAAATCCGCCTGTCGATAGGCTGCCTCTGCATCCAGCGTTGCAGTTAGCTGCAATTCCTTCTGGGTCAAGTATTGCTCAATGTAGGTATCCTGAATGGGAGACTGCCGATTCTGAATCATCTGTACTTTTTCCGGGATGATGTCAACGGCAAAAACCGGATGATGCTGCGCCAATAAAACCGCAATGCTCATCCCGACATAACCGGTGCCTGCCACTGCAATCTGATACTGTTTTTCCATGCATGTCCTCCTTAGCGCCTCGCTTCGAATTTAATTCTATCTTACCACGATTTGCCGGTTTTGTCAACTTTTCGCCCTTTTCCAGCAGAGACAAAAACAGGGGAGCAGAAATGAATCTGCTCCCCTGTTTTTCGGGTTTTGGAAAGAATGAATGCTTATTGCAGCTTCTTGCCGTCCGAGAAAGCTGCTCCAACAACTTCACCCAGCTTTCGGTACGTGTGATGAACGCTGTCGAAGGCAATCGGTTCCAGCTTGTCCGGATCAATTTTTCCATCTGCATCCAAAATGGAATCGTCTGCGCTGACGTTGACGATTTCGCCAATGACATTGCCGTCTTCGTTAAACTTCACCAGTTTGCATTCCAGAGTCATCGGAAATTCCCGGAAAAGCGGTGCCTTTACAAACGTGCTTGCTTCGGCATGCAGGCCAGCCTTTTCCAGCTTGTCCGGTGTGGTATTGGCAGAAACGATGCCGACATAGTCTGCTTCTGTCACATGTTTGGCATCGGCAATGCTAACGGTAAACGCACCCGTTGCCTGAATGTTTTTGGTGGTCTTATGGCTGTGACTCAGGCTGAGCACCACCTGATTGGTTTCATAAATGCCGCCCCATGCTGCATTCATCAGATCTGCCTTTCCGGCTTCATCATAGGTTCCAACCAGCAGAACTGGCATCGGATACAGCCAGCTTTGTGCGCCAAAATTCTTTCTCATTGTAAAAGACTCCTTTCAAAAGATACAGCTTTTGGGCATGCTGTCTTATTTTCGTCAACATGCTCAGGCTGCTGTCGGTGGTAAATCAATATGAGAACACGCTCTAGAATAAACTTATGCAAACATCGGCGTAGAGAGGTACCGTTCACCGGTATCTGGGAGCAATGCCACAATGGTCTTCCCTTTGTTTTCCGGACGCTTTGCCAGCTGAATGGCTGCCCATACGGCTGCACCAGAAGAAATGCCAACCAGAACGCCTTCTTCTCTTGCAATTGCACGACCAGTTTCAAATGCAGCTTCATTTTCAACCGGAATGATTTCGTCATAGATCTTAGTATTCAGAGTTTCCGGCACGAATCCAGCGCCAATTCCCTGAATCTTATGCGGGCCGGAAACACCCTCAGACAGCACCGGAGAGCCCTTCGGTTCCACTGCTACAACCTGAACATTCGGGTTCTTGGACTTCAGGTAAGCACCCACGCCGCTGATGGTTCCGCCGGTTCCAACGCCAGCAACAAAGATATCTACCGTTCCATCGGTATCATCCCAGATTTCTACACCTGTGGTTTTTTCATGGATTGCCGGGTTGGTTGGATTGGTAAACTGGGATGGAATGAAGCTGTTCGGCAGTTCCGCTGCCAGTTCGTTTGCCTTTTCGATGGCGCCCTTCATCCCCTTTGCACCCTCGGTCAATACCAGTTCTGCACCATATGCCTTCATCAGGTTCCGGCGCTCAATGCTCATGGTTTCCGGCATGGTGATAATCAAGCGATAGCCTCTTGCTGCTGCAACAGAAGCCAGACCAATTCCGGTGTTGCCGCTGGTCGGTTCAATGAGGACACTGCCCGGCTTCAGCAGACCCTTTGCTTCTGCATCGTCCACCATTGCCTTGGCGATTCGATCCTTTACGCTGCCAGCCGGATTGAAGTATTCCAGCTTGCCGAGCAGCTTGGCTTCCAGGTGTTCGTGCTCTTCCAGATGAGTCAGTTCCAACAGAGGCGTTTTGCCAATCAAATCGGTAATTTTCTGATAAATATGCATAAGTATCGTTCCTTTCTCATTGGATCTTCGAATGAGGCAGCAGGCAGGTGCCACCCTAATTCATAGAATCCCTATCTACTTGCTATGTATTTTGATGCTTCTATTATAGCAAACTTCATTTCATTTGTCAAGCCCTTTTTCAAAAAAAATTCCCCACTGGAAGAAAACCAGTGAGGAAGGAGAAAATCAAGTACAGTGCCGGAAGAATTTATCCGTGCAAAGCCGAGCGGCAACCAGTCCCATCGGCAGTGCCATAACAATCAGAATTGCCTTGGTCAGCCAGAGTGAACCATCGCTGATGTTGTTCAATCCAATGTAGTAGATACCGCGATACATATACAGACCCGGTACCATGATTACAATCGCAGGAACGGTTAGGGAAATTCTTGGATAACCGATCTTTTTCTTGACCACAGAAGCCACACAGCCGGTGAAGAAAGCGCCAATAAAGGCTGCTACGCCAACCGGGAAGCCTGCCAGATCGATCAATTCCAACCGCAGCGTATTGGAAAACATGCCGATCAGTCCGGCAGTCATTGCCATTTTCCGGGGGCTGTTGAACATCAGAGAGAATCCATAGACGCCGAAGAAGCTTGTAACAATTCGAAGCACGATCAACAGCGGCGTATCAATCTGCAAATCCGGAAAGTCTGCCGGCTGGAACCGGAAAACCAATGCTGTAACCCAACCTGTCATGGTAGCAGTCAGAATAATCAGCAAGGCATACGTAATGCGCTCCAAACCCGAACGCAAATCCAGCTTTGCAAGGTCAATGCCGCCGGTAATCAAAGGAAATCCGGGAATGACGAACAGCATCGCACAAATGTATCCGGCTTGATGGACTTCTGAAACGTGGAAGAGATGCTGCGCTGCTAGAATTGTCAGCACGTAGACACAGCAGGATGCTGCTACACTCACAGCAACATTGCCCACCAGGGAAATTTTACGCTCCAGCATCAGCTTTCGCA
>FR899102.1:15403-20498 GCA_000437255.1 Ruminococcus sp. CAG:403
CTGCGCCAAAAAAGGCACAGATCATTTCCATGGGGCCGCCGCCAAGCAAAAAGGTAAATGCACAACAGGCAATTGCCGAAGCAAGACCCAGATTCCATGCCTTGTAATTGGCAGGCTTTTTCTGAATCTCATCAAGCAGCAGGTGAATCTGCTTGACCGAATACTGTGCAGCATGCTCCGGGAACCCCTGCATGAAGTGTTCCAATTCCATCAGCTTATGGGTGTTAACCCCGGTGGTTGGCAGGGAGATGGAATGCGTATACGTTCCGTTTTCCTCATAGCAGGTAAATTCAATGGACAACAGCCCAATATCTGCTGTGCAGGAAATCCCAAGCACTTTGGCAACGGTGTTCATCGAATTGCGCACCCGCCAGGCTCCTGTTCCCACCGAAAGCATCATCTGTCCGATGCGCCCGACCAAGGTGGCTTTTTCTTTTAAGGTTGCATCCACGGATGGGACACTGTCATCATCCTGTACAATATGCTTCCAGTGGATGGTCATATGCTGTTTATTGCTCTTCCCCATGCGCTCCATTCCTCCCAATTTTCGTTTCCATTTCGCAGGGAAACAGCCGCCTCAACATCTTCCTGGGGCGGCTGCCTGTTCTCATTTGATATTATTATTTATTATAGCCACTTTCCTGTCAGCTGTCAACCCGTTTCCCCGGAAATCCGACAAAAAGTCTGCCAGATTTTCTGCACACTTTTTGGCTTCTTTTATGGATTTTTTATGCCAGGCAGGTGCCTACTTCTTTTTCAGTTCTGTCAATGCAGCATAATGCTGAATGTCAAATTCCTCCGGTGCAATCCGACACAGCAACGCCCAGTGTTCCGCATCCCATGCGGCAAGGGAAGCTGTATCCAAAGAAGCTCCCACACCCCGACAGGTGCGCATTCTGCCATGCCAGCCCAACCGGGTAAAATGCACAGGCAGCCGATATGCAAGGGTGTCTACTACATCAAACTGCTCCAGGTAACAATCCGGAACGGCAATGGGATGCATGGTTTCCCCTGCTCCTGTCCAATTTGGGGAATATTGCAGCACAAGTGTTTCACTTGCCTGTGCAATGGGATCCTCAAATGGCAGCCATTCCATACAAAGCAGGAACACCCGTCCGCCCGGTTTTAAAACCCGTGCAAATTCTGCGGCACAAGTCGTATGCTGAAAATACCAGAAGCATTGGCACGCCGTGATAGCGTCCAGAGACGCTTCCGGAATCTGAAGCTGTTCCGCTTCCATGACTGCATAGGAAATCGGCATGCCTTCGGAGAGGCGCTTTGCCTGTTCAATCTGCGGAGCCGATGCATCAATTCCCATCCAGTGTCCGCCATAGGAATAGAGATGCCGGGGCAGTACACCGGTTCCGGTTCCGATGTCCAGAATCTGTTTGCCCTGCTGTTCCGGAAATCGAGCAAGCAGCTGCTCATAAAATACCGGTGGGTAAATGTCCCGAAACTGCGCATACTGCGCCGAAGTCTTTCCCCAATCAAATGCATTGCCATGATCAATCTTTGCCTGTCTGCTCTGCATACTGCATACGACCTCCTTTTTCCTGTTACGTTCATCTTAACACATCCAAAAGCACCTGTCAAGCGCCTCAGCATCGTTCTTTTTTCGAGAGTAAATCGTTCACGATTTGGGCATTGACTTTTGAGATGGGCTGTGCTATCATAGTCTGGCTTTGCATCCATTTCAATTGGAAAGGACGATATAGTATGGTATCTTGCTTACTTGCTATCATCTATCTGGCATTTATTAGCCTAGGGCTGCCAGACTCCCTGCTGGGCGCTGCATGGCCAACCATCTACCCGGATATTGGCGTGCCCATGTCCCGTTCCGGCATTCTGTTTATGATTATTGCTTTTGGAACAGTTGTATCCAGCCTTTGCAGCGACCGCCTTACCCGTAAGCTGGGTGCCGGCGGTGTAACGGCTTGCAGTGTTGCCACAACAGCCATTGCCCTACTGGGATTTGCATGCAGCCACAGCTTCCTCTCCCTCTGTCTCTGGGCAATTCCCTATGGAATTGGTGCCGGAAGCGTAGACGCTGCCCTCAACAACTACGTTGCCTTGCACTATGCCAGCCGCCACATGAGCTGGCTACACTGTATGTGGGGCGTCGGAACGGTTATTGGCCCATATATTATGAGCCATGCGATGGTGGGCGGCACTTGGCACGATGGTTACCGACAAATCAGCTGGCTGCAATTCGGGCTAACCGCCCTATTAATTGTAAGTCTGCCGCTGTGGCGGAAGGTAAAGGCCCGTCAGACAACACCAGAACAGCAAACAGAAGCACCTTCCGGCAAGCCGCTTTCTTTCCGGGAAATTCTACGGCTGCCAGGTGCGAAAGCAGTTACAATTTGCTTTTTCCTCTATTCTGGAATTGAACAGACCATGAGTCTCTGGGCAAGCAGCTATCTGGTTACGGTCAAGCACATTGACACCATTACAGCAGCCCGATTTGCCAGTTTGTTTTTCATTGGCATCACCATGGGAAGAGGCATCAGCGGCTTTGTCACCATGAAAGTTTCTGACAGCGGTATGATTCGGATTGGAGAAGGGATCATTGGCGCTGCGATCCTGTTGATGCTGCTTCCCTTTGGAAAGAATCTGACTCTGTTTGCCATCATTCTCATTGGTGTAGGCTGTGCCCCCATTTACCCCAGCATCATTCATTCCACTCCAGCACATTTCGGCACCTCCCGTTCACAGGCTGTCATTGGAGTACAGATGGCATGTGCCTACATTGGAACGCTTTCTCTGCCGCCGCTGTTTGGCTGGATCAGTGCCCGGATTGGATTGCAGATTCTGCCAATTTACCTGGTGGTACAGCTCATTGCTATGATTGTGCTGCATGAGGTACTTTGCCGCAAGACCCAACATGTTTCAGAAGCAGGTACTTGACAAAACGCTGCTCCCATGCAAAATGACTCGAATAAGCAATCAAAAAAGACCGCTTCTGAAAGCGGCTTTTTTGATTTTCCCCATCTATTTTTAGTACCATCAACGCATTTTTCACCGGATAAAACGAAACACGCAGTCACGGGAAAGCTCCCGAAACTGCGTGTTATTTTCTGGTCTGAGTGACGGGACTTGAACCCACGGCCTCTACCACCCCAAGGTAGCGCGCTACCATCTGCGCCACACCCAGATCTGTCATACCTAATATTATAGCATACTTTCCTGCATGCGTCAACCCCTTGCCACACAAAAATCCACGAAAAAGGAAAGTCGAATTTGTGCAAAAAGCCACCTTCGAGTCAAAAAGATTGACATTTGTTCAGTTTTGTTCTATAATGGAACACAAAAGGAAGGCGATTTTCACCATGGAAAAGAAAGCATTAAACCGCAGCGTTCGAAAAACCCGTCGCAAACTGCAAACTAGCTTAACCCAGCTGATGCAGCAAAAACCTTTTCAGGAAATTTCGGTACGGGAGCTGGCAGAACAAGCGGATATCAATCGTGGTACCTTTTATTTACATTACCACGACGTCAACGAAATGGTACGTTCCATTGAAAAAGAACTGCTACAATCGCTTCGGGACATCATCCATGCGCATACAGACAGTACCCAGGAGCCAAAACAGCGCATGCATGNNGGAGCCAAAACAGCGCATGCATGCCATTCTGACAGACTTATATCAATTTCTCGAAGAGAACAGTGAAATCTGTGCCGCGCTGCTCAGCCCGAACGGCGACATTGCCTTTGTCGCAAAGCTACAGGAATACGTCCAGAACAGCTGTCTCCAGGAATGGCTCGATGCACAGCAAAATCATCCTGATGCCGTCGAACAGGAACAATTTCATCTGCAAACAGCATTCATTGTTTCCGGATGTGTCGGGCTCTGCCGCACCTGGCTGCACCGCACGCCCAATCCCTTTACGGCAACCGAAATGGCAGCTTTTACCGAACAGCTCATCGGCGATCATGCCATCTAGCCGCTGGCAGTTTCAGGCAATTTCCTATAGATGCTCACACAACCATCACAGAAAACCGGGATAATAGAACCATCATCCAACGACACCATGGATCCATGGGATGATCGTCTTACCGTTTCTGAGCAAGAAACGGACCAAAAACTGAGCTGCTCCCTCCTTAGCAGCTTTTTGATACAGCCGATTTTCAAACAAACCTGAAAATCGGTCTTTTTTGTTGCACTGCAAAATTTTTTAGAAATCGGAGGAACTCTGCCATGTGCCCATTTGAAGGAACTCGTTACTATGCCCTTTATCTCTATTACCGAAAGCGTTATGCAGAAAAGGTCATGAAAGCTTCCCTGGATGCCGGCATGACCTGCCCCAACCTGGACGGCAGCAAAGGGGTAGGCGGCTGCATCTTCTGCGACAATGGAAGCGGCTATTTCGTACAGCCCGGCAGCATCACGCATCAACTGGAAGCAGAAGCTGCCCGGATTCACACCAAATACCCGGAAGCCAAACTCATTGCCTACTTTCAAGCGCATACCAACACCTACACCACACCGGATGTCCTGCACGCCAACTTTACAGAAGCCTGTGCCTTTCCGGGTGTAGTCGGACTGGCAGTCGGAACCCGTGCGGACTGCCTGCCGCCTGCCATTCTGGATGAACTGGAAGCCTGGTCGCATCGAACCGATCTGACCGTAGAACTTGGCTTGCAGACGATTCATCCGGAAACCACCCGACTGCTCAACCGCCAGGAAACTTACGAGGACTTTTGCAGCGGTTTGGAAGCCCTGCAAAAACGTGGCATCCGTACTTGCGTACACATCATCAACGGACTGCCGGGCGAAACACCGGAAATGATGCTGGAAACGGCAAAGGTACTGGGAAAGCTGCACCCGGACGGCATCAAAATCCAAATGCTGCATGTGATGCAGGATACCGTATTGGCAGAGTGGTACCGTGCCGGCAGAGTACCAATCCTCTCCATGGAGGACTATATTGAACTGGTGATTCAGCAGCTGGAATACTTACCGCCGGAAACTGTCATTGAGCGCCTGACCGGAGACGGAATCCGTGCCCGATTGATCGAACCGCTGTGGAGCCTGGAAAAGAGCCAGGTTCTAAACACCATCGCCAAACGCCAAAAAGAACTGGACTCCTACCAAGG
>FR899102.1:20534-21796 GCA_000437255.1 Ruminococcus sp. CAG:403
CCCCCCCAGCCATAAACAAAAAAAGCCTTGCAGTCGTTATACTCCCTGCAAGGCTCTTTCTATTCTATTTTGTGTAAAATTGAAAGAACTTTCATTCTTTCGCCGCAGTTTCGATTGGACTCACTCCTTACAATTACGGATTCAAATACTTTTGCATCCTCATCCTAATCATACGCATCATCCTTTCCTATCCACGAGCATTCCGGCTACGCATTTAGAAAATTTAGAAAAAACTGCTTCTTATTTCATGGGACTCACCTTTTTCTATTTTTTATCTTTGAAAAAAGCTACTTTCCATGGGACTCACCTTTTCTGTTTTGTTTTGTTTTTGCTTGAAATGAAAATTACTTTTCCATGGGACTCACCAATTCATATTTTTATGGAACGTGATTGTTCGGAATCATTTTCCCATTGGTCTCACCAATTTCTCTTTCTTTTTCCCTCCAGCATGATCTATCGCCAGGCATTTCTGCCACTGATACAGGATCGTCATCATCCTGTAGTAGAACGTATGCTGTCAGACCATACATCCAACCAACTTGTTGCATGTCAATTTGCTTTCCCTGCTGAATCGTTCTTTTATCATTTCTTTGGCAACGGATTCGATCGCACTGCCGAATCAATACGTTCAAGCCCTCTTATTCACGACTTCAACAGATGAGCCGTCATTGACAGCATATCCAGCTGTGATTCTTCTTGTGCCATGGGGCTCACCCACCTTTCCGGATGAAGATCGTTTTCCTGAAGAGCACCCTGCTCTTAAACCCTAGGAAAACCTACCATCATGTACTTGTGAAATACAAGAACTTTTTTCATTCGGATCCTTTTTTCTGATCCTGTTCTGTATTCCCTTTCCTTGATTCTATCTTACCACAAATCTTGTGCAATGTCAATATCTTTTTCCAAATTTCTTTTATTTTTCCATAAAACCTGCATAACCAAACCAGAGCCAGAAAAAAAGAAAGCAAGATTCAATTTGACAAAAGAAAGAAAAGCTTCGTCAACCAAAACAGAATAATTAAAATAGTATATTATGATCGAATAGCATAAAAGCAACCGATTTGCAGAAAAAACCGCCAAAAGATATCAACCTAAGTATCTTTTGACGGTTTGGCTTATCGTTTCCAGGTAACCGGTGACACCAGCAGCAGCAGCGGGAACAGTTCCAACCGTCCTGCCAGCATGTCCAGAATCAAAACAATCTTCGTTGGCTGGGAGAAAAGCGCAAAATTGGAGGTCGGCCCAGCCAGTTCCAGCCCCGG
>FR899102.1:21846-36316 GCA_000437255.1 Ruminococcus sp. CAG:403
CAACGGCAGTGAAATTCGTAATCAAATCATGATTGTCGAACGAAACCAGCAGCACCGACCCGGCAAACAGCAGCACATAGACCACAACATATGCATTGAGCGAGCGTACCGTTTCGCTGGCAATCTCCCGTCCACCCATCTTAATTTTCCGCACCTGTCTTGGATGAATCTGCAAGCGGATTTCCTGCCGCATAATCTTCACCAGCATCATAATTCGGGAGACCTTTATGCCGCCGCCGGTACTGCCGGCACAAGCGCCAATCAGCATCAGCATGACAAGAATGGTACGGGATAGTTCCGGCCATAAATTGAAATCAAAGGTGGAAAATCCCGTTGTCGTCATGACTGATCCAACTGTAAAGGCAGAATGCAGCAAGGTTTGCTGCGTGCTGCCGAACAGGTGCCGAATGTTGTAGGCAATGGTCAAGGTGGATACCAGTACAATCAGGAAATACACCCATACTTCTGTTGCTTTTAATGCTTCCCGGAACCGCCGCCGCAGCAGCAAAAAGTACAAATTAAAGTTTACACCAAAAAGAATCATAAAGACAGTGACAATTCCCTGAATGGCAGCCGAATAACTTGCCATGCTGTCATTCTTGATGCCAAACCCCCCAGTTCCTGCCGTTGAACAAGCAATATTGACTGCCTCCAATGCCGGCATCCCGGCAATCAGCAGGAAAATCCATTCCAAAAAGGTCATCCCCAGATACATGGCGTACAGCAGCATAGCAGTAGTGCGCACCCTCGGCACCAGTTTACCGACCATCGGCCCCGTGCTCTCCGCCCGCATGAGGTTCATATTACCTGCACCGGACAGCGGCAGAAACGCCATAATAAAGACCAGAACGCCCATTCCGCCGATCCACTGTGAAAAGCTGCGCCACAGCAGACAGCTCTGCGGCAAATCCTCTACCGTTTGGAAAACTGTTGCCCCTGTGGTGGTAAAGCCGGAAACAGATTCAAACAGCGCATCAATAAAATTGGGCAGCAGTCCAGATAAAACAAATGGCAGTGCACCAAATAAACTCATTCCAATCCAGCTCAGGGAGACAATCACATACCCTTCCTTGGCATACAGCGTTCTGCTGCGGGGCTTATGCAGCACCAATGCCACACCGCACAGCAGGCAGATGCCGGCAGTCAAAAGAAATCCCCATCCGGCAGGTTCCCGGTACACCAGTCCAATCAGTGCTGGGAGCAGCAAAAAGACTGCTTCAAAGTTGAACACCCATCCCAGCACATATCCAATCATTGCAAAATTCATTCTGTTTCGTTCCCCCGATTACACAAGTATATCGCAGATGTCATGCAGGCCCAGGTTTCTGGAAACCACAATGACGGAATCCCCGATCTGAATGGTATCCTGTCCTCTTGGAAGAATCATTTTTCCGCCCCGGAAAATGGCAGCAATCAGGATATTTTCCCGAAAGTGCAGCTCTTGCAGCGGTACACCCACGATGGAAGACTGGCTTCGAATCAAGAATTCTGCCGCCTCCACCCGTCCTTTGATTAAAGTGTACAGCGTTTCCACATTGCTGCCAACCGAACTTTTCATGGCACGTACAAACCGGACAATCGATTCCGCTGTAATATTTTCCGAATTGACAATGGAGTCCAACTCCAGCTTCCGAATGATCTCCTCATATTCCGGATGGTTGATCTTGGTGACCAGTTTGCCATTCATCCGACTCTTGGCATAGAGTGACAGCAAGATATTCTCCTCATCCAGATTGGTCAGCGCTACAAATGCACCGGTGTTTTCCAGTCCTTCCTCCAGGAGAATTTCCTTTTTCTCAGCGTTGCCATGAATAACCGTCACCCCTGGCAGCAAGCCGGCAAGTTCTTCACAGCGCTCCCGATTTTTCTCAATCAGCTTGACAGAGATGCCGGACTTTTGCAGCAGATCGCTCAAATAGTACGCCGTATCGCCGCCGCCTGCCAGCATCACGGTTCGAATCTGGTTGGAAAACAGGTGAATCTTTTTAAAGAAGTGCATTCCATTTGCCGGTGTTGCAACAATGGAAACCAAATCCTCTGCCTGCAATACCATGTCTCCATTCGGAATGAGCACCTGATCGCCCCGTTCAATGGTGCAGACCAGCACGTCACAATGCAGCCGTGTGGCAATCTCCTTCACGGCATAGTCCTCCAGCACACATCCGGCTGGAATTCGAAACTTCAGCAGTTCAATTTTTCCCTTAGCAAATGTATCAATCTTAATGGCAGACGGAAACCGCAGCACCCTTGCAATTTCACTGGCAGCTGCATATTCCGGATTGATTACCATGGCAAGACTGAGTTCTTCCTTTAAGTACTTGGCATCCTTGCTGTATTCTGGATTACGCACCCGGGCAATGGTCTGGCACTGCCCGGCTTTCTTCGCAATCAGGCAGCAAAGCAGGTTCAGTTCATCGGTTGCCGTAACCGCAATCATCAAGTCTGCCTGTTCAATGCCTGCCTCCATTTGAATATCATAAGTGGCACCATTACCGACAATTCCCAGGACATCATATTTTTGTGTGACATCTGCAATGCGGGAAGCGTCCACATCAATGGCAGTAATATCATTGCCTTCCTCATTCAACTGCTGTACCAGTGCCCGTCCCACTCGTCCGCAGCCTACAATTATAATTTTCATACATGCATCCATTTCCTGAACGCCTGCATGCATTCCATTGCGCAGGCATTCAAACTACAAATGATCTGATCTTTTCTATTATACACCATCTGCCTTGGCTTTGGCAAGTATCTCCTGGGAAATTCTTCTAAACCGGAAACTTCCTGCATACACTGCTTCGAGGTGAATTGACATGATACTCCAAATTTTGCAGCAGTTTTTGTTTTTCTTTCTGCATGTTGAATCGGGCGGTGCCTTCCGAAAGCCGCTTTCCAAGGAACAGGAAGCGGACTGCTTCCAGCGTATGGCACGAGGCGATCCACAGGCAAAGTCAGACTTAGTCCTGCACAACATGCGCCTGGTGGCACATATTATTAAAAAGTATTATTCCGCTTCCAATGACCAGGAGGAACTGATTTCCATTGGAACCATTGGACTGATGAAAGCGGTCTCCTCATTTGACTACACAAAGGGGATTCGTTTTGCCACGTATGCGAGTCGGTGTATTGAAAAAGCAACAGTATCAATACGGCTCTAATCAACAATAAAGAGGTAAAACAAGAGTCTTTTTCAAATCCGTGGAAAGTATATCGGAAAGTCAGCGATTGTTTCTATATTCTTTATCGGTTTCAGCATGGCAGAGTGACTTATGCTCCATTGTATATCCACTCTTTCCGATTTCTCACTAATCGACACTTGACAAAAGCTCAAAGTTTTCTGTTTGAGAATACAAATCCTGAAAAGCTTACAACTGTATCGGACAAGCTGAAATGGTATCGCTATCAGAATGGATTGTTGCAAAGTGAAGTTGCGAAAGTCATGGGGGTTGACAGAACTACTTATTCCCGATACGAGGAAAATGTCCTCGAAGCTTATCCGCTGGACAATCTTTCAAAAGCTGCTGAATTCTTTGAGATAGATGTTACTTCTTTGCTTGATGATTATAACTTATTTCTCTATCATGGTCAAGGACAGCAGATAAAAAGACTGCGTAAGTCTTTGAAGCTCACGCAGTCTGAATTTGCAAAATATATAGGTGTTCCTCTTGGTACACTGAAAAAATGGGAGCAGAATCGAGTGAACATTCAGAAAAAGACTTTTGAAAAGCTTTTACAGTTACAGAACGTCAAATCAGACGCTTCACAAGCTTCTGAAACGCTTTTAACTATTTTCCCAAAAGCCTTTTGCCTTTGAAAATAGAACGCTTTCAAAAGGGTTTCGACGCTTAATTAGATGTCTCAGAATCAAGTAAATAAAAAATATTAGCATGATCCAGCGACCATAAAGCTGACGGTTCTTTGTATGTATATATAACTTCTGCGTAAATAGTATCACTTAGTAATGTAATTGTTCCATCTCCAGAACTCATCCATCCATCGTTCTGAAAATGAAACTTTATTACATTTCCGTTTACTTCACCGTATATTTTATCAGTTGTTGCTACCCTATTTGTTGGAGAGCTTTGTACTGTTGAAAGAGAAATTTCTGCAATTCTGTCATCAATAGAAAAAATCTGTACTGATGACCCACCGTCTTTATACATATCATCAGGTTCAACAATTTCTTTACTATACCATGTTCCGATATATGATGAGTAATCAATAAAGGAATCATTACTTTCTATTGATTTGATATCATTTAAATTATTTTTCTTTGCATATATAGTAATAATATAAAGTAATATAGCAATTATTAAAGCGATACATATTACAATGAATATTATTGTCTTTAGTGGATTGTTTTTTCTATGTTGAATTACTGCACTCTGCTTTTCAATCTGACTATTCATACAGTAGGGACAAAAGCTTGAAAACTCATGCAATTCCTTTCCGCAGTATTTACAGTGTTTCATCATTTCAGACTCCTTTTCAGTTCTTTCGCAGTCTGAAAGCGTTTGTCAGGTGAAATATGTATACATTTTGCAATCACATCTGCAAGCTCACCGTTATATGGAATTTTATCAGAGGTTTCACCAGTTAGCATAACTTTCATCAGTTCTCCAACTTGCTTGATGTCTGTTCTTCTATCGCTGACACCGCCGTATTGTTCCGGAGCGGCATAGCCCACAGTACCCAAATATTCCGTATCTCTTGGACAATATTTCTTATAAATCCTTGCAGAATCAAAGTCAATCAGTTTCAGTATTTGCGTACTGTTTTCAATCATGACATTTTCAGACTTTATATCCCTGTGAATGATATTAAAACTATGCAGGAATGACAATATATCACACAACTCTCTTACAAGCTTTTTTACCTGATTTTCCTTGTAAAGATTTTCATTTATCAAATCAAAAAGCGTTACACCGTCAATATATTCTTCCAGCACAAGAATTTTATCCTCAAATTCAACTACCTCTAAGATTTCAGGCATATTTTTATGCTTTAATGTCAGCAACTTTCGATATGCTTCAGGATTACCTATAAAAGTACGCTTTATAATACGTTTATGCAGGGTCTTATGTTCCAATATAACGATTTCATTTTTCTCTGTTTTTCTGATATAAGTTACAAATTGATACTGCTCTTTTAGTACCGTTTCAAGCCATTCGTGCAAAAATATCACCTCATCTTACTTGCTTTTTCTATTATACCATGATATAATGAAAAAGTAAATATTTTCATGAGGATTGGTGTAACATGAAGCCGAAAGATACGGAAAAATTAATGGAACTGATGAAAAAATCAGGCAGTATTGATGCTTATTTACAGGAAAACAAAGACTTTTTGCTTGACTGCGATATAAAAGAATATCTTAATACACTTATCAAAGAAAAACACATGACAAAAACAGAGGTTTTTGAAAAAGCCTGCATCAAAAAATTTGTAGGTTTTGGATTTCTCAATAAAGATAATCCAAGAAAGCCATCTCGCAACAATATACTTGCTATGTTGATTGTTATGGATTGTAATCTTGATGAAACACAAACTGCTTTAAAGATTGCTAAGTATGCTCCTCTTTATCCTAAAGATAAAAGGGACAGTATTATTATTTTTGGAATTGAAAATTCGTACTCCATTAATGATATTGAACAGGATTTATATGAGCATGGATTTGAATGCGTGCGAAAATACGAATAAGACGGAGTTTTTACGCTCCGTCTTTATTTTTATGCTATATGTAGGATGAAACCTACTTTATTTTTTCATACATCATTTTTATCAGCAATTCCACATTTTTCTTTGACAAATTCAGTTTATTAATTTGATTCATAATAGACTGCACATGAACTTCCGCTGCTTTTTGAGATAAAACCTGCTGTGCATTTGCCGATTTTGGATAATGTACAACCACTTGCATTTCACCACCGACTTTCTATCCATAGTCTATTTAGAATGGATTGTACATTATTCCTCATAGTCGGAAATATCCATGTTTTCACAATTGCAATTATATTCACATTCATAGCAAGGCGGTAAACCATTACAATGAGTTTCCATAGCGTCTTGGTAAGCAATTTCCTCTCTATAAGATTGCTGATAATATCTCGCTCTATCTCTCAAAAAATCAAGGGTATCTAAGATTTCAATTTTTAATTCTGTTGGAATTTCTGTAGCTTTTTCCAAAAATTGATTCAGCTTTACAATCAACTTGCCTGCTATAACGATTTCATTATACATATCCTTAAACATAGCTTCCATAATTATTCTCCTTTTCTGGTTCTCTTTTTGTTGTACTGTCTTCTGTGAATTCTATTGACGGTTACTTTTTCATCAGCATTTTCATATTCCAAATCAATCTCCATTGAAGAGGAATATATAAGATACTTTTCATCTACAAGTTTTAAAGCTTCTTGATAAGTAGTACAAAAAATAATAGGCTTCGCAATTCCTTTGGAATATCCATAAAATTGCTTATTTGGCGGATAGAATAACAATCTTTCACTTTTAGCATGCTGTTTATCAATTGTTTCAGCAATAGGAGCATGATATTTGAGTTGTACTGAAAAATATGCGCCGACATTATCATATCCAGTAGTTTTCTTTATTTTGACAATGCCGTGTTCCCAAAGAGTTTCAATTTCTTTTTGTTCTATTCGGAGATTGCCATATTTTATAGTTTTCAACAATAAATGAATATGCCATGAACCTGATTGATGTGGTTCAATAATACGAATAAACTCTACGTCAGGATAATAATAGTGAAGTTTTTCCCAGAATCGTTTGAAGTCCTTTGATGCTTTATCAAAATCATTCATTTTTTCTGAATAAGTCAAGGTAATATGAAGCTCGTTGATTGCACCTGTAAAATTGGTATTGATAAGCTGACGAAGCTTTTCAAAAGAACGATTCATGTTTCGTACAGGATTCTTTTCACGTTTTTCATGACGATACTGTTTTACTTCACCGGTTTTTGTATCATAGTATTCGTGCTTGTTAAGTTTTTTGATGTGTGACAGATTGTTATGAGCCTTTCGTTCCAACACTTTAAGCTCCACAACATTTCCTGAAAAGCAAACCTCAGTCCATGCATTTTCATGAGGAGAATAGTTATAAATCTCCTTTGCAGTTACCTTCGGTTTGTTTTCTTTGTCCTTGTTCATAAATAAGACCTCCTAAATATTTCATTTGTAAAGAGGAAGTAATAATGATCAAATGTTTATTTCCTTATTTTCTTTACACTATAGACTCGAAAATCAATTCTATTTGACTCCACATTTCTTTAATTTCACAAATTCCTCATATTTAGAAGACATAAAAATAAGCCCTTGATTTCTCAGGGACTTTATATATTAATTCTGTTTTCCGCCGATGTAGCGGTAATAATCAAGTAAAAGGGTATAAAAATAGCACTTCACGGGTTAGGCGAAGTGCTTGTGTCATTATTTAGAAATCAACATGCGTTTGAGTACACATAAATCAAAAGCATTAACAGAACCATCTGCGCAAACATCGCTCCTGTTCCATTCATCAAGATTCATGCTGTATGCATTTAATAAATATTTTTGCAGTATTATAACATCCGCAAGGGTGAACATGCCATCGTTGTTGATGTCACCCTCAACCACAATCCCATAAACCTCCCATGCAAGTTTGGGAAAATCTCCTTCTGCATAAACGAAGGCATCACCGAGCGTTTGTGCAAAGGATTCTTTTTTCATTGCAGCTTCATTTGGATTTATTATTGTATCATTTTCAACATCTCCGATTCCTCTCAATGCTGATACATTTAAATAATAACAATTCTCTACATACTCACTGCTATCACCTAATTTCCCGACAACACCTCCAGATAAACCATCAGATGTGATGACGCCAGTATTATAACAATTTAACATCTTGTCATTTTCACTACCATAATAAACTCCTGAAATTCCGCCACATGCTATTGGAGAATTAACAGAACCTTTATTATAGCAATTTATTACCGTTCCATCGCTTGAGCCACAAACTCCTCCAGTATAAAAATATTTATATGCTTTATTGGTGTCCATACATTCGATATTGGAATTATTATTACAATTTTCTATTGAACCACTTTCATGCTGTCCGCAGATTCCGCCAACATTTACATATCCGCCATAGCTATAATAATAGTAAGCATTTGAAACAAAAGAAATATTTCCTTTGTTACTGCAATAAATTAAATTTCCAGAGTCGAAGCCACAGATTCCTCCAATGCCATATGAATAATAATTCGTTGCGTTCTTGACCTTAATATCTATCCGTCCATCGTTTGAGCAATGTGAAATAACTGAATCATTGCTACTATACCCGCATATACTGCCAGCCAAAAACCAAGATGAAGTAATTGTTTCGCTCGAAATGTATGAAAGTGCTTCGGTGATATAAGATTGCTCTAATTTCAGATTCTGAATTCTTGCACCAGAAGCTGCATTCCCAAAAACAGCTTGCCCGTATAATCCGAATATTGTATGATTTCCACCCGAGAAATTACCTTTAAAGCAATCATCACCGTCAATTCCGATTGAAGTCCACGAATTATCAGGATTACTTTCCGACCATGATTCATATTTAGAAACATCATTCAAATAGATATCATTTGTAAGATGAATGACTTTTCCCTCCATGCTATTGCCTGAATTCACAAGCTTCGAAAGACCTGCTAATTCCTCAGCGGTAGAAATATAGAACTCAGTATCTGTATCATTGTACCAGAATGAATCAGCTGAGCCGTCCCATACAATAACATCTGTTGTTTCATCAGCCGTAACCGGCACAAACGAAATACTTGTAAAGCAAATTAGTCCCGTTAGCAATACAGAGACCATTTTTTGAAATTTCATAAAATCATTCCTCCCTATAATCATATCTCATTATATCCTTAATTTTATCAATAAGATGTTCATTTTTCTCTTGATGAATTGTATAGGTATGAACTCCGCCACGTCCATACTCACTTGCGGAAAGCTGAATTGGATTTTCATAGTATTTAATCCAAATAACAGAAAAGCCTGGTCTGTCTGCATATTTCATAGGAATACCATCAGGCTTTTTTAGACTTGATACAATACCAATTGCTCGAATATAATAGCTTGATTGTGCCGTGGTGCCATAGGATTTTACAAATAGAATATCCCCCTCTTTTACCAAGCTTATTTGTTTATCAAGTCTGGGCTTTTCATCTTCGTAATACCCCATAAACCAACAATTTGTTTCAAGAAAAATCGGAAGCATATCATCTACTCCGCCAAATTTGACTCCAACACCATAAAAATCCATTATTACCATCTCCCTACCGTCTATTTTTGTCTTATTATATCACATTCATATCTAATTGTCAAGTATTATTTGTCTTATAGACGTAAAATATATTCATATAGAATTAGAATGCCTAGCTATATGTCCGTTAAAACTATACAAAAAAAAGGATATAATAATACAAAGGAGTGTGATGCCCATGGAACAGGAGCTTGACTACACAGCGATCGGCGACCGTATACGCAGATACAGAGAGCTTTCCAGAATGACCCAGGAACAACTCAGTGAATTATGCTCACTATCCACAGGATATATCGGACACTTAGAGCGAGGAACACGTTCTCCGTCTTTGGAAACGCTTGCAAAAATTTCTCAGATTCTCCGTGTAAGTCTGGACGATCTTGTATTTGGAGAAGCTGAAATCAGCAATAATATGATAAAAATCCTTGCACTTACTTTAGAAGATAAGAACCCTGAAAAGGTTAAAGTATTTCTGAAAACAGTCTGTGCCCTCGCTGATAAAATTGACGAATTCTAACAAAATGCCCTATGATGATTATAACACATCACAGGGCATTTTTATTGCAGCAGTCTGCTTCAATTTCAAAGTTTTTTCTCAATTTCAAAAATAACTTTTGCTTTTTTACGAAATTTGCGGTATAATAGTTTTAGGAAAAAGCCGTAATGGTAAAAAACTATATAGATACATATATAAGGAGCAAGCTCTATGAATGATAACCGAAAAGTTGCGATATACTCTCGAAAATCCAAATTCACGGGCAAGGGAGAAAGTATCGGAAATCAAATTGAATTATGCAAACAAAGTATTCACTTATCCTATCCCGATTTATCAGACGATGATATTCTCATATTTGAGGACGAGGGATTCTCAGGCGGTAATACGAATCGTCCTCAGTTTCAGGAAATGCTGAAACAATGCCGACAAAGACAAATCCGATGTATTGTCTGCTACCGATTAGATCGAATCAGCCGAAATGTTGGTGATTTTTCCGCTTTAATAGATGAACTGAATAGACTTGATATCACTTTCAACTCTATTAGTGAAAAATTTGATACAACTTCTCATATGGGCAGAGCTATGATGTACATTGCTTCTGTGTTTGCACAGTTGGAACGTGAAACTATTGCGGAGCGTATCCATGACAATATGCTGGAGCTTGCCAAAGACGGCAGATGGCTTGGCGGAAATCCGCCTACAGGTTACAGAAGCGTTGAAACAGTTGGAAGTGTTACGATAGACGGAAAAAAGCGAAAAGCACGTAAACTGGAAGTGATATCAGAGGAATCAGAAATTGTAAAACTGATTTATGCAAAGTTCCTCGAATTCAATTCACTGACAAAAACAGAAACATATCTGATTCAAAACAACTGCCTGACTAAAACAGGAAAATATTTTTCACGTTTTGCAATCAAAAATATTCTGACAAATCCCGTATACCTCATTGCAGATGAAACTGCTTGGAATTACTTTGAAATAAAGGAAGTTGATGTTTTCTCAGAACGATCCGAATTTAATGGACAGTATGGAATCATGGCATATAACAAAACAAGTCAGCAAGTAGGACGTGCAAACGAGATTCGTGATATGAAAGAGTGGATTATTGCAGTCGGAAAGCATAAAGGAATTATTCGCAGTCATGATTGGGTGGAGGTGCAAAAATTGTTGGAGCAGAACAAATCAAAATCATATCGCAAACCGAGAAGCAATGTTGCTTTGCTCTCAGGTCTGATTTTTTGTGGGAAATGTGGAAGCTATATGCGTCCGAAGCTTTCACAGAGAAAGAATAAAGATGGTGAGTTGATTTACGATTACCTTTGCGAATTGAAAGAAAAGAGCAAAAGTCAGAAGTGTGATATGAAACGCCCAAACGGAAACGAACTTGACAAACTGGTTTGCGAGGAAATCAAAAAACTTACCGAAGATAAGTCTGCATTTATGACCATGCTCAAAAAGGAACAAAAAAGCTTAAATATCAACGACGTTTCTTATCAGGAAAAATTAAAATCTCTCAGAAAGTCAAAATCTGACAGTGAAACCAAAATAAAAAGTCTTGTTTTGTCTTTGACACAATCGGAAAATACTCCTGCTCATAGCTATATCTTGCAGGAAATCAATGAACTCGATGAAAAGGCAAAAGCATTACAGGCTCAGATTAAAGAATACGAAGATTTAGCGAAAACAAGTGTCATGTCTGATGCGGAATTTGAAGGTCTTGCAGATATGCTGTTGTCCTTTTCAGAATCCTTTGACGGTATGCCCATAGAACAGAAACGTTCGGCGATTCGTACATTTATCCGTAAAATTGTCTGGGGCGGTGAGAATGTACACATCTATTTCTTTGGTTCAGACGAGAATGAAATCGACCTTTCCGACACGGGCGGCTCAGAGCCGTTACGTATTGGTTGCAAATGAAATCCTTATGCACTTCCGCAGCCAGAAAAAGCAAGCCGATACCATCTATATGGGAGAAGCAATTGATACCGACAAGGACGGCAATCAGCTAACCCTCATGGACATCATCGACGACGGAACCAACCTTGTGGAGCAGGTTGATCTCTCTATGCAGTCCCGGCAGCTCTATCAGGCACTGGAAACGGTACTGACCAAACGGGAAGCAGAAATTCTCATCATGCGGTACGGACTCTATCGCCGGGCACCTATGACGCAACGGGAAGTTGCCAAAAAACTGGACATTTCCCGCTCCTATGTCTCCCGATTGGAAAAGAAAGCCATTGCACAATTAAAAGAATACCTCTCCACCCGATAACTGCTTCCTGGCAGATCGCTGCTGCCAATCGTTTTATTTTTTTATGGAAAGCCTTGCAACATCCAGAAAAAAATGGTATAATAACAGAGGGCTTGTCTGCATCACGCTGTAAAAGCCCTCTGCATTGATTCCACTGTCCAGAACTGCTCGGTGCAGCGCCTGGTTCTATCTTTTTTAAAACGAGGTTTTTCCATGAATGAATTTTTATCCAATCCCTGGACAAAACGAGCTGCTTCTCTCGTCAGCGTTTTATTTTGTGTGGGAATTTGCGGCTTGTCCTACTTATCGGTCTTTTATGAGGTACGGATGGTGCATCCGGTTTCGTTTTGCATCGTTTGGAGTCTTCTCTCCCTGCTGTTTCTAACCGTAATGCTCTATAGCCGAAGGCAGGTGCTGACCCGACTCTCCAGCTTTCTGCTGCTGCCTGCGCTTTTTCCAGCCGTTCTGCTTTGCTTTGGAAACTGGGGATTGATTCTGCCGTTGGTGCTGACCTCGCTCGTCATCTTCTTCCTATCCGGGTCCGGCGAAACCATTAAAACTGTATTGGGCACCATTTACCTTTTATTATATGTATTGGGGTCTCTTGGATTTTTCCTGATTATGTCCCTGTTTGCGCCCTCTACCGAACGAGTTGTTGTGGACAGCGGCATTTCCCCATCCGGTACGTATCGCTACGAAGTCATCGATACTCACGACAGTTCCAACGGAAGCACCTCCATTCACATTGAACCCAATGACCGGGACATCGACTACAAACTGATTCAGTTCATTGCAACGGGATACGATCACACCGTATATCTGGTTCGTCCCATTCAGGAAGAAAGCAACGTAGAATGGACAACCGTTTCCAGAGAGGAGATCACCAAGTCTCTCCTGCAAATTTCAGAAGACCTGGAATTGGACTTAAACGCAGACCAGAAGCGTCTGCTGGGCATTTCCGATGCTACACAGCCGGTTTATTTAAAAGATCTGACCGATGCACAGCTGGAATTGCTGGGTGTTCCGCAGCAAAATGATGTCCTGTCCTATAACGGAAAGGTTTGCTTCCGTTCCTATATCGCTGTTCTAGAAGATTATTTTGACAAGTCCAAACGAACTGTTTCGTTCCTATAACCGTATTGTTACAGTCAGGAGGATGTTCCTGTGGCAAAAGAAAAAAGCATCAAAACCAATGTCATGCGCATTTTAGATCAAGCTGGTATTTCCTATCAGCATCATCATCGAGATGGTGCCGAACACCTGAGCGGCGCGCAGCTTGCCGCCCTGCTGGAAGAGGAGCCCGATCGAGTGTTTAAGACACTGGTCACAATTGGAAAATCCGGTGCGCATTATGTATTTATGATTCCCGTGGCAGAAGAACTGGATTTGAAGAAGGCAGCAGCTGCTGTACAGGAAAAATCCATTGCTATGCTCAAGTCCAAAGATCTGCTTCCTACCACCGGATACATTCACGGGGGATGTTCCCCAATCGGCATGAAAAAGCCGTTCCCCACTACGATTCATCAAACGGCAACGCTCTTTCCAACCATCCTGTTCAGTGCAGGAAAAATTGGACATCAAGTAGAAATTGCCCCATCTGATCTGTTTCGGCTGATTGCCTGTCAATCCGCTGATCTGATCGTTGCAAAGTAACGCAGCAAGTGCGGCAGCTTCTCCAGCACCAGCCGCAATACAAACAGATACAAACAGCCTGCCATCAGCAAAAATCCTGCTGCATATGGCAGGCTGTTTTGCGCAATTGGCAGACACCGCATCAGCAGTTCCGTCACCTGAAAGGCAAAGCAAACAGCAAACAGCATTTTGCCTGCACTGCGCATCATGCCATGTTTCCAGCCGGTAATTTTTAGCGTTACACGCAATCGATTACAGTTGCCGAATACATTGCTCATATAGTACGACAGGACAATCCCATAAAAGCCCCAAATAGGAATACAAATCAGCACAACAGAAATCCGAATCACATATTCTGCCAAATAATTGCAGGAAGAAAACCGCTGATAGCCCATGCCCTTGATGATACTTTCCAATACAATTTCCAAGTAGATAAACGGTACCACCGGTGCAAGCAGCGTAATAAAGCGGCCGGCAATTTGACCGCCATCCATCCAAACACCAATCTGACTGCCGAACCGCATGAGAATTCCTACAATAAAAAAAGAAAACAGCAGTGTAGTCTGTATCACCTTTTGCGTCAGTCTTGTAATGCGCTGCCGATCGTTTCCGGCTGCTGCACGTGCTACTTCACTCACCAAAATGCCAGACATGGCACATAAAATAGTGGATGGAAAAAACAAAACCGGAATGACAATGGCTTCAAAAATACCAAACTGACTGAATGCCATGTCTGTAGAATCTCCAAATTGTTTCAGTGTATAGGGAATCAAGGCATCATTGGCACT
>FR899103.1:0-3163 GCA_000437255.1 Ruminococcus sp. CAG:403
AGAAGATGATTCGATCTTATCAACCAAGATCGAATCATCTTTTTATTGCCTTGGAATATAAAAGTTACAATAGTATTGCTGAAATATGCCCTGTATCCTTACCGATTTTCGGTGAGGGTATTTTTTTGAAAAGAAGTTCCACTGATTATATTGCCAAAAAGATAAAATGATATTATCCGCATCAGCAATCAGAGTGTTCAGGCTATACCGCTTCAAATAATTATAATTCTCAAGGTGTCATGCTTTGCGGATTGTTTTTTGTCTGTTTGGGTGGAGAAAAAGAAAAAATTGGAGAGAAAGCAAAAAAATCTCTTTTTTCCTTGAAATTTTTCGGCAAATATGTTAAAATAAAACTACGACCAAACTATACTGACAGCGGAAAGGAGGATCTGTATCGATGGGGATAAAGGGCATGAATCCGCTTACCATGATGCGCCTGAAAACACTGTTGGAATCCTTTAAAACAAAACATCCTAAAATACCATTGTTTTTTTCAGCAGCTTCGAATTATATTGGAATCGATAGCGTTTTAGAATTGACCGTTACAACAGCAGATGGGAAATCACTTTGTACCAATATGAAAGTGACGCAGGAAGACTTGGAGTTGCTGCAATTGCTGAAAGAGCAAATCGCTGCGAAGTAGGCGAGCATGCTTTCGATTGTCGTTATTTTGTCAAATGTGAAGAAAATAGGACGATTGGCATAAAATGTGCATGCCTTTCCAAAATGGTACTTGGATTGTGAAGAAACAGAATTTTGTTTTTTGTATATTTCATACAAATTAGACGGTCTAAAGTTGCATGGTGTTTATAAAAATATAAACAATATGCAAAAAAAGCTTGCAAATTTATGAAAAGTATTATATACTTAAAACGATAAGCAATGCATCCGTTTCCCAGTTGGAAAATGAACTTCCTGTGAATTCATTTTTGCAAAGTGAGGTGGTCAACTCCTTGTAGGAATGTTGGATATTCCGTAGGTTTCATTGGATGTCATTGTTCACGATTTTAGATTGAAAAATGAAAAAAGGAGAGGAAGATTTTCATGAGAAAGTTGATTTCGTCTATCACAGCCTTATGCATGGCAACTACCATGTTGTCCGGCGTGTTTACACCGGCTGGCGTATCGGCTGCGGATCCGGTAGAGTACAAAATTGATACGGTTGAAACACAGCCGGGTCAAACTGTAACAGTTCCGGTTCTTGTCAACAACTTGCAGGACGAAAATGCTGAAATTTGCAGCAGAGCCAATATCGAGTTGAGCGATGCCGCAAAGCAGGTTCTGACCTACAATGGATATGACAAGGGAACGGTATTCCCGGCTGACAATTTTATGGTGCAGGAAGACTTATTATATTGGGGTGTTACAAGTCCGGAACCCAGCACAGCAGCAGATGGCAGTACCATTATTGGATGGAACTTCCAAGTTGCCGATAAGGATGCTGTAGAAGCAGCTGCAAAGGCTGCAAACTTGCAGCTGTCTAGTGATGGATACTATACGTTCCCGATTACTTGGGGTTCTGAAGAGCGGGATATCGCAACAGGAATTGACCAGCAGGTAGAGGATCAGATTACCTTTACAGATGGTGGAGTAAAGATTTTTGTTGGTGCACCGCAAACGACAACCACACCTGCTGTGACTACTACAACGACTACACCAGCTCCGCTTGATGGCCCAACTTGGATGATCGGTGGAGAATTGAATGGTGAAAGCGTAGATCCTGTATGGGTAGAATCTGGCGAAGAGGCATGCAACATCGATGTTTATGCCTTTAAGCAGGGGGAGATTGGCGGTTTCCGAGTTGCTTATGTATTAAGTGAAGGACTGCGGACATTGCTGGAGAATCCATACATGTCACCTGGTGAAAGTGTATCTGCTATGGGCGTAACGGAAAACGTTGACGAGGCAGCAGGTACCTACCTTTATATGAGTAGTACAGATGGTGTTGCAACCTTGTCAGAATCCGGTGATCAGTTGGTTTCTGTTGAATTTGAAGCAACCAGTGATCCTGATTCTGTAAAGGCTGCTGCACAGAAGGATGGCTTATCACTTCAGACTGGTACCTACAACGGCAGAACCGTACAGTACTATGCATTCCCGATTTCCATTCGAACTGGTTACTATATCGGTTATAGTGAAGGACAGGAAATTCAGATCCCTTATCAGGAAAACCTGGATGCAGATTCCAATCGAGTTGATACCAATCTGCGTACCAATACCGTCAATATCATTGTATCAGCAGAAGAAACCACCACAACCACTGCTGCTACGACTACAACCACGACAACCACAACGACCACAACCACTGCTGCTACGACGACAACACCGGCAGAGACTACAACAACAGTTGTAACTTCTACTACCGCAGCGCCGGATGACAACAGCCCACGTTGGGAAATCGGTGCTTGGGATGAGACAACTGGTAAAACAGGAGCTGTTTGGTGTGAAGCAGATTCTGATGCGAAGGTTGCTGCATATATCTTCCAGCAGGATGTCCTCTTTGGTGTTCGAGGCGCGTTTGATATGTCTACCGAGTTGGAATCCATTTTAACAGATGCTTATTTCAGCCCTGGAGATGCGGTATCTACCTTGGGACTTTCTTACTATGATCCACAGCACTCTTTCTTGTCTGAAAACAGTGGACAAAAAGATGATGGCATTTCCATTGATCGTAGCGGAACAGAACTTTGCAACATTGAATATAGCGTAGCAGATGCTGCTTCTGTAGAAGCTGCTGCAAAAGCTGCTGGCTTGGAAAAACAGTATGCAACTTACAATGGCCAGAATGTTGCATATTATGCATTCCCGATTGGCTGGAAGACTGGAACCCATGATGCATGGAGTGATGGAACATTAGTTCCGCAGGAATGGCATGAAAACTTGGATGTAAACAGTGTACCGATTCCAACCAAGTTGGTAGGCGGCACCATTAATATCATTGTAGAAAAGACAGACAATGTACGTTGGAAGATTTCTGATACCTATTGCTACCCGGGTGATCCGGAATGCGAAGTTTCTGCTTTGGTTTATGGCGACCAGGGTGCTACTGCTGTTTCTGGTAATATGCAACTTGCAGATGTTACCAAGAAAATTGCAGCACTGGCTTACAATGATGGCCCGACTGATTTGGGTAGCTCTTGGAATAGAGGAGAAGCTTATCCGG
>FR899103.1:3229-4804 GCA_000437255.1 Ruminococcus sp. CAG:403
GAACATCAGATGGTACGCTGTATACTGCAAAGGATGGAGATGCAATTGGCGGCTTCCTGTTTACCATTCAGGATCAGGAAACGGTAAAGGCAGTTGCACAGGAAGCAGGCTTGACCTTGCAGACTGGTACTTATGAAGGAAAAACCGTTCAGTACTACGAGTTCCCTGTTACATGGGCATTGAATGATGAACTGCGAGAAGAAAACCTGAATGCTTCTCAGACACAGATCGCAACAGATTATGAGGATGGTTCTATCCGTGTCATCATTGAACCGGATGAAACAACCACTACTACCACCACAACGACCACAACTACAACGACTACCACCACAACGACTACCACCACAACGACCACAACCACTACTACCACCACAACCACAACGACGACTACCACAACCACAACGACCACAACTACAGAACCAACGACTACTACAACCACTACAACGACAACAGAACCAACGACCACAACCACAACAACCACGACAACAGAGGCAACTACAACGACCACTACGACAACGACAGAAGCAACTACAACTACGACGACCACTACGACAACAGAAGCAACCACAACGACGACAACCACAACCACAACGACCACCACCACAACGACGACCACGACCACAACCACAACAACGACCACCACAACAACAACTACTACAACTGAAGCAACCACCACCACAGAGGCAACGACCACCACGACAGAAGCAACCACTACCACGACAGAAGCAACCACCACAACAACAGAGGCAACGACTACAACCACCACGACCACAACCACAACGACGACCACGACGACCACGACCACGACCACTACAACCACCACCACGACGCAAGCAACTA
Organism: Ruminococcus sp. CAG:403; assembly: GCA_000437255.1. GTDB lineage: Bacteria > Bacillota > Clostridia > Oscillospirales > Ruminococcaceae > Ruminococcus_C. Next base: position 4,070 of record FR899103.1, read on the forward strand.
CAACTACTACGCTGGCAACAACTACTACACTGGCAACCACAACAACACCGCCTGTTACAACGACTGTTACGACCACATCCATTAGTGTGAAGCTGAAGGAAGAACCGGGCTTCTACTTCTCTGAAGATGATCGTGAATTTGATCCGGCAGACTTGATTGAATCTGTTGTTTCCATCGATCAGAACAATGTCGAAACACCAATCGACTTGTCTGAAATCAATTTCAAGGGTGCAACACCGAAGAGCACCTACGCAGAGACGGAAACTTATTTTGAAGGCACTGTAACCGCTTACTATGGAACCGGTGAGGATGCAATCCCTGTAGCAGAACCGACTGTTTATATCGGTGTGAAGGGTGATGCTGACTTGAATGGTAAGGTTGAATTGGCAGATGCAACATTGGCATTGACCTACTACTCTGAGCATGCCGTTAAGAATCCATATTATTTTACAACATCTGGTGCAGATGAGCCATCTGATAAGATGCTAGAGAAGTTAGCATACTTCTTGTCTGATATCAATACCGAGTCTAAGACTGGTGAAGATACGGATGATGTGACAATTGAATTGGCAGATGCAACAAACATTCTGACCTTCTATGCAGAAGATGCTGTATTGAATAATCCAAAGTGGGCAGCTATTTGTCCAGAACTGGCAGATCACCCGATTTGGGGCAAGCAGCTTACAACAGAATAATCGTTTTGTATTTTAGAAAAGTGCGGTCAACGGATCATTG
>FR899103.1:4841-11344 GCA_000437255.1 Ruminococcus sp. CAG:403
CCGCACTTTTTTCATAGAATGCAGGAATCCAGAAAAAATAATAGATTTACCACTTGAAAAAAAGTTCATTTTGGTATATACTATAAAAGAATGGAAACGATGTAATCCAAAAGCAGACGATAGAGAAAGGACGCATGAAAGAAAATGGGAAAAATTTTAGTAACCGGTGGCACCGGATTTATTGGAAGCCATACCTGTGTTGCACTGATTCGGGCTGGTTATTCTGTAATTGCAATGGATAATCTAAGCAATTCCAAAGTGGAAAGTTTAAATCGCATCACTATGATTACAGGGAAAAAGGTACGGTTTTATCAGGTGGATCTGCTGGATCGTAATGCAATGTGTCAGATTTTTGAGGACAATAAAATTGATGCAGTCATTCATTTTGCAGGCTTAAAAGCTGTTGGAGAATCCGTGGAAAAGCCGCTGGAATATTATCGGAACAATGTAAGCGGTACCATTAATCTGTTGCAGGTCATGGAACAGTATGGCTGCCGGACCATGATTTTCTCCTCTTCTGCAACGGTATATGGTGTACATAACCAGGCGCCTTATCGGGAAGAGATGCCGACTTCTGCCACCAATCCCTATGGCTATACCAAGGTTATGATTGAACAGATTTTGCAGGATCTGTGCGTGGCAAAGAAGGATTGGAGTGTGATTGCCCTGCGGTATTTCAATCCAATTGGTGCACATGAAAGCGGTTTGCTGGGTGAAAATCCGAACGGAATTCCCAACAATCTGGTTCCCTATATTGCACAGGTTGCACTTGGAAAACTGGATCATCTGCGGGTATTTGGAAATGATTATGATACACCGGATGGAACTGGCGTGCGGGATTACATCCATGTAATGGATCTTGCAGAAGGTCATGTAAAAGCATTGGCATATGGCTTGAAGCAGAAGGGATTTGATCCCATTAACTTGGGTACCGGTAAGGGAAGCAGTGTACTGGATGTTGTGCACGCTTATGAAGAAGCCTGCGGCAAGGAGATTCCGGTTCAGATTGAAGCTCGCCGTGCCGGAGATATTGCCACTTCTTTTGCGGATGCATCCAAGGCAGAACGGGTACTGGGCTGGAAGGCAACATTGGATTTGAAGAAAATGTGTGCAGACAGCTGGCACTTTACCGATCAGAATCCAAACGGACTATAAGAATTAAAAATAGGAGGTGTTGCGCATGTCAGGCAGCTTTGATCAGGCAATGGACAATTTTTTAATCGTCCTAGCGGCAATTGCTGTGATATTGATTTTAGTGGTTTTGTTGGGCTCCAAGAATAGCAAGTTTCGGCGTGTCATGGCAAAACATATGGCAGGCAATGAACCAAATCCAGCGCGCCGGTTTACAGAGTTTAACCGGGAATACTATGTAACAGGAGAAAAAGTGATGCGGAAACCAACAAGAACCAATGGTGCAGCACGTTCAGAGGTAGCTGTTCTGGTGCAGAAGGTAGATGAACGCCGTCGCACAGTCGATGCAAATGGCACCGCCAAGCTCTATAATGAATATTACGAATTGATCTTCAAGACCAGAAAAGGAGAGATTCTACATATCGTTACAACAAAGGCGGTTTACTTGAAGATGCCGTTTCATCAGCAGGGAACGCTGCAATACAATGGGGAGCAGTTTATTCGCTTCCAATGCCCAAACGGTGAAGTGATTGCAGAAAAGCCGACGCCGCAGCGCAGATCGGTTTCACATACAACCATGTAAAAATCCTATCAAAAACGCCCTTCTTATCCATTCGATAAGAAGGGCGTTTTGCGGTTTGGTTGCATTTTCAAAAGTTGATTCAGGCGCTTATGGAAGAACAGAATACAGATCTGCGGCACCATCTTTTGTGACGTATTCGGTAACTGTTTCTACCTTCACTTTGATGGTACGCTGCCCTAGTGTCAGTTCCAATACATCACCGGGCTTGACATCATAAGAAGCACGTGCAACTTTTCCGTTGACCAAAACTTTTCCCGCATCACAAGCTTCGTTGGCAACGGTGCGGCGTTTGATCAGACGGGAAACTTTTAAATATTTGTCTAATCGCATGAAAGTTCAGCCTCCTCCAGCTGTTTGGCTTGATTCCAATATTTGTCCAGTTCTGCAAGCGGAAGCTCTGGCATCTTGCGGCCTTCTTTGGTAATCAATTCTTCGACAGTTGCAAAGCGGTGGATAAATTTATCGGTTGCCTTGCTCAATGCCTGTTCTGCATCGATTCCCAGATGACGGGCTGCATTGACGCAGGAAAACAGCAGATCACCGAGTTCATCTTCAATTTGAGAATTGTTTCCCATGATGATGGCCTCTTCCAGTTCGTTCTTTTCTCCTGTAATGCCGGCAATCGCCTCTTCCTTACAGCGGAAGTCCATGCCAGCACGTTCTGCACGTTTTCCGACCTTTTGGGCACGCATGAGCGCCGGCAGAGATTTTGCCACGCTTTCTAAGGTATCGGTAAAGGTTTTTTGTCCTTTGGTTTCCTTTTTGATGGCATCCCAGTTTTTTAGAACTTCTCCGGTGCCGGAAACGGTTACCGTATCAAAAACATGCGGATGACGGACAATCAGCTTCTGACAGATGTCATTGCAAACTTCATCAAATGAAAATGCTTGCTGTTCCCGTTCAATCTGACAATGGAAGATGACTTGCAGCAAGACATCGCCCAGCTCTTCCCGCAGTAAAACAGGATCCTGCAAGTCAATGGCTTCTACCGCTTCATAGACCTCTTCGATAAAGTCCATTCGGATGGAAGTATGCGTTTGCTCCTTGTCCCAGGGGCAGCCGTCTTTGCTTCGCAGAATTGCTACAATTTCAATTAAATCATCAATGGTATAACAGTCCTTTTTCGGATATGCAATCATGAATCTTTCCTCCTATTGCTGAAAAAAGCCCATAGGACTGCCAGTTGCAAACAGCAAGGCAGTCCTTCCATTCGGGGCTTGCGGCGGGTGATCCTGTCCGTCTGCATAGCAGGGATAATGGCGGCATTAGCGTGCGTCTACAAATCCGACCTTATGGTAAACCTTGCTGACAATACGCTGCGAATAAGCCAGCGCCTTTGCATCAGAAGCGGTATAGCAGGCTTTCAGGTATGCCTTATCCTGGATGAGACGGTGGAATTCGTCCTGGATGGGCTTTAAGTGGTCGGCAACTGCTTCTCCAACAGCCAGTTTAAAGTCGCCGTATCCTTTTCCGGAGAATTCCGATTCAATGGCTGCAAAGTCTTTTCCAGTAATCGTGGAATAGATGGTCATCAGGTTGTTGATGCCGTCCTTTCCTTCCCGGTAGCAGACTTCTGCTTCGCTGTCTGTAATGGCACGCTTGAACTTGCGGATGATGGTATCCTTGTCGTCCAGAATCAGGATGCATCCATTTGGATTTTCGTCTGATTTCGACATTTTTTTGGTGGGATCTTGCAGGGACATGATCTTTGCACCCGTCGGCGGAATATATGGTTCCGGAAGGGTAAAGAACTCTCCATAGCGCTGATTGAAACGCTGTGCAATGTTCCGGGCAAGTTCCAGGTGCTGCTTCTGATCGACACCAACCGGAACCAGATCTGCATTGTATGCCAGAATATCTGCTGCCATCAGAACCGGATACGTAAACAGTCCGGCATTGACATCATCGGCATGGCGGGCGCTCTTGTCCTTAAACTGCGTCATACGGGAAAGTTCACCGAATTGGGTGTTGCAGCTTAAAATCCAGCTCAGTTCTGCATGCGTTCTAACATGGCTCTGGATAAATAGGATGGATTTTTCCAGGTCAATGCCGCATGCCAGCAGCAGGGCATATGCCTGTAAAGAATTCTGCCGCAGTTTGGCAGGATCCTGCCGAACGGTGATGGCATGCATATCTACGACACAGTAAATGCAGTGGTAATCATCCTGTAATGGGCCCCAGTTCCGAACTGCACCGATGTAGTTGCCCAATGTAAATGTTCCAGTCGGCTGAATGCCGCTGAAAATAACCTTTTTTTGTTCTTGTTCTGCCATATGAATCCTCGATCCTTTCTCGTTACGCTTGCGTGCGGTTTGCACGATCTTTCAGCTGTGCAGTATGCAGTGCGGCCATGACTCTCTGATAAAGGGCAAAAATGCTCTGCATGTCCTTGCTCTCCTGGAAGATATGTGCAGGAAGTACGCTTTTTTTATAGATTCCGTTTTGGGTAATCAAAAAGATATGGTGGGTTGGGCCAACTGGCAAGTCGAACTGCTTGGTTTTCTTGGCTTCGCCCAGAATTCTGCTGGCATTTGCCATCAGCAACTGTGCCGGCTGTACAACAGTCTGATACCGTTGTGCCGCACCGGAGTATTCCGCGCCGTTGTTGAAATAAACGTTTGCAGCGCCATTGATATAAACCACCAGAGAACACAGCAAAGCCGGATTCATCGGCATATCAATGACCATGCCATAGATGGTATTTTTATCGTGAATGAATGATTGGAATTGCTTTGCCGGGAGCTGCAAGGCAGCACCACGGGTAAGCAAGTATTTTTCAGTTACTACATAATGGCTTCCACGGGAAGCCGTTGCTTTTTCCTGACTCATGTTACATTTTGTCCTTTCTAGCAATTTCTTAATCCAATCGGTCTTTTGTCATGGTGCCTAGGATTTCAATGCCCTTTACAATCTGTTCGTCCGTTGGGGTGGAGAAGTTCAGACGGAAAGAAGTAGTGGGATCGGTTTCCTTTGTGAGGAATGCATTGCCCGGTACCACTGCGATTTTATAATCCTGTACGGCTTTCTTGCAGAATGCCGGCATATCGCAGTCTGACGGAAGGGTACACCAAATGAACAAACCGCCCTCCGGCTTGGTATATGCAACTTTCTTGGAGAAGTGCTGTTCGATGCCGTCAAGCATGAGGTTGCACTTCTTCCGATAGATTGCCTGAAGGTTCGTGAGGTATGCATCCATATCCACCGTTTTCAGGAAGCGTTCACAGATTACCTGTGCCCAGATGTTGGAGTGTACATCGGAAACCTGCTTGCATACAATGATTTTTTGCAGTACGGCAGCCGGACCGCTGACATAGCCAACTCGGAAACCAGGTGCCAGAATCTTGGAGAAGGTTCCCGTGTAAACGACTCTGTTTTCGGTGTCCAGGCTCTTAATGGACGGAACGGCTTCGCCGGCGAACCGCAAATCTCCGTAAGGGTTGTCCTCCAGAATCAGGACATTGTATTTACATGCCAGTGCATACAGACCTTTGCGCTTTTCCAGGGACATGGTCTGTCCGGTGGGGTTCTGGAAGTTTGGAATAACATAGATCAGCTTGCAGGATGGCTGTGTTTGCAAAGCTGTTTCCAGCGCTGCCAAATCCATACCATCTGCTTCCATTGGAATACCAACCAGGTTAACGCCATAAGATTTAAAAGCGTTGAGGGAACCAATGAAGCTGGGGGCTTCACAAATTAAAGTGTCGCCTCGATTGAGCAAAACCTTACAGGTCAATTCGTTTCCTTGCTGTGCACCAGAAGTGATGATGAGGTCATCTACATCCGGCTGGAAGCAATGCTGTGCTGCCATGCGCTGTTTCAGAGCGTCCCGAAGCGGTGTATAACCTTCGGTGAGGCTGTACTGCATGGCAAGAACCGGGTCTTCCCGCAGCAGCTGCTCAGAAAGCTTGGCAACCGTTTCCTTTGGGAATGCTTCCGGTGCCGGATTACCTGCGGCAAAAGAAATGACACCGGGCATGCTGGTGAACTTTAAAATTTCACGAATTGCAGAAGGCTGCAATGTGGAGACGTTGTCGGAAAATTGAACTTGCATCGTGCAAAAATCCTTTCTCTATTAAAATCAGTATCTTGCACCTGTCTCAAGAAAAACAGGTTCTTACATATTATACCACATATTTTTCGTTTCAGCAACATAAAATTTCGTAGATTCCATGCAATCCTGGAGAAAAAGGAGAAACTGTTTTGAAAAAGCAAACGTTATTGAAAGGCTCCGTTATCTTGTTAACTTCTGCCGTGGTGGCAAAGGTGCTGGGTGCCTTCTTCAAAATTCCGCTGACCAATCAGCTGGGCGGCGTGGGAATGGGGTACTTCAGCTGTGCCTATGGACTGTTTCTGCCCATCTATGCGTTGTCGGTAACCGGCCTTTCCGCAGCAGTTGCCGGAACAGTGGCACATCATAGTGCCTTAGAGGATTGGCGAACCGTTCGCCGGATTCGGCGGATTGCACGGCTGCTGTTTGCCGGATTGGGACTGCTGCTGACGATGGTGATGCTGGCAGGTGCCAAACCGTTTGCAGAACTGCTGGCAGGGGAACCGGATGCTTGGGTTTGCATGGCATTTATGGCGCCGTCTGCCTTTTTCGGCTGTGTAACAGCGGTGGAGCGAGGGTATTACGAAGGTCTGCAAAATATGTATCCGACTGGTATTTCACAGGCAGTAGAAGCAGCGGCAAAACTGGTTTTCGGATTGCTGTGCAGTCAATTTGTCCTGGAACATCCGGATTGGGCAGCGGTTTATTTTCCGGATGGAACCGATTTGCGAATGATGGCAG
>FR899103.1:11389-39202 GCA_000437255.1 Ruminococcus sp. CAG:403
TCACGCTTTCCATGGTTTGCGGTACTTTTTATATGCTGCTGCGCAATTTATGGATGGGGGACAGCATTTCTCATTTCATGCTGGCACAGGCGGCGCCGCCACAGGAAGGACGCAGCATTCTGCGGATGCTGTTTCATATCATGCTGCCGGTAGCGCTTGGTTCGCTGGTGACCAACCTGACCACTTTGATTGATTTGATGACCATGATGCGCAGTTTAAGTGCTGTGCAGCAGCGGCATGGCGCTGCTTTGACGCAGCTTTATGGGGCACTTGCAATGGATCCAGACTTTCCGGCATTTGTATATGGTTCCTTTACCGGTATGGCGATTACAGTCTTCAATCTCATTCCATCTGTAACCAATATGGTGGGGAAAAGTGCATTGACTGGGGCTGCACAGGCGCATGCGGTACACAATCAATCGCAGTTAACCAAACAGGCACAGACCATTTTGCAGGCAACGGCTGCCTTGGCGTTTCCAGCTGCCTGTGGGTTGTGGGCGCTGGCGGATCCGGTTCTTTCCTTTTTATATGCCGGGCACGAGCAGGAGACGGCACTTGCTGCACAGGCGCTGCGTGCCTTGATGCCAGGTATGGCAGGGCTTTGCCTGACGGTTCCGCTGTTTGGGATGTTGCAGGGAATGGGGTGTGCGGATTTGCCGGTGAAGTGGATGTTGGTTGGCGTGGCTTGTAAACTTGCCGGGAATCTGCTGCTGATTCCGATTCCGCAAACCAGTGTCAGCGGCGCTGGAATTGCAACAAGTATTTGCTATGTAGTACTGGTAGTCTGTGCTGTTTTAGCCGTGCAGCGAGAGATTGGCTGTCGGCTGCATGCCGTGCGATTGCTGTTGCCGATTGGATATGCTGCGGTGCTGTGCGGTGGAAGTGCGCATCTTTGCTTTCGTTTACTGGCATCGTACGGGCAGACTACAGCGCTGCTGTTGAGTGTAGCAGCAGGCGGCGGAGTCTACTTTGCTGCCTTGTTGCTGCTTGGAAAACGCACCATTTTGCAGGTGCTTGGCATAAAATGTTCAAAAATGAGACACAAATCCAATTGGCGGCATTCTGAAAAGTTACCATAAAAGTACCGCCATTCGTGGAGAAAAATATGGAACAGGTGCATAAAAGAAACGAAAAAGATGCCCAAAAACAGCATATGAAAATTGTGCAAATTGATGAAGAAATTTCGCATTTTGCGAAAACCGAGCATAAGTTTTCGATTTGTTATATTTTCATACATAAAAAGTTCATCCAAATGATTGGTAATGGACTTATAATAAAAAATATCAAAAATCGTAATGGGATGGAGTCCGAATCGATCCCGTATTGTTAAGAGAAATGAAAGGATGATGGAACATGAAGGCAAAAGAATTTTTAGCTGCTGCCGCTGCGGTTATGATTGCTGCGGTAGGTTCCGGCAGTGTATTGATGAGTTTGACAGCAATGGATACGGAAGCTGCTTCTACTTCTAAGCCGGCTACATTGACAACAAACAGCAAGGGTACGACTTGCTTCCGGACAGAAGGCGCTGACCGGGTCGTTGTAGAGGTTTCTGGTGTTGCTGGGGCATCTTGCAGTGGATTGGTTGGTTGGTATACAGATGAGTGGCATGAAGTAAAGTGGGATACCAATGGACTGAACAGCAGCGGAACCGGTACCTTTACCGTGGATCTGAGCGGAGTACCAGAAGATAAGGATATTGAGCTGCAAACCAATTACTATGCAAAATGGGACAACAGCAAGCAGGAAATGGTGAATATCAGCGGAACGCCGACCTTTACTTCGGTGACACTGTATTTTGGCAGTGATGATGGCACCACTACCACACCCGCCGTTACAGCGCCAGTGGTAGATCCGACTTGGAGTGCACACAGCATTACACCAGGCAAGGAATATGATTATTCCACCATGCCGGATGATGATAAAATGATCGGCTGGAATTGGTCTGAATTTGGACTGCAGAAAGGCGAGCTGGTAAAGCGTGTTGATGTAAAGATTTCCGTACCAAGCGGAACAATTGGTAAGTGGAGTGGCGGCTTTGGTTCCTCTACCACAGTAAAGCCAGATTATTGGACCATGGAAGAAATGGAAGATACCTACAATACACAGTCTGCCATCATTTCTTGGACGGTTCCGGCTGCAACAGCAAAAACATTCCAGACGCAGGGCAATTATAGCTATCTGAAGTTCGGTACCTTCTATACCACAAATGGTTCTGTTTTCTCAGTGGATTCCGTAACCGTTTATACGGATCCGTCTACCATTGTAACCACCACTACAACAGCAGCAACCACCACAACAACGACGACCACCACCACGGTTGATCCGAGCAAGGCAATGATCGGCGACGTTACACAGAATGGTAAGGTAAATCTGAGCGATGTTGTAATGCTGCAGAAGTATTTGATGGGTTCCTATGACTTGTCTGATGCGCAGCTGAAATTGGCAGATGTGACAGAGGATGGGAATGTAACAGCAGACGACGTTACCGCTCTGATGAAGTCTTTGCTGAAAATCACAAAGTAACCGATTGAAAAAATGAGTATGCTGTTCGCCCCTTTTCAAAAGGGGCGAACTTTTTATTTGGAAAAATGCGTCGGGTTTTGGTTGACAGAATCCAAAAAATGCAGTATAATAAACAATATGGAATAAGAAGTCTTGTACAGCTGGTTCAAGGACTTCTTTTATTTTGAGAGGAAGGACTTTTGTATTATGAAGTTAGGTATGGTTGGACTGCCGAACGTTGGAAAAAGCACTTTGTTTAATGCTTTGACCAATGCAGGCGCAGAGTCTGCAAATTATCCCTTTTGTACCATAGAAAAAAATATCGGGATTGTTTCAGTGCCGGATTCTCGTTTGGATAAGCTGGCAGAAATGTATGAACCGGACAAGTTTACACCGGCAACACTGGAATTCGTGGATATTGCCGGATTGGTAAAAGGCGCTTCTAAGGGAGAAGGCCTCGGCAATAAATTTCTGGGAGATATTCGGGAAGTGGATGCCATTGTGCACGTGGTACGCTGCTTTGAAGATGGAAATGTCATTCACGTAGATGGCTCTGTCAACCCGGCAAGAGACATTGAAACCATTAACCTGGAGTTGATTTTTTCCGATATTGAGTTGGTTACACGTAGAATTGACCGTGTGAAAAAGCTCTTAAAGGGAGATAAGAAGCTGCAAGGACAGGTGGATTTCCTGGAACGCTTAAAGGCATACTTAGAAGATGGCAATTCTGCCCGTGGATTTGATTTCACAGAAGATGAACTGCTCTGGCTGCATGATTTGCCGCTGCTGTCGGCAAAGCCTGTGATTTATGCTGCCAATATGAGTGAGTCGGATTTCCGCAATCAGATTGAAACCAATCCGCATTATCAAACCGTTTGTGAAATTGCTGCCCAGGAAAAGGCTGCGGTACTGCCGATCTGTGCGCAGATTGAAGCGGAAATTTCGGATATGGATGCAGAGGATAAGGAGCTGTTCCTGTCTGATCTGGGCTTGGAAGAGTCCGGTTTGAACCGGATTATTCGGGAAGGCTATCAGCTGCTCGGCTTGATTTCCTATTTGACTGCCGGCAAGCAGGAAGTACGTGCATGGACCATTCGCAAGGGAACCAAGGCACCGCAGGCAGCTGGTAAAATTCATACAGACTTTGAAAAAGGTTTCATTCGTGCCGAGGTCGTTTCCTATGAGGATTTGATGGCGTGCGGTTCCATGAGTGCTGCAAAGGAAAAAGGCTTGGTTCGACTGGAAGGCAAGGAATATGTGATGCAGGATGGCGACATCGTTTTGTTCCGCTTTAACGTATAAACGTCTATTTCGTATCTTTTTGCACATACTTAGATGCGAAACAGGTACTGAAAATAAAATAACAAGAACCAATTGGTTCTAAAAATGAGAATGAGGTAGCGAGTAAATTGCTGCCTCATTCTGTCCAATGAAGGAGATGGGTGAATGAGAAAAGAAAAAAAGAATGTATTTGAAATGGAATCGATTCCACAGGCGGTGCTGATGCTGGCGCTGCCATCCGTATTGAGTATGCTGGTTACGGTTCTGTACAACATGGCAGATACCGTATTTGTCGGACAGACGCATGACCCGTATCAGATGAATGCAGTTTCGCTTGCAACCCCAATGTTTACCATGCTGATGGCATTTGGGAATTTGTTCGGCATTGGCGGATGTGCGTTTATTTCCCGTTCGCTGGGTGCCGGACAAAATGACCGCGTGAAGCGCATCAGTTCGTTTGGCTTTTGGGGTGCTTTGCTGCTGGGCGGACTGGCAACGCTGCTGATGACGCTGGGATGTGATCTGCTGCTGCCGTTGATTGGTGCGGATGCCGATCATAATATTGCAGCGCTGAGTCAGAACCTGACAGCGGAAGAATGGGCACGGCAGGCAGAAAACTGCCGGAATCTGGAACAATACACACGAGATTATTTATTTTATGTTGGACTGGGTGCCATTCCCACTGTGCTGAGTGCTGCTTGCAGCCATATGGTAAAAGGAGAAGGCGCTGCCAAAATTTCCATGACGGGAATGATGATCGGTGCTGTCACCAATATCATTTTGGATCCTATTATGATTTTAGCACTTGGTATGGGCGTAAAGGGTGCCGCGATTGCAACCACCATCGGAAACTCTGTTTCCCTGCTGTTCTATTTGGGATATTTCCTGAAAAGTCACACTATTTTGTCCATTTCGCCTGCACAGATTGGCATGCGAAACGGCATTGCCCTCGGCGTGCTGTCCATTGGCATACCGACTTTTTGTACCAACTTACTGATGAGTGCGTCCAATCTGGTGCTGAATCGCTATCTGAATCAAATTGATGTACTGGCAACCGGTGGCATGGGCATTGCCATGAAAGCCAATATGTTGGTGGTTTTCCTGCAAATGGGAATTGGTATGGGCATTCAGCCGTTGGTTGGTTATCACTACGGCGCTGGAAACTTCAAGAAAATGTCTAAGATTATGCGGTTCAGTATGGTTTGCACCATGGGAATTGGTGTCACCCTGACAATTCTGTATTTTATTTTTACCGAACCGCTTGTCAGCATTTTTATGACAGCAGATGGTGCTGCTTCTGCGGCAGATGTTGCCATTCAGCAGGGATATGCTGTGAAAATGCTGCGTGCCCTGATGTTGTCTGGTCCATTCCTTGGTTTGATTTTTGTCTGCAACTTCTCGTTGCAGGGAATGGGACGGGGACTTTCCTCTCTGTTGCTGTCCATTTGTCGGCAAGGTTTCGTGTTCCTGCCGATCCTTGTGATTGCCAATGCAACCATCGGACTCAACGGAATTATTTTGGCGCAGCCGATTGCAGACTTGATTTCCGTTGTACTGGCACTTATCTTGGCGGAAGCTGCTAAGCGTCGGGCGGAACGCATGCAACAATCGTTACAGGCAAAAGCCTAAATTTTGTAAAGAATAAAGCACGCTGCAATACCAAACGGTACAGCAGCGTGCTTTTTATGATCTAGAGCGTATTTTCGCTAATAGAATCGGTAATTTGAAATATCGGACAGCAAAATATGATACGGTGTAATGCGACCAGGTTCCATTTGCCGGCGAATGCTTTGGCAGATGGTTTGTCCCTCCCAAAGCTGCGCAATGGGAATTCGCAGTGTCCATTGCGGAGTCGAATCATCTGGATGGGGTTGGATCAAACTGCTGTGAAAGGTTGTGCAGAATTGTTCTATGATCTGGAGCTCTTCTTTTAGCGGTTGCTCGGGATAGAGTGGCTGAAAAACGCTGAAAGTCGGTGGTGCAGCAGCATCCAGTCCCAGTTCTTGAGCCGTTAGGTGCAGCAAAACATCATGGTGCTGTACTTCCATTGCGATGGAAACAGCATTGTTTTCCGCACGGTAAGCATGCACGCACAAGAGCAAACACAACAGACAAAAAGTCAAACGTTCCGGATTGGATTGAATAAAAATGCCTTTTTCTGTCGTACAGCGAATGCGAATGGTTCGTCCCAGAATGGTTTGGCAATGGGAGGCAAATTCTGGCAGGATGCGGTGCAGTTCAATGCGTTGCGGCAAAACCTCCAGCGGTTCCTGATACTTTGCCAGTTCGCCGGCAAATGCTGCGCTTTTTAACATCCGGCAGCAGTTTCCCATGATGACATTGAGACAGGCATATTGCTCCTGTTCGGTTGCCGGATCAAGTTCCAGCTCCTCCAGATTGTGATAAAGCGTCTGTACGGCGTTGCTGATGCCGAATGTATGATGCCGCAGCCCAGCCAGTTTATTTTCCAGCTGATGCCGCAGCGCTGGGTGCTTGAGCAGCCGTTCCAAGGAGTCTGGTTCTTTCCAGATGGTAATGATCACGCCTTGTTCAGACAGATTATAAAGGAATTGGCAGGAATATGGGATATCTCCACAGGATATGGTATGTGTGCCGCCTGCCGGCAGCAGTCCGCCGAATGCCTGTCGGAAGAATGCAGCCCAATCTGTGCCGGCTTCTATGCCCGGAACCGGACGATTTTGCCAGAGCAGATGAAATGCTGGATCAAATAGACAGACGGGATGTTCAGAAGCGGCATAAAGCTGCTTCAGCGTGGAAAGGGTCTGTTCCTGCATGCGGTGCCTCCTTGCGATTGATGTGCAATAGAAGAAAAACAGCTCGTTTTTCGGTTGCTATGCTTTATTATTATACTATATTTTTCCCAGACAAAACAGTATGAAAATAAATATTTTGATGGAAAATCTTATTTTTGTTAATTCTGCACCATTTCCAGTTCCGATTTTCGGTGAAATTGGAAAAAAGTATAGAACTTGTATGGCTATCTGGTTATTTTTTTGTCAAAGTGCTTGAAATTTTTTTTATTTTGGTGTACAATAAGAATATAAAATTTTAGGAGGTAAATTCCAATGTCAGTTAAAGTTGCTATTAATGGATTTGGCCGTATCGGCCGTCTCGCATTCCGTCAGATGTTCGGCGCAGAAGGTTATGAGGTTGTTGCAATCAACGACCTGACAAAGCCGTCTATGCTGGCTCACCTGCTGAAGTATGATACCGCACAGGGCGGTTATGCAGGCAAGATCGGCGAGAACAAGCACACTGTTTCTGCTGATGATGAGGCTGGTACTATCACTGTTGATGGTAAGACTCTGAAGATTTATGCAAAGGCTAACGCAGCAGAGCTGCCGTGGGGCGAAATCGGTGTTGACGTTGTTCTGGAATGCACTGGCTTCTATACTTCTAAGGCAAAGGCACAGGCTCACATCGATGCAGGTGCAAAGAAGGTTGTTATTTCTGCTCCGGCTGGTAACGATCTGCCGACTATCGTTTACAATGTAAACCACACCACTCTGACTGCTGATGACAAGATCATCTCCGCAGCTTCCTGCACCACCAACTGCCTGGCTCCGATGGCTAAGGCTCTGAATGACTATGCTCCGATCCAGAGCGGTATCATGAGCACCATTCACGCTTACACTGGTGACCAGATGATCCTGGATGGTCCGCACAGAAAGGGCGACCTGAGAAGAGCAAGAGCTGGCGCTGCAAACATCGTTCCGAACTCCACTGGTGCTGCTAAGGCAATCGGTCTGGTTATTCCGGAACTGAACGGCAAGCTGATCGGTTCTGCACAGCGTGTACCGGTTCCGACTGGTTCTACCACCATTCTGACCGCTGTTGTAAAGGGCGCTGACGTTACAAAGGAAGGCATCAACGCTGCAATGAAGGCTGCTGCTACCGAATCTTACGGCTACAACGAAGAACCGATCGTTTCTTCTGACGTAATCGGCATGCGTTTTGGTTCTCTGTTCGATGCAACACAGACCATGGTTTCCAAGATTTCTGATGATCTGTATGAAGTACAGGTTGTTTCTTGGTATGACAACGAAAACAGCTACACCAGCCAGATGGTTCGTACCATCAAGTACTTCGCAGAATTGGGCTAAGCCGAATTTTGTAAGTGTGCTGTAAAATCGCATAAAAAGAATGAGCTTGTCTGCGAATGCGGACAAGCTCATTTTTCGTTTCTGGCAGCAATCAGAGCGCCGTTTGATTTTCCTGTGAAAAGGTATGAACGGTTTGGTAGGCAAGACACTTCGAGGAAGCGGCATGTCCCAGCTGTTGGGTGCAGACAATGGGACGATCCGGAACCAGTTGCCGGATCATTTGGTAAAGTTGCTCCATCTGTCCAAGCTTTTGGATTTCTGTAAAGGTTCCCAGCAGCACACCCTTGCATTGTTGAAAAGCACCGATTTGCTGGTACTGATGGAGCATGGTTTCCATTCGATTCAGACCGCCGGAACGGCTTTCTAAAAATAGGATCCGGTTTCGAAAGTCTGGCTGCCAAGGGGTGCCGATGAGTTTTAACACGCAGCGAATGTTTCCGCCTGCAATGGTTCCAGTTAAAGAGGTACCTTGCAGAAATCGGTAGGAAATCTGCATCCAATCAGAGGCATCGCCTTGTAGGGCGTGTAGAAAGGCAGGAAGCTGTGCCGGATTGGCGTACAGCATTCGTATCTGAAAGTGATAGGTCGGAATACCAGCGTCACCTAAGGCGTTCAGCAGAACAGAAAGGTCGCTGTATCCGAAAAAGGGCTTTGCATGCTGCCGCAGCAGATCCAATTGCAGGTAAGGCAAGACTCCATTTGCCAAATCTCCGCCGCTTCCATCAAAAATGGCATCAACGGAAGGATCCAAAAAGGCATTTGTGAGATCGGCTGCCCGTGCAGCTGCCGGCGCAGAGCGTCCCGGCTGGGATTCCCATATAGAGGGGAAAATTCGAATGGAAAGAGAAGCTGCCTCCAATTGACGGCAAACCCAGGAAATAACAGGGTTGGGATGGGCAAGACCATCGGAACATCCAACCAGAGCGATGGTACGAATCGGACGCTGTAACATAAAAGTCTCCTTTGGAAAGAAAACACGGATTCCAGGCGGTGGAATCCGTGTCTTATATGGACTTTGCGGCTTTGGATTTTGCAGCAATGATGCTTTTTTCCATGACATGTGTCAGCTTTTTGGATGTTTCCAGTGGAAATGTGGAAAGAAACAGCATGGTTTGTGCCTGTGCTTCTTCCGGCGGAAGCTTTAGCATTCGGTGGAAAAATGCATAGATCATGGCATGGTTGGCGCTGTATTCCTGTGCGAGATGCAGCCCCATTTTGGTGAGTGTAATATTTTTACAGTAATCCGGTTCAACCAGTCCGCTGTTAACCATACATTTCATCATTTTGCTGACACTGGGACGCGTCACGGAAAGATGGTTGGCAACGTCAACACATCGAATGCTGTTGTGCTGCTGCGTGAGTTCATAAATCGCAAGCAGATAGCGGTATTGAGAAGGACATAGTGCCATAAAAGCAACTCCTTTCTGCTTCGTTGAATAAAAGGATTGTTGGAAGATGAAAATTCTATGAAAACGCTAGTTCGTTTCCTCGGTTGCAGCCTGTCCAATATCAGTTGCTGCAACGACTGCAACCAATTGAAAAAAGGCGTTTTAGAGAATATACGATTTAGTATAACACATTATGAAACGCAAGTCAACAAGGTTGATTACATATTTTATCAAGCTTTTTTGAATAAAAAGCAATCAAAACAAAAGTAATTGCCAAGTTGTAGCACACTGGTGCAGAAGTGTATTTTTCACGTGAAAGTTTCATGAAATCTATTGACAGAATTAATAGGATGTGTTATTATTAAATCAGGCTAAAGCAAAGCGGAATTGTGGGGCATTCGAGGTTCGGATTTCATGCATTCTGCGATGCAGAAAAGCAAAGCAATATATAAATTTTTGCTGAAGATAGCAAAGGAGAGATTTAAAATGTCAATCATGCCAAAGGAATGGGAAGGATTCACCGGCGGTAGCTGGACCAAGACAATCGATGTGCGGGGCTTTATTCAGAAGAACTACACTCCTTATGAGGGCGACGAAAGCTTCCTGGTTGGACCAACTGAAACCACTAAGAAGCTGTGGAACGAAGTATTAGACCTGTTCCAGAAGGAACGGGAAAACGGCGGCGTTTTGGATATGGATACCAAAATTGTTGCAACTGTAAATTCTCACGAAGCAGGTTATATTGATAAGGATCTGGAAGAAATCGTTGGCTTGCAGACAGACAAGCCGCTGAAGCGTTCTCTGCAGCCGTTCGGTGGTATCCGTATGGCAGAAGAAGCTTGCAAGTCTTATGGCTACGAAGTAGATCCGGAAATTAGCCGTATCTTCAGACAGTATCGGAAGACCCATAACGAAGGCGTATTCGATGTTTACACACCGGAAATGCGTGCTGCTCGTCACAATGCAATCATCACTGGTCTGCCGGATGCTTATGGCCGTGGCCGTATCATCGGTGACTATCGTCGTGTTGCACTGTATGGTGTTGACAGACTGATTGAAGACAAGGAACATCAGAAGGCAATTACTTGCGGTACTATGACCGAAGAAAAGATCCGTCTGCGTGAAGAACTGGCAGAACAGATCAAGGCTCTGAAGGCTCTGAAGGCAATGGCTGCACGGTATGGCTTCGATATTTCCAAGCCGGCTACCAATGCAAAGGAAGCAATTCAGTGGACTTATTTTGCATACCTGGGTGCTGTTAAGGATCAGAACGGTGCTGCAATGAGCTTGGGCCGTACTTCTACTTTCCTGGATATCTACATTCAGAGAGATCTGGACAACGGCACGCTGACAGAAGAACAGGCACAGGAATACATTGACCACTTCATTATGAAGCTGCGTATGGTTAAGTTCGCAAGAACACCGGAATACAACGCACTGTTCTCTGGCGACCCGCAGTGGGTAACCGAATCCATCGGTGGTATGGGCATTGACGGTAGAACACTGGTTACAAAGAACAGCTTCCGTTATCTGCACACCCTGGAAAACCTGGGTACTGCTCCGGAGCCGAACCTGACTGTTCTGTGGTCTAAGAGACTGCCGAATGCATTCAAGAGATACTGTGCAAAGCTGTCCATCAACACCTCTTCCTTCCAGTATGAGAATGATGATCTGATGCGTGTAACACACGGCGATGACTATGCAATTGCTTGCTGCGTATCCTCTATGCGTGTTGGTAAGGAAATGCAGTTCTTCGGCGCAAGAGCAAACCTGGCAAAGTGCCTGCTGTATGCAATCAACGGCGGTGTAGATGAAAGACTGGACGCAAAGACTGGTAAGCACAATCAGGTTGGTCCGAAGTACAGACCGGTTGAAGGCGATTACCTGGATTATGATGATGTAATGTCTAAGTACATCGATATGATGCAGTGGCTGGCTAAGCTGTATGTAGATACCCTGAACTGCATCCACTACATGCACGATAAGTATTGCTACGAAGCAATTCAGATGGCACTGCATGATAGAGACGTAAAGCGTTACTTTGCAACTGGTATTGCTGGTATGTCTGTTGTTGCAGACTCCCTGTCCGCAATCAAGTATGCAAAGGTTAAGTGCATCCGTGATGAATTCGGTGTTGTTGTAGACTTCGAAGTAGAAGGCGACTTCCCGAAATATGGTAACAACGATGACCGTGTAGACGAAATCGCAGTAGATATCCTGAATCGTTTCATGGATATGATCCGCAGCAACCACTGCTACAGAGGCGGTGTTCCGACCACTTCTATCCTGACCATTACTTCTAACGTTGTATATGGTAAGAAGACTGGTAACACACCGGACGGCAGAAAGAAGGGTCAGCCGCTGGCTCCTGGTGCAAACCCGATGCACGGCCGTGACACCCACGGTGCAGCTGCTTCCATGGCTTCTGTTGCAAAACTGCCTTGGACCAATGCACAGGATGGTATTTCCAATACCTTCACCATTATTCCGGATGCTCTGGGTAAGGATGATAAGATCTTTATGGGCGACCTGGATATCGAATCCATTAAGAATTCTCTCTAATCTGCCTTTTGCAGAATGAGAAAGGAAGTGATTGACCATGGCAGATCATGTGTTGAAGGACGATGAAAAAGCTGATGAGCTGGTAGAAATGATCGAGCAGCTAATGAGCGGCGGAAGTGGTCATCTCACCATTTCAGAGGACGATCTGGTAAGCGGCGGAATGAGCGTGAAAACGTACCGCAGCATGGATTGCTCCAAAGGAAATATGGCTTGCTGTCAGCCCACTGAGCTGATGGACGAGACTGAATAAATTGAACTTGTACTAGGAGGCTGTTTGTTATGGCAAATGAAAAACAGATTGATAATCTGGTAGGACTGCTGGATGGCTATGCAGAAAAAGGCGGCCACCATCTGAATGTAAACGTTTTGAACAGAGAAACTCTGGTGGATGCACAGCAGCACCCGGAAAAATATCCGCAGCTGACCATTCGTGTTAGTGGTTATGCAGTAAACTTCATCAAGCTGACCAAGGAACAGCAGGATGATGTTATCTCCAGAACATTCCATCATTCTCTTTAATTGCTAAGATTTCTGAGAATGTGTGCGGAATAGATTCCGCATCTATGAAATCCGTTTCTAAGGGAGGGCGTACAGGACTTGTGCGCCCTTTTCTTGTATATTGCATTCGGTGCAGCCTGTATATTTTGCAGAAAAACGGGCATTGCATGAAAGAAAGGAGTTTTTCGTATGGAAGGATATATTCACTCGACAGAAAGCTTTGGAACAGTAGACGGCCCGGGAATTCGTTTCGTGGTCTTTACACAGGGATGTCCCATGCGCTGCTTGTACTGTCACAATCCGGATACCTGGCCAATTGGAAAAGGCACCAAGCGAAGCGTTGCCTCTATTTTAGAGGAATATGATGGCGTAAAGGAATTTTTACAGCACGGGGGATTAACCGTTACCGGCGGTGAACCATTGGTGCAGCTCGAATTCGTTACCGAGTTGTTTGAGGCCGCAAAGAAAAAAGGCATTCATACTTGTCTGGATACGTCCGGTATTACGTACCATCCGTCCAAGCAGGCGGCATTTGATCGCTTGATGGCAGTTACTGATCTGGTTATGCTGGACATTAAGCATATTGATCCGGAAGAGCATAAAAAATTGACCGGGCAGAGCAATCAGTATATTCTAGCGTTTGCAGAATATTTGAAGGAACGAAACGTTCCGGTTTGGATTCGGCATGTTGTGGTGCCGGGTATTACGTTAAAGGAACCCTATCTGCGGCAGCTGGGTCATTTTATCGGTGGATTGACGAATTTGAAGGCTTTGGATGTATTGCCATATCACACCATGGGAGAAGTCAAGTACGAAAACCTGGGAATTGACTATCCGTTGAAGGGGGTAGAAGCTGCTACCAAGGAGCAGGCGGAATGGGCCAAAAATATCATTATGGAAGGTCTGAAAGAGCGCCTGCGGGAAGAAATCTGAACGAAGGAGCAACAAAATTTTTACTTGCCATTTTGAAAAAGATTTGGTATAATAATAACGTTGGCTTTTCGAATCTGTTTCCATTGCTATGCGCAAGTGGAGCAAACTATTTGATCAAAAACAATACAAGGAGGTACGTTATGAACGCAGATCCCTACCCGAGTACGGGGAACGGACACAGTCGAGCGGACAATCACATGCAGATACATGGTGTCCGAATTACGAAAAAGAGGAGCGCATAACGACTTCCTGTATGGGCAGAAAGCACGGGTGTTCCTCTCATCGGAAAGGAAGAATACTTGTGATTTCATATTATAAGACCATTGAAAATCGTTTGGTGGAATTGGATGCACCGGCACCGGGCTGTTGGGTTTCGGTTGTGGATCCCACGGCACAGGAAATGAAGCTGCTGATCGAAGACTACGGTTTGGATCGGGATTTTCTGCGTTCCTCTTTGGATGAAGAGGAATCTTCCCGTGTGGAGCAGGAGGACGATCAGACCTTAATCATTGTAGACACGGCAATTTCAGAAATTCAAAAGGATGATACCCTTAGTTTTTACACCATGCCACTTGGCATTATTATTACCAATCAAATGGTGTTTACCATTTCTCTGCGGAGCAATCGTGTCATTGAAGATGTCCTGAACGGAAGAATTCGAAATGTACAGACGCATTACCGCACACAGTTTGTGCTGCGGCTGATGATGAGCATTACCGCTTCCTTCCTGGTTTACTTGAAACAAATTGATAAGACATCGGGTGTCATGGAGCGTAAGCTGCATGGATCCATGAAAAATCAGGAATTGATTCAGATGCTGGAATTGGAAAAGTCGTTGATTTATTTTTCGACTTCCTTGAAATCCAATGATGTGACCATGAATAAGATCTTGCGTGGCCGTGTCATCAAATTGTATGAGGAAGACCAGGATTTGCTGGAAGATGTGCTGATCGAATTGAAACAGGCGCAGGAGATGGCGAGCATTTACTCCAGCATTCTATCCAGTATGATTGAAGCATTTGGCTCTGTGATTTCAAACAACTTGAATATTGTAATGTGGCGACTGACAATTGTCACGATTATCTTGGCGATTCCGACCATGGTATTTAGTTTTTATGGAATGAATACCGGTGATTTGCCGTTTGCAGAATACACGTGGATTCCAACCGGAATCGCATTGGTTCTGACGGCATTGGTCTCCTTTATCTTGCTGAAATACAAGAAAAAATGAGAAATGACAGGAAAAAGCCTGCTGCACAGGATCTGTCTGTGCAGCAGGCTTTTTGTTGATTGGATGTATTTTCTTATGCGGTTTCTTGCGATTCTGCGGCAGAAGCGCTTTTTTCTGACTGTGTTGATTCCGGTTTTGGCAGTACAATCAGCTGTACCTTTTGCACCGATTGGTTGTCTGCTTCCAAGACGGTGAATTGATACCGGTTCCACAACACTTGTTCACCGGGAGCCGGAATGTGTTCCAGCAGCTCGGTTACCCATCCGCCAACGGAAGTGGCAGCGGTATCTGCTTCCTGCTGCATTTGATCGTCACTGTCATCCAGGAAGTCCTCCAGATCGCCAAGACTGCATGCGCCCAGAATGGTGTACTGATGAGGTGCCGTCTGACTGATGGGTGGAATGACTTCGTCGCTTTCATCGTAAATGTCACCAACCAGCTCCTCCAGTACGTCTTCCAGTGTCACGATGCCACGGGTTCCGCCATACTGATCGACCACGATTGCCATATGAATTTTCGATTGCTGCATTTGTCGCAGCACGTCGCTGATGGCGCTTGTCTCGGATACATAGAGTACGTGCTGGACGATGTCAGAAAAGCTGCGGTACATGCCGCTCATCAGCTGGAAGAAGCTCTTGCTGGTGACCATGCCAATGATGTTGTCCATGTCCTTTTCATAAACCGGAAAACGGGAAAAGGAACTGTGCAGCATGATTTCCTGAATTTCCTGGATGTCTGCATGAACGGAAAGTGCGGTTACCTTGACACGTGGAATGAGAATTTCACTAACGGAAGTTTCATCAAATTGCAGGGCGGAAAGAACCAGATTGCTCTCCTGCTTTTCCAGGACGCCTTCTTCTTCAATTTCATCAATGATGTATTTGAGTTCATCCTCCGTCACACTGGGTGCTTTGGTATGCGTTTGGCAGATTTTGGAAAGATGGTCAAACAGCAGGACAAACGGTGTCATAGCAACGGTGAATGCAGACAATGCTGCGGCAAATCGCAGGGCACAGGTTTCTGCATGGGATTTTGCATAGGACTTCGGCAGAACTTCGCCGAAGGTTAAAATGAGAACCGTCATTGCAATGGTGGAGACAACCGGTCCGGCGGAGCCGACCAACTCCGTAAAAAAGACGGTGGCGAGGGAAGAAGAGCCAATGTTGACGATGTTGTTGCCAACGAGAATGGCGGTCAGAGATTTTTCATATGTTTCTGCAATATGAAGGGCTTTTTCTGCACGTGGGTCGCCTTGGTCAGCCATGTGTTTCAAGCGAATTTTGTTGACACAGGCAAACGCTGTTTCCGAGCAGGAAAACAAGGCGGAAAGTGCCATGAGTGCCAGAATGAGAATGATTTGTGCCATAGATCCTCCTAAAGAAAGGGCAATCGTATTCTGTTGTTGGTATCAAAATGAATGAGCTGTTCGTCGTTCCATTGGAGGGAATTCGATCAACTCTTCTTATCCTACCATATTCCGTCAAAAGAATCAAGTAAAAAGTACGATAAATTTTTAAGAAAAGGAAGAGTGTTTATGATTCAGCGTGTTATTTTGTGGTTTGTCGGGCTGCTGCCCAAAAAGTTGCAGCAAATTTATGCTCGATATGAGGAACAGTGGCTCTACTTAATTTACGGCGTTTTAACAACGGTTGTTTCCATGGTAACCAAACTGGTTCCGCTGTATTTGGTTCATCAGGATGCTGTTTCCAAAGTGTTCTATACCACTTATTCTGCCGGCTGTGCGGTGTTTTCCTGGATTTGTGCTGTGACGTTTGCGTTCTTTACCAATCGAAAGTATGTGTTTAAAAGCGGCGCGGATACGAAAGCCGCATTCTGGACGGAATTCGTTGCCTTTTATGTTGGACGGCTGGCCTCGCTGGGCATTGATGTTGGATTGACTGCTTTGTTTATTGGCTGGCTGAATTGGAACAAGCTGCTGGTCACCATCGCCGCACAGATTCTCATTCTGGTCATCAATTATCTGATCAGTAAGCTGTTTGTGTTCCGAAAGAAAAAGGAAGACTAGCAGCAAACAAGTTTTAGATGTATAAAGAACGCATCAAACCGTATAATAAGGAAAACACAGAAACGAGGTGTGCCTGTGAGTACGGTTTTGATTCGTTCTTTTTTGTTGTACATTGTGGTGATATTTGCCGTTCGGCTGATGGGAAAACGGCAGCTGGGAGAGTTACAGCCGTCTGAACTGGTCATTACCATTCTGATTTCCAATATCGCAACGCTTCCGCTGGAAGACCTGGATATTCCGCTTGTGACGGGGATTCTGCCGATTCTGTCGCTGGTTTGCTTTGAGGTGATTGTTTCTTGGATTACGCTAAAATCCAAGCGCATGCGGCGGATGATTTCCGGCAGTCCCAAAATCATCATTCGGGATGGTAAGATTGAGCAGGAAACCCTACAGGATCTGCGTTTCTCTGTCGATGATCTAATGACAGCGCTGCGTGCCAATCAAATTTTTACTCCGGATGAGGTGCAGTTTGCCATTGTAGAAACAACGGGCAGTGTTTCTGTTTACCCCAAAGCGGCATATCGTACTGTGACGCAGGAAGATATGAAGATCAAGCAGGCTTCGCAGGATCCGCCGGTGGTGGTGATTGCAGACGGCTGTCTGATCTCCCGCGCGCTCGATGCGGTGCACCGGAATCGTGCTTGGCTGGATCGTAACTTGCGGCAGAAAAATCTGGCGGTGTCCGATGTGTTTTTGATGCTTGCGGATCAGGAAGATTCCGTGACTGTAATTCCAAAGGAGAGGAAGCATGCAAAGTGACACGTTTAAAAATTAGCATTGTTATTTTATGCACATTAATTGGGCTTAGCATTGGTTCTTCGCTGCTTGTGCGGGGGCAGTGTCAGTTTCTGCTGGAACAGCTGCAAGAAGTGGAGGCAGCAGAAGAAGCGGAAGCCTTCGATTCTTGCGAGCAGTTCGTGCGGCAGTGGCAAAAGCGACGGGAGCTATTGGTTTATTTGGTGCGGAAGGATCGTCTCGCAGAAGTGGAGGCTGCTATTGTTCGTCTGGGGCCGCTGCTGGAAGAACAGGGGGATGAATTTTCGGCAGAACTTGATACCGTGCAAATTTTGTTGTATCGACTGATTCAGGGAGAAGCGCCGTTGGTTTCCAACATTTTATAATGGGAAATCGGCGGCCGCTTCTCCCCTTTTTTGAAATCGGCGGCCGCTTCTCCCATTTTTTTACAGAATCCTCTTCTTTCCTTCATGAATATATCGTATAATAGAAATAATAGGGAAAGCAATTCCAAGAGAACGTTGCTTTTTCGCCTGTTGGTGGGAATGATTTCCGGACAGGCGCTTATATGGAGGAGGATATTTGTATGTTTTGTAAGAAATGTGGAGCGCAGCTTCCAGATGGATCCAAGTTTTGCCGGAAATGCGGAGCGAAATGTGTAGAGGATGCTGCACCAGCGGCAGCAGGTTCTTCCGCAGCAGAGACACCGAAACAAAAGAAAAAATCTGGAAAAGCCATTTGGATTGTGGTGATTTGCCTGGTTGTAGTGATTGCCGGTTGTGTCGGCGCCTTTTTCCTGTTCCACAGCAAGGATCAGTCCGAAGACGCTAGCAAGGCTGCAAATGATTCCAAGAGTAGTATTGCAACGGATGCAGAAGAAACAGCTGGGACATCCGAACAGGATTCCGAAAAGCCTGCGAAAACCACTTCTGCTGCAAAGCATACCGATTCTTCCGAAGACGAGGAGTTTGAGAAAAAGGCAGCCAGCTCGGACGATGCAAAGGCAGTGCTGGATGCAGCCAATACGGTGTTTGAATCACAAGGCGTTACCAGCACCGGAAATTATCGATATGGAAATGATGCAAAAATCGATGAACAGCTGAAAAGCAAGTGCGACTTTTTGGATGACTATACAAATGTTTCGATTTACACCTTGGATGGAAAGGCACTGTCTGTTGTTTGCTATAAGGAAGAAGATGGAACACGTACCTATTCGACTGCTCCTACATCGTGTACAGATGAAATGCTTCGTTCTGGCGTTAGCACCATATATCTTGCATTGGATGCGGAGGGAAAATTGCAAGCCAATAACCACGAAGCAGAAAAATTGGGCGAGAAGTTTGATGATGCACTGCGCTTAATGAAGCATGACGGTAACCTGATACAGGAAGGAACATATACACTTCAGAACTGCGACGATCTGCGTAATTATATTTCTATGGATCTGACTCCATATGAAGCATATCAGCAAGTAGAATTTGAAGTGTATACCACCGATACGGGACTGCCGCAATGTTCACTGATTCTGAGCGTAGATGGTGAATATACGGGTGCATATCCGACGCAGACGACCATGAGCAACTGGTCCACCTATACATTGGAAGACGGTATTGAAAAATAAGTGTGTCCTTTCTCATTGACTTTTTCATGAAGTAAAATGAAAAATCACCGTATGATGCAGATGATGCTGCAACATACGGTGATTTTTATGGATTCTTGCAAATAAGCGGGCAAGTTCCTATAATTCTTTGATCGCTGTCTTTGCCTTATTGACGATATTTTTATCGTTTTCGTAGGTTAAGATATTGGAAGCATATCCGATGTCCACCCAGCGAATTTCAGAGATTTCCTCTTCCTGCGGAATATAATCATAATTTTTGGCTTTCCCAATGAAATAAACCACCGTTTTTTGGGTATCTCGTTTGGGATAGTACGAAACGGTTTCTCGGAAAGTCGGATCAATCATGACATCGATAGCAGTTTCTTCTTTGATTTCTCGAATGGCAGTTTCCACTTCTGTCTCATTTCCTTCTACATGCCCCTTTGGAAACGACCAGTGCCCGCTGTTGATATGTTTAATGAGCAGAATTTCTGTATTGCCGTGCGATTTACGGTATACAATGGCACCACAGGATTTTTCATGCAGCATATGCGGCAGCAGCTCCTTTCTGTAAAAGAATGTGAATAATTATAATTAGTATAGCATATTTTCGAAAATTTGTCTATATCTATTTTGTTTTGTTTTTATGTTTTTCCCCGAATTGGATTGGAATTTGTGGGAAGGGTGTTTACGAATGCGGCGAAATATGGTACAATATAGACACTAGAACGTGGCGCAGATCCAGGAAGGACTTGAAAAACTGCTGGCACAATCCATCAAAGGGAGCAAATTTATGGAACCAGAAACACAATATTATCCGGATATGCAAAGCCAACCCATCTGGCAGCCGGAGCCGGAAACAACCCCACCGCAGTCCCAAGCATCTGAACAGGCAGAGTCGTCTGCTGTACGCATAGATCCGCAGAATCCATTTGAAAACCCCATGGAGCAAACCGCATATAATGGCGATTACCGTATGCTGGTACCGCAGATTGCAATTCCTGGTTGTGAACTGCCGCTGCAACCGAATCGTGCCGAGCGGAAGCGCATTCGGCATTTCTTCAATGTTGCCGGGCTGTGTGCCTTTCTGGGCTTTGCAGGCAGCAATTTCTTATGTAGTTTGCTGATGCTGATTCTTTTATTTTTCTTGGAAGGCAGCATATCCGGCGGGATGCAGGCATTTTTAAATGGCAGTGAAAGCTATCAGTTCCTGCAAAATTCCTCCGCATTGGTTGCTTTAACGGGAATTGCCTTTTTCAGCACCAATTTTGTGGTGACGGTGCTGGGATGCAAAGCCACTAAACTGCGGGCGAGAGATCTGTTTGATACAACCGGGTTTCGGGTTTCGCATGCAGTCTCTTATATTTTGATTGCCTTTTTTATTCAGAATGTAGCGGCACAAGCTTCTTCTCTGGTGTCTTATTGGATGAGCCGGGGCGGTATGGTCATGTATGAGGCGGATATGGGCAGCTATTCGGGCACCACAATGCTGCTGGCACAGGTTCTGTATGGCTGCCTGCTGGCACCGATTGGAGAGGAATTGCTGTTTCGGGGTGTGATTTTGAAGAACCTATCCCGTGTGAGTCAGCGGTTCGGTATTTTTATGAGTGCAGCGCTGTTCGGGCTGGCACATGAAAACATTGCACAGTTTTTGCTTGCCTTTTTGCTGGGAATTTTCTTGGCAGAAATCGATATGCGACATAATTCCCTGCTACCGTCGATTATGGTGCACGTTGCAGTCAATGTACTGGCAACGGGAAGCGCCACTTTGGCGGAGTGGAATGCTATGCCGGAATGGGGCATACTGCTTTTGAATTTGGGCTATCTGGCTGTCTTGCTGCTTGGACTGATTCTTTTTATTTTCGATCGCCGGAAGCATCATCTGCCCTATAATATGCCCAAACAGAGCATGCGGACTGCCAGCATTGCCTGGACTTCGCCTTGGCTGCTGGTGATTTGTGCTTGTCACCTGAGTATGATGATTTATCTGATTGTACAAAGTACTCGGTTTGCCGGATAGAATGGAATTTCCCAAAAATATTCCAAAATTTCTCTTGACGAAAGAAGCGGAAAGTAGTAAAATAAAAGGGTAATCATGAATGAAACATTAGGAGGTAATTGCAATGTCTAAGGAATTTATCGTTGAAACATCTGCAAGACATGTACATCTGACCAAGGAACATTTTGAAACCCTGTTTGGTGCTGGAAAGGAACTGACTGTAAAGAAGATGCTGTCTCAGCCGGGTCAGTTTGCCAGTGAAGAACGTGTAACCGTTGTTGGCCCGAAAAAGGAGCTGGCAAATGTTTCCATTCTGGGTCCGTTCCGGAATGCAACACAGGTAGAACTGTCTGCAACAGATGCACGTTCCATCGGAATTGCAGCACCGATTCGAGAATCTGGAGATGTGGCTGGTTCCGGCGCTTGCAAGATCATTGGACCTGCTGGTGAGATCGAATTGGCAGAAGGTGTTATCGTTGCAAAGCGGCACATTCACTTTACTCCGGAAGATGCAGAAGCAATGGGCGTAAAGGATAAGGATGTTGTTTGGGTAAGAGTTGAAACAGACGGCAGAAAAGCAATTTTGGGTGACGTTGTCTGTCGGGTATCCCCGAACTATGCAACTGCAATGCACATTGATACCGATGAATCCAATGCCATTGCAGCTCCGAGAGATCTGAAGGGAACCATCGTAACAGTAGACTAATTCTTTTACAAAAAATGTATCCCGATTGGCGCAGCAGAAGCAGTTCTGCTGCGCTTTTTTGCCCGTTTTTTCAAAAAACGAAACGGAAGAACTTGCTATTCTGCTTCGTTTATTGTATAATAAGAATATTCTATTAGAAAAGGAGCGCAATATGATGAATTGGAAAAAGGGACTTGCCGTAGTGTTGGCTGGACTGTCACTTGCCATTCCGCTGAGCGGATGCAAGAAGGATACCGCAGATTCTTCTTCTGAGGCAAGTACTTCGGCAGCAGAATCTTCCGGAACGGATGCACCGGAAGCCACTACGACAAAGGAGGAAACCACTGTAACGGAGCATGTCAGCCCGACAGAAACCGTCAGCAGTACACTGGGCATTGAGAAAAACGGCATCAATATGACACTTGATCGGGATAAGACCAATACATATAAAGCCAATTTGGATCAGTTTATCCAGGACGGCGACCAGGTACAGTCGTTTACCTTTATTTTTTATGCGGCAGACGGCTCTTCCAACATTGGAACTTATAAGGGTGCCTGCGGTGTTTCGGTCAAGGATGGCAGCAGTGCTGCAACCGATAAGAATTGGTATCAGAGCGATGATTTTTCACAGGAAGCAAATGGTTCCTATATTGAATTGAACTGGACTGTTCCGGCAGAGGTACAAAAGGACATAGATCCTTCCGGACAAGTTCTGGTTGGCTATTGGTGGGGCGATGTGCAGCAGGTTCGTCTGGACAGCATTGTCTGCACCTTTACGCGGACGGCAACGGTTCCGGTAGACGGCACCAAGTCGATCAGTCCGAATACCACATTGGATTATGCCGATGAATCTGCCAAGGAAGCCAAAATTTCTTTGGGCGATTTGATCACGGAAGGCGACACCCTTCAGACGGTTACATTTGATGTTTCCGGCGGTGGTTCCCTTGGAAAGTTTACCGGTGCATTTGGTGTTTCTGTGGCAGAAGACAGCAAGGCGGCAACGGACAAGGGCTGGTATCAAAGCTCCAATGTGGTGCTGTTCACCGATTCCAATGCAGTTTCCCTGACTTGGATTGTGCCAGATGAAGTCAAAGCAGATATTCAGGCAGGCGGAGAAGTCATGCTGGGCTATTGGTGGAGTGACCAGAATCCAGTCACCCTGACCAATGTTTCCGTTCGCTACAGCAACGATGGCATCACTGGCAGCACAGCAACGACTGCAACGCCAGCGGATTCCGAAAAGAAGGAAGCGGTTGACAATACAGTAGAAGCCGGCGATATGACCGCTTCAGAAATTGTAGACAACATTCGGATTGGTTGGAATCTGGGGAATACATTTGATAGTTATAATACCTCTTCCAGCGACACCGAAACCGGATGGGGCAACCCCAAAACCACAAAAGCAATGATCGACACGGTAAAGGACGCTGGATTCAATGCAATTCGTATTCCAGTCACCTGGGGCGAGCATCTCTCTGCGGATTATACCATTGATGCAAATTGGATGGCACGAATCAAAGAAGTTGTTGACTATGCCTACGACCAGAATATGTTTGTGATCTTGAATGTGCACCATGACGATGCCCTGTGGCTGGTGCCAACCAATGCCAAGCTGGAGGAAGACAAGACCATTCTTTCAAAGATCTGGACGCAGATTGGAACTACTTTCCAGGACTATGATTCACACTTGATTTTTGAAGGCATGAATGAACCTCGTGTGATTGGCAGTTCTACTGAGTGGAGCGGCGGTACGCCGGAGGAACGGCAGGTCATCAACCAGTTGTTTGTTACCTTTACTGATACGGTACGGGGATTGGGCGGAAACAATGCAAAGCGTGCGCTGATTGTCACCTCTCATGCACAGTCTATCGTAAAGGATGCCGTTCAGGCAATTGAAATTCCGAACAATGACCCGAATATCATTGTCTCTATTCATAGCTATGCACCGTGGGATTTTGCCGGAACAGATAGTGAGCGGTCTACTTGGGGAACCGATGCGGATAAGCAGGAATTGGATCAGAATTTCCAATTCCTAAAGGAAACCTTTGTTGATAAGGGAATTCCGGTTATCCTGGATGAATTCGGTGCTGTCAACAAGAACAATGAAGCAGATCGTGATGCTTACTATGAATATTATGTCAAGAGTGCAAAGGCACACGGCGGCATCAAGTGCTTCGTTTGGGACAATGGAACGCAGAAGGAATTCGGTCTGCTGAATAGAAGTCAGAACAGCTGGTACTTCCCATCGATTGTTGATGCAATGATGCGTGGCGCTGCATAAGCAGTCGCATGGCGGAAGTGCACACTGCTTGGCATTCAGGACATTTTGCACAGAAAGCATGGAGCTTCTTTGGGGAAAACAGAGAAATTCATGCAAAAAGAACAAAATTTCCAATTAAAGTGAGAAAAGAATTATAAAATATGTTATAATAAGAGCCATAAAATTAGATACAACTGGATGGGAGGAGCATACCATATGGCAAATCGAATCATCACCATTGAACGAGAATATGCGAGCGGAGGCCGGGAAATCGGCGAGTTGGTTGCAAAAGCACTGGGGGTTCCGTTTTATAATCGGGAAATTTTACAGATGGCTGCGGAACGCAGCGGCGTATCCTCAGAATATCTGGAACATGCAGAGGAAGCAGCGCCGAAGAGTTTTCTGTATACCCTGATGCTTTCTTCGAACCCGACTCGTTCCATTGAAGAAACCCTGCCGCTTTCCGATAAAATATACATTATCGAAACGAATATCATCAAGGAGCTTGCAGCGAAGAGTGACTGTGTTATTGTGGGACGCTGCGCCAGCTATATTCTGCGAGAGGAAGAACGCTTGTTCCGGACATTTATCTATGCGGATACAGAAACGAGAATTCAGCGTGCCGTTCAGCAGTATGGTGTAGATGCCCGTAAGGCAGAAAATCTGCTGCGGAAAATTGACCGTCGCCGGGAAAACTTCTACAGCATCAATACCGGCGGAAACTGGTATGACAAGGCAAATTATTCACTGTGCCTGAATAGCGGAGAACTGGGCGTTGCATTGGCAGCAAAGCTGATTGTAGACGCTGCAAAGGAAACCATTTATCAATAAAACAAAATTTGTATACGGAATCTGTCTGCATCTCTGGATGCAGGCAGATTTTTTATTTGCTGTAAATTTCTGTATAAACGGGCTATGCGCTGTCCATACTGCTAGCGAGGTGATTGATATGAAAAAATTGGAAATGGCATTGCTCTTGGGAATGGCAGGCACCATTTTATGGAATAGCTGGAATGGGTTTACGGCGGATTGGAACCATTTGCAACAGAATGTGTTGCGCATGCATATCCTTGCCAATTCGGACAGTCCGGCAGATCAGGCGCTGAAACTGGAAGTGCGGGATCGGCTGCTGGCATCTTCCGAGGAACTGTTCGGGGAAGAAATCGACTTTGACCATTTGGAAGAAACCGTATCCGGGCAGCTGGGGCGCATTGAAGCACTGGCAGAAGAAGTGCTCGCAGAAAATGGGGCTTCCTATTCGGTTTCTGCGCAGCTGGTCAACATGCCGTTTGATGCCAGAACCTATGGGGAATTGACCATGCCGGCAGGCAATTATGATGCCATTCGGGTTACCATCGGAGCAGCGAAGGGACAGAATTGGTGGTGCGTGATGTATCCGCCGCTTTGCTTGCCGGCAGCTTCTGATGTGGTCGGAGACGCATCGGCAGAAGAAGCTTATTTTTCGCCGGGCGAGCAGGATATGCTGGATCATCCAGAGTCCTATGCTGTTCGGTTTAAATGTGTGGAGTGGTGGCATGCATTTAAGGAATGGGTGCAGAGCGAATCATGACAGTTCTTGAAATGTAAAAAAAATATGAATTACAGAAAATAGCTTGACACAAAAGCAGAAATTGATTATAATAGTTGGAGTAAACAAAGAAGAGCATCACAGTTCTCACCGTTTGGCTCACGTTGAAACGGTCAATAGTATTTCAACCTGCTCGTTTCTCGTTCGGGAAGCTTGTGCCAGGAGAGAAGTATGATGAGGAGTGCTCACAATGTGATGCATTCCTTTTTGTTTGTGAATTAATATGTTTGGAGGTGCTGGCTTATCAGCAAACAGGAACTGCAGATTAATGATGAAATCCGGGATCGGGAGATTCTGGTCATTGATCAGGATGGATCAAAACTCGGAACAATGTCTGCAAGAGATGCACAGAAGCTCGCGTATGACAAAGATTTGGATCTGGTCAAAATCGCACCGCAGGCGAAACCGCCTGTATGCCGTATCATGGACTATGGAAAATACTGCTTTGAACAGCAAAAACGGGAGAAAGAAGCCCGGAAAAATCAAAAAGTGGTTTCCATTAAGGAAATTCGTATGTTTTCCGCAATTGATACCCACGACTTTGAAACAAAAGTGAATCAGGCGAAGAAATTTTTGCAGGGCGGCGATAAGCTGAAGGTATCTGTTCGGTTCCGTAAGCGCGCGATTGCACATCCGCAGATCGGCGAAGAGCTGTTAAAGCAATTCAAGGATGCCTGCGCAGAAGTCGGCGTTGTAGAAAAGCCTGCTAAAATGGAGGGCCGCAGCATGGTCCTGTTCATTTCACCGAAAGCATCGAAGTAAAAGGGAGGATTTACCATGGCAAAGAAGGTAAAAACAAAAACACATTCCGGTGCAAAAAAGCGGTTTAAGATGACTGCTACCGGTAAGCTGAAGTATCAGAAGACCAATAAGAGACACAGACTGACACAGAAGGATACCAAGCGGAAGAGAATTGCTCGTACGGCTGGCGTTGTGGATACCACGAATACAGCTGCTGTTAAGAAATTGATGCCCTACGCATAAGGCGCTTTTCTTGCAATTTAAAATATCAGTATTATCGGAGGTAGAAACATATGGCACGTGTGAAGGGCGCAATGATGACGCGCAAAAGAAGAAATAAAACACTGAAGCTGGCAAAGGGCTATTTCGGCAGCAAGAGCAAGCATTTCAAGATGGCAAAACAGGCCGTTATGAAATCTGGCAACTATGCTTATGTAGGAAGAAAGCAGAAGAAGAGAGAGTTCAGAAAGATCTGGATCACAAGAATCTCTGCTGCTTGCAAGCTCAACGGCATGAATTATTCTACATTCATGAATGGCTGCAAGAAGGCTGGCATCACCCTGAATCGGAAGATGCTGTCTGAAATTGCAATTCATGATGCAGAAGGCTTTGCAGCAATTGCAGCAAAGGCAAAGGCTGCTCTTTAATGGTTTGAATGAAATTGAACACGCTCTGTATCAGACACGGAGCGTGTTTTATTATATATGAGAACAGCTTCTAAGAAGTTATTCTCATGGGTGTAAGGGAATGCCTTTTCCTATGAGAACAGCTTCTAAGAAACAGGGAGATGGAGGAGCATTTCAATGGAATTACCGCCGTTACTGACTGCAAAGGAAAATCTTGCTGTCAAACAATATCGAAAGCTGGCACGGCTGAAAAAAGAACGAATGGCACAGCGAAAGTTTGTGCTGGAAGGCGTTCGGTTGGTTACGGATGCCTGTGCAAACGGTGCAAGACTCTCCCATCTAATGGTGACACAGGATGCTTGGGAACAGCATGCTGCTGATTGGGCGCAGCTGGATTCCCGGCAGACGAAGATCAGTCTGCTTTCCGATGCGCTCGCAGCGCAGATGGGAGAAACCGAACATCCGCAAGGTGTATTTGCAATTTGTGAAATGCCGGAAGTGATACCCTTGGAAAAACTGCTGCAAACGGGAAATTCCTACTTGCTGCTGCATCAGGTACAGGATCCAGGCAATTTGGGTATGATGCTGCGGACAGCCGATGCACTGGGGATTGCAGCTGTGATTTGCAGCCAATCCTGTGATTGGTATGCACCGAAGGTTGTGCGTGCTACGATGGGTTCGCTGTTTCGAGTTCCAGTGCTGCAAGTGCCTGCAATCGAGCCTGTTTTGCAGGCATGTCGGATGCAGGGTGTGGAAACTTGTGCAGCAGTGGTGCGCCAGCCGGCAGAATGGGTCGGACAAGCGACATTTTCCGGGCGCACTGCCGTTTTAATTGGAAATGAGGGAAATGGCTTACCGGAGGAGGTTGCCAATGCCTGCGCCCGGCGCATTACCATTCCAATGCATGGACGGATTGAGTCTCTCAATGCCGCCATGGCTGCTGGCATTATTTTATGGGAATTGGTACGGGATCAACAGGACGCATAGAGGGGGAATCAAGGATGGAAGCGCTTCCATATTGGCTGTGGCTGACT
>FR899103.1:39222-40095 GCA_000437255.1 Ruminococcus sp. CAG:403
GGCTGACTATGGTGCTCGGAACTGGCAATCCATTGATTTGGAAATTGATGGAGCAGCAGGATACACCCAAAGCAGCTTGTGCCGCGTTACAGACGGAAACGATGCAGCAGGCGCTTGCCTTGCCGGAAGTGACGCGCCGAAAGATTCGACAGATTGGGATGGAACAGTGCCAGGCTGTTTTAAAGGCATGTTGGGATCGAAACATCCAGGTAACTTGTTATGGAGCAGATGATTATCCGGAAGCGTTGGAATCCATCTACAATCCACCGGCGGTTCTTTATTATCAAGGAGATCTTTCCATTCTTGACACGTATCCTGCCATTACTGTAGTGGGAACCCGAACACCAAGTGCGTACAGCGTGCAGGTGGCGGATACCATTTGCCGGGAACTGGTGCGAGCCAATTTGACCATTGTCAGCGGCTTTGCGCTGGGATTGGATGCAGTTGCCCATAAAGCTGCTTTGTTGGAGCGCGGCAGAACTGTTGCAGTGATGGGATGCGGATTGGATGTTCCGTATCCGAGAGCCAATGACAGCGCAAAGCCGCTGATTGCAAAACGAGGCTTGCTGTTGACGGAATATCCGCCCGGGAGTGCTGTACGGCCGCAAAACTTCCCGAAACGAAATCGAATTCTAGCGGCAATTAGTCAGGGTACTTTGGTGATTCAGGCTGCTTTGGGCAGCGGATCTTTGATTACCGCCTCGCTGGCTGCGGAGCAGGGAAAGGATGTTTTCTGCGTTCCGCCGGCGGATATATTTGACAATCAATATGCCGGCGTGGTAAAATATCTTCGGGATGGTGCCATTCCGGTGTTTAGTCATCTCGACATTTTAAATGAATACTATACAACATATGCTCATAAACTATCGGCAG
>FR899103.1:40119-40433 GCA_000437255.1 Ruminococcus sp. CAG:403
CGCCGTCTATGCCTGTGCGGAAGCCAAAACAGAAGAATCCAGTTTGTTCCGGTTGGAAGGAGCTGAATCGGAAGCTTTAGAAGCGGGTTCTTCCAATCATCAGCAACCGGCAGCATCTGCACAGACAGCCTCTGTGCAGCAAGGGAAACAAGAAGAGAAACCAGCGGAAACGCAGCCGCTTGTACGGTCGCATCAGCGGAATTTTGATGGCTTGGAAGGACTGCCGCTGCAAATTGCCGTTTTACTGTCTCAGGAAACGCAGATGCATATGGATGCAATGGCGGTTCAACTGGATGCAGATCCGGATGAATTGG
>FR899103.1:40451-42716 GCA_000437255.1 Ruminococcus sp. CAG:403
CAGATCCGGATGAATTGGCGGCTGCACTGACCGAGCTGGAAATAGCGGGTTGGGTGACCCGTCTGCCCGGACAATTGTTCGGGATTTTGTGAGAAAGGAGCAGCTGCTGCATGCAGAAAGAGGGAGCTTTTTCCTTTTTGCAGGCAGCATGGCTGAAAGAAATAGATTGATATGGCAAATTTAGTAATTGTGGAGTCTCCTGCCAAGGCAAAGACCATTCAGAAGTATCTGGGAACCGGATATGATGTCATTGCCTCTATGGGACATGTTCGAGATTTGCCCAAGTCCAAATTGGGTGTGGATGTAGAACATGATTTTGAGCCGAAATACATGGATATGAAAGGCAAGGAAGATGTCATCAAACAGCTGAAAGCACATGCCAAAAAGTGCGATCAGATTTACTTAGCAACGGACCCGGACCGTGAAGGAGAGGCAATTTCCTGGCACATTGCACAGATGTTGCATCTGGATATGAATGCCAATAACCGGGTGGAATTTAATGAAATTACAAGAAGCGGTATTCAGGCGGGTATGGCGCATCCGCATAAAATTGACATGGATCTTGTCAATGCCCAGCAGGCACGCCGCATCCTGGATCGGTTGGTTGGCTATAAGCTGAGTCCGTTCCTTTGGAAAAAGGTGCGTCGTGGTCTATCTGCCGGACGGGTGCAGTCTGTTGCCGTTCGATTGGTTGTGGATCGGGAAAATGAAATTCGTGCGTTTCAGCCGCAGGAGTATTGGTCAATTGATGCCAAATTAATAGCACCGCCGTCCCGAAAAGTTTTTGCAGCCAAGTTGGTTGCCGTAGACGGCAAGAAGGTCGATAAAACAGAAATTGCCAACAAGGAGCAGGCCGATGTCTTGCTTGCACGGTTGCAGCAGGCGAACTTTGTAGTAGAAGCTGTGAAGAAGCGTGTCACCAAGAAGCATCCGGCAGCGCCGTTCATTACGTCTACCTTGCAGCAGGATGCCTCCTATCGGCTTGGTTTCCAATCAAAGCGTACCATGAAAGTGGCGCAGGAACTGTATGAAGGTGTTGAAATTGACGGCATGGGTGCGGTTGGTCTGATTACCTATATGCGTACCGATAGCTTGCGAATCTCAGATGAAGCCAAGCAGGCCGCTGCAACTTATATTTCAGATACCTATGGGGCTTCCTACTTACCGGAACAGCCACGTGTTTATAAATCGAAGAAGAATGCGCAGGATGCGCACGAAGCCATTCGTCCCTCTATGCCGAATCTGACTCCGGAACGGGTCAAAACCAGCTTGACTGCGGATCAGTATAAGTTATATAAGCTGATCTGGGAGCGGTTTATTGCCAGTCAGATGGCGGATGCATTAATGGATACCGTTTCTGTGGATATTGATGCGGATTCCTGCAAATTTAAAGCAACCGGATCCACGGTAAAGTTTGATGGCTTTACCGTGCTGTATGAAGAATCCAAGGATGCCAAGGCAGAAAATAAAAATCTGCCAGAGCTGGAAAAGGCGCAGAAGCTGACGGTAAAGTCGCTGGAAGGTAATCAGCATTTTACACAGCCGCCGGCACGCTATACGGAAGCTTCCTTGATCAAAGCGCTGGAAGAAAACGGAATTGGACGACCGAGTACCTATGCACCGACGATTACTACCATTACCTCCCGGCAGTATGTGGAACGGGAAGGCAAGCAGTTGAAACCAACTGTTTTGGGAGAAGTGACAACCGATCTGATGAAGGAGCATTTCCAGAATATTGTTGATGCGAAATTCACCGCTAAAATGGAAAGTGACCTAGATGATGTAGAGCGTGGGGAAAAGGACTGGGTATGCGCACTGGACGACTTTTACAAAGACTTTTCAAAGACCTTAGCGACTGCTGAGGAAAAGATGGAAGGCAAGCGAGTCAAGGTGCCGGATGAAGAAACCGATGTGGTTTGTGAACAGTGCGGCCGGAATATGGTCATCAAAATCGGACGGTTTGGACGGTTCCTGGCGTGCCCGGGATTTCCGGAGTGCAAGAATACCAAGAAAATTGTGCAGGAAACGTCTGGAAATTGTCCGCTGTGCGGAGAACGCATGGTGCAGAAGAAATCCAAGCGTGGCAGAAACTTTTATGGATGCAGCCGCTATCCGGACTGCAACTTTATGACCTGGAATCTGCCGGTTGAGGAAAAGTGTCCCAACTGCGGCAGCACGCTTTTCCAAAAGGGCGGAAAAGCCGGAAAATTGATTTGTGAAAAGCCTGGATGCGGATATGAACGTCCAGTCGGTGAGGAGAAGCAT
>FR899103.1:42777-50208 GCA_000437255.1 Ruminococcus sp. CAG:403
CTGGCAGGCTGTGAAGCAGCCTGGCAGCTGGCACAGGCTGGCTATGCCGTTTTCCTTTATGAGATGAAACCGGAACAGTATACACCGGCACATCACTATACCGGATTGGCAGAGCTGGTCTGCTCCAATTCCCTGAAAGCAGATCGGTTGGCATCCGCTGCCGGATTGCTGAAAGCAGAAATGGAACGGCTGGGTTCTCTGCTGATTCCCTGCGCAAGAGCCACCGCAGTAGCGGCAGGCGGTGCGTTGGCAGTGGATCGGCATCGCTTTTCTGATCTGGTAACGGAACATATTCAGAATCATCCGAATATCACCATCATACAGGAACGGGTAACCGCACTGCCGAAGCGGTGTGCTGTTATTGCAACAGGGCCTTTAACCGATGGTGCACTGGCAGAAGATTTGGAGCGGCAGTGTGGAAAGCGGCTGAGTTTCTTTGATGCAGCAGCACCAATTGTTTCCTATGAGAGTTTGGATCCGGAAAAAATCTTTTTTGCAGCACGGTATGACCGAGGCGATGCAGATTATATCAATTGTCCGATGGATCAGGAAACCTATACAGCTTTTTATCAGGCGTTGATTGCCGCAGAACGGGCACCGCTGCATGACTGTGACAAGGAATTTTTCCGGGTTTATGAAGGCTGTATGCCCATTGAAGTACTGGCATCCCGTGGGGAAGATACCATGCGGTTCGGCCCCCTGAAGCCGGTTGGCTTACGGGATCCCAAGACGGGACATCGGCCGTATGCTGTGGTACAGCTGCGCCGGGAAAATCAGAGCGGCAGCCTCTATAATCTGGTTGGATTCCAGACCAATTTGAAGTTTCCGGAGCAGCGGCGGGTCTTTTCGATGATTCCAGGACTGGAGCATGCAGAATTCATCCGCTATGGAGTGATGCACCGAAATTCTTTCCTGGACAGTCCCCGGTTGCTGCATGCGGATTATGCGCTGCGTGGCGGAGATCAGATCTACTTTGCCGGACAGATTACCGGCGTAGAGGGATACATAGAATCCGCAGCCAGCGGCATTCTGGCTGGGAAAAATCTGGCACGGCAGCTTGCCGGCTTACAACCGTTGATTTTGCCACGGGAAACCATGATGGGCGCACTTGCAGCCTATATCAGTGACCCAACTGTTGAGAACTTCCAGCCGATGGGCTGTAATATGGGAATTTTACCGGATCTGCCGGAACGAATTCGAGATAAAAAGCAGAAATATCAAGCCTATGCGGATCGGGCACTGGCAGCGTTGGATGCATATTTGGAACAGGTTGCCGCACAGGACAGAGGAGATACAGAAGAATGAATATTTTGATCGATGCATTTGGCGGCGATCATGCGCCGTTGGAAGTGATCAAGGGCAGCATGCGTGCTGTGCAGGAACTTGGCGTTACAGTGACACTGGTCGGAGATGAGACGATCATCCGGGAAACTGCACAGAACAATCACCTTTCTTTGGAAGGCATGGAGATTCTGCATGCACCAGCGGTATTTGATATCCATGAGGAACCAACTACCATTTTGAAACAGCATGCAGATACTTCGATGGCAGTTGGCCTGAAAGCACTGCGCAGCGATGCCGGGGATGCGTTTGTATCTGCCGGCAGCACCGGTGCACTCGTAGTCGGCGCAACATTTTTGGTGAAGCGCATTAAGGGCATTAAGCGTGCCGCACTGGCTCCGTTGCTGCCGACAGAAACCAATACCATGATGCTGCTGGACGCCGGTGCCAACAATGACTGCCGTCCGGAAATGCTGGAGCAGTTTGCTCTGATGGGAAGCGTGTATATGGAACGGGTCATGCAGGTTGCCAAGCCTCGTGTCATGCTGCTGAACGTAGGGGCAGAAGAAACAAAGGGACGGGATCTGGAACTGGAAACTTATCCGCTGCTGGAGCAGGCACCCATTCATTTTTGCGGGAATATTGAAGCCAGAGACATGCCGAAAGGCATTGCAGATGTTGTGGTTGCCGATGGCTTTACCGGCAATGTTGCCCTGAAACTCTATGAGGGGATGGGAAAGTTTATCTCCAATCAGTTGAAACACAATTTGCTCGCCGGCGTAGCTGGAAAACTGTCTGCCATGCTGATTCTGCCGAGAATCAAGGCATTTGCTAAAAAGATGGATTATAAGTCGGTCGGCGGTGCGGTGCTGCTGGGTGTGCAGAAGCCGGTTATCAAAGCGCACGGCAGTTCCGATGCCACTGCATTTTTCAACGCCATTCGGCAGGCGAAAAATTGTGTGGATGGAAAAATGATTGAAACCATTTCAAATTCATTGTCCGAGTAAAGAGAAAGGATCGTGGACAAGTTTATGGAACATACAGAGCATGTGGATTTGGAGCAATTCGAATCCTATATTCGCTATCATTTTAAGAACAAACATTTATTGTTGGAAGCTTTGTCGCATTCCTCCTATGCCAATGAGAAGAAGCGTTGCCGCAACAGCAACGAACGGTTGGAATTTTTGGGGGACAGTGTGCTCTCTATCGTGACAGCCGATTATCTATATCATACGTTTCCGCATTTACCGGAAGGTGAACTGACCAAACTGCGTGCTTCTCTGGTGTGTGAAAAGGCGCTGCATGTCTTTGCACAGGAAATTCACCTGGGGGACTTCCTGCTGCTCGGAAAAGGCGAGGAGCATACCGGCGGCAGAACCCGTTCCTCGATTCTAGCGGATGCATTTGAAGCAGTTATTGCAGCCATCTATCTGGATGGCGGGATGCAGCCAGCCAAGCAGCATGTTCTGCGCTTTATCACCAAGAGTGTACAGCACATGGAAACGGTGCAGTTCCGGGATTATAAAACGGCGTTGCAGGAGATCATTCAAAAGAATCCGGAAGAAAAGGTGGAATATGTTCTGGCAGATGAAACCGGGCCGGATCACAACAAGGCATTCACGGTAGAAGTCTGCCTCAATTCCAACATCATTGGAACTGGTGTCGGAAAGAGCAAAAAGGAAGCCGAACAGATGGCTGCCAAGGAGGCGCTGGAATTGATGGGTTATGGCAAAGCACAGTAATCTGTCTATTTTTATTCCGCATATTGGCTGCCCGCATCGGTGCAGCTTTTGCGACCAGCATGTAATCAGCGGCACACAGCAGGCGCCAACTCCAGAAGCAGTTGCTGCGCTTTGCCGGGAGACGCTTTTGCATGTCAAACATCCGGAGCAGATGGAGATTGCTTTTTTTGGCGGCAGTTTTACAGCAATTCCTGCGGATTATCGACGGGCATTGCTGGAGTGTGTACAGCCGTTTTTGGGCGATGGAAAATTTGCTGGGATACGAATTTCTACCCGGCCGGATGCCATTACCGCTCCCATTTTACAGGAACTTTGTGCAGCTGGCGTGACAGCTGTAGAGCTGGGGGCGCAAAGCATGGTGGATTCTGTCTTGCAGCAGAATCAGCGAGGGCATACCGCACAGGACGTGCAGAATGCCAGTCGGCAAATCCAGCAGTTCGGGTTGGAACTGGGGCTGCAAATGATGATTGGTCTGTTTGGCAGTACCATGCAGGCAGAATGGGATACGCTGCATGCATTGCTGGCATGCAGACCGGATACCATGCGCTTCTATCCAGTCGTTGTATTGGAGGAAACCGAATTGGCACAGCGTTACCGGAATGGCAGCTATTCGCTGTATTCCATGGAGCAGGTGCTGGACTTCTGTGCAGATGCCTGGGTGGAAGCTGTGCAGGCTGGCAGCCGGGTGATTCGCTGTGGACTGCATGATTCGCAGGAGCTGCGGAAACGCGCAGTAGCCGGATTTTACCATCCTGCTTTTGGGGAACTGGTAAAAGGGCGTATTTATCGGCGCAGTGTGGAACGTTACCTGCAGCAGCAGGTGGTTTTGCCGGATACGCTGCAAGTTTTGACGGCATCTGGTACATACAGTCAGGTAGTCGGACAGAAAAAATGCAATGTGCAGTATTTTGCACAGCAGCAGGTTGCGGTTTCCGTACAGGAATCTGATGCGCTGCAGCCGGGACAAATCAGCATCAAAGAGGAAGTGTACGATGTATTTAAAGGCATTGGAGCTACAAGGGTTTAAGTCGTTTCCGGATAAGGTCAAGCTGACATTTGACAAGGGGCTGACTGCCGTAGTAGGGCCAAATGGCAGCGGAAAGAGTAATATTGGCGATGCCGTGCGCTGGGTGCTGGGAGAGCAATCTACCAAAACATTGCGCGGCAATAAAATGGAAGATGTTATTTTTTCCGGTACCAAGAAACGAAAACAAATGGGATTTGCCGCCGTTACGCTGCTGATTGACAATCAGTCCGGTGCATTGGGTGACACCTATGGGCAGGAGGTCAGCATCACCAGAAAGCTGTACCGCAGCGGAGAGAGTGAATACCGCATCAATGGAAAGGCAGTTCGGCTGAAGGATGTCAATGAGCTTTTCATGGATACGGGATTGGGAAAAGACGGCTATTCCATGATTGGACAGGGCAAAATCGCAGAAATTGTCAGCGCCAAAAGCACCGATCGGCGAGATATCTTTGAAGAAGCAGCCGGGGTTTCCAAGTTCCGGTACCGGAAGCAGGAAGCACAGCGAAAGCTGGAAGGGGCGCAGGAAAATCTGGTGCGGTTACAGGATATTGTAGCTGAATTGGAAAGCCGGTTGGAACCGCTTCGCATGCAGGCGGAAAAGGCAAAGAAATTCTTACAGTTCTCTGCCCAGCAGCGAGAGCTGGAGATTGCACTTTGGGTACAGAAAACCGATACCATGCGGACTTCCCTGCAAGCACTTTCGGAAGAATTGTTACAGGCAAAGGCACAGTATCACAACCTGGAACTTGACTTGGAAGAAGCAGATGAAAAGATGCAGGACGGCTACCGCAGGATGCAGGAAAGCACCTTAAAGGTTACAGCGTTGCGGGAGCAGATTCGGGCAGCAGAAGCAGAAATCGGTTCCTTGCAGGCGGCACTTGCCGTTGCAGAGAATGAATTGCAGCACATCCGGCAGACGCTTGAAAATTTGGAACAGCAAAAAAAAGCACTTGTGCAGCAGACAGAAGCTGCTGCACAGCAGGATACGCAACTGCTGCAACGAAAGGCCGCTTTGGAAGCGCAGCGAAACCTGCTGCAAGAACACACGGGACAGCTGGAACTGCAATGGGTACAGCTGGAACAGCAAATGCAAGAACTGGGAAAAGGTTCTGATGCGGTTGGCGCAGCGTTGCAACAATTCTACCAAAAGCAAAGTGCCGATCAGGTGGCATTGGACACGGTGCAGCAGCAGTTGCTGGATTTACAGGCACGCTGTGTGGCACAGGATGCCAAGCTTGCCGCTATGCAGCAAACACTTGTGCAGCATGAGCGGGCGGAACAAGTTGCGGCAGAGGCG
Organism: Ruminococcus sp. CAG:403; assembly: GCA_000437255.1. Classification (GTDB taxonomy): domain Bacteria; phylum Bacillota; class Clostridia; order Oscillospirales; family Ruminococcaceae; genus Ruminococcus_C. Next base: position 48,125 of record FR899103.1, read on the forward strand.
GAGGCTGCTGCCAAACAGGCTGTAACGGAAGCCAAGAATCAGCTGCAAGGCTACGATCAATTGCAGACACAGGCGGAGCAGCAGTTGCAGGAGCACCGCACCGCATTTGAACAGGTTTCCTTTTCCATTCGGGAAAATCGGCAGCGGCAGCGTTTGTTGATGGATATGGAACAGAATATGGAAGGAGTTACCGGCAGTGTAAAGGCGATTTTGCGGGCAGACGGCGGTCATCCGCATGGTGTTTGCGGAACGGTGGCGCAGTGTCTGGAGACCGATGCGCAATATGGCGTTGCCATTGAAACGGCTTTGGGCGGTGCAATGCAAAATGTGATTGTAGAGCAGGAATCAGTGGCAAAGCAATGGATTCGGTATCTGGCGCAGCGCAAGGCAGGCCGTGCGACTTTTCTTCCACTGACTTCGGTCAAGGGAAAAATTCTATATGAGCCGGGACTTTCAGAAGAGTTTGGATTTGTAGACCTTGCCTGCAATCTGGTGCGATATCAGGAAAAATATGAGCCGGTGGTTCGGTTTTTGCTGGGACGTATTGCCGTTGCAGAGGATTTGGATGCCGGTGCTGCCATTGCCAAGAAGTATGAATACCGGTTTCGAATTGTTACCCTAGATGGACAGGTCATTCATGCAGGCGGTTCCTTTACGGGTGGTTCTGCGCAGCGATCGGGTGGTATGCTGACTCGGAAGAGTGAAATTGCTGCACTGGGGGAAACCATTACACAGCTTTCCAGCCAACAGCAGACTTTGCAGCAGCGGTTGCAGCAGGCAGAGGCAAAACAACAGAAGCTATTGGTTGCGATGGGAGATCTGCGGGAAAGCTGCAACACGGCGCAGCAGGAAGCCATTCGGGCGCACGGTACCTGGGAAACCAGTCACTATCAATTGGAGCAGACCAAGCTGCGCTGCCAGGAACAGCAGCAGGAACGTGCTACATTGGAGCAAATGTGTCAGCAAGGGACGGAGCAGCAGCAGCAGTTGCAGGAATCGCTCCGGCAGACGGAGCAGAACATTGCCCAGACACGGGCAGATCTGGATATGCAGCAGGGACAGCGTGCTGCTTTCCAGCAGCAGCAGGCAGAATTGGCAGAACAGCGTGCCGCATTGCGCATTCAGGCTGCTGAGTTGGAAAAGGATGTGCAGTCTGCCCAGCAGGCGTTGGATTTCCATCATCAGACCCAGCAGACCTTGACCCAGCAGTTCCAGCAATTGCAGCAGGATCATCAGCTTCAGCAGGAACAAATTGCACAGAAGCAGACGGAATTACAGGAAGGAACGAAACGGTTGGAACAGCTGCGTGTTTCCTGTCAGGAAAACCGGCAGGAGATCACGCATTGGCAGACTGTTCACGATCGGCAGGATCAGAGCATTCGGCAGATTCAGTCCGGTTTGAAAGCGTTGAATGATGCCAAGGAAAAATTTGCCGGAAACATGACTCGACTAGATGAACGAAAAGCCTCGGTACAGCAGGAATATGACACGCTGATCAGCCGTATGCTGGAACAGTATGAGCTGACTCGCTCCGAGGCAGTGCAGCAGGCAAAGCCTCTGGAAGATCCGGTGCAGGCACAGCGAGATTTGACAATTATTAAGAATCAGGTGCGCAGTCTGGGTTCTGTGAACTTAGAATCTGTAGAGGAATATCAGGCGGTTTCGGAGCGCTACCGCTTCCTGTCGGAGCAGATGCAGGATGCAGCCACTTCAAAGCAGGAACTGGAGCAATTGATTGCAGATCTGACACAGGAAATGTGTCGGCTGTTTACCGAAAGCTTTGCCAAGATCAATCGGAACTTCCGGCAGATTTTCCGGGAACTGTTTGATGGTGGAGATGCCAACCTGCTGCTGACCGATCCGGAGCACGTGTTGGAGTCCGGCATTGAAATTCAGGTTGCACCGCCCGGGAAGGTAATTAAAAATTTGATTTCGTTGTCCGGTGGTGAGCAGACGTTTGTTGCCATTGCGATTTATTTTGCCATTTTAAAGCTGCGTCCAGCTCCATTTTGTATTTTGGATGAGATTGACGCCGCACTGGATGAGGGAAACGTTCGGAAATATGCGCAGTACCTCTCGCATTT
>FR899103.1:50302-54441 GCA_000437255.1 Ruminococcus sp. CAG:403
GTAACCATGCAGGAGGACGGCATTTCGAAGCTGCTTCGCATGGAGCAGGATACATTTGAAAGTTTGACGGAACCGGGATTGGTTCCGCATGCAGAAAGGCAGGAATGAGAGATGGGTTTATTTAGCAGACGGGATAAGAAGAAAAAGGGCTTTTTCGGAAGAAAAAACCGCGTAGAAGAACCGGAAGAAGCATCCATTTTGCAGCAGCCGGATGCAGCAGAATCGGAACCCGAAGCGCAGCAGGAAGAAGACATTGCCGGAGAAGCAATTGCACAGCAGGAAGCAGAAGAACGGCAGTGGGAAGAAACGGCTCGTAAACAGGCGGAAGAACTGGCAGAGCAGGAATCCATGCGGCAAGAGGCAGCTGCATTGGCAGCAGAGGCTGCAAGAGCAGCACGGGAAGCGGAAGAAGCGGCTCAGCAGGATGCTTTTGCCACAACGTATACACCGCTTGCCACCAAACGGGAAGAACCGGATACGGATTTAGAACCGGAGCAAGAACTCGAAGAAACCCAACAGCCAGAGTCTGTGGGGGCTGAAGTACCGGTGGAAGCTGTTCCGGAACTGGAATCCCATCAGGCAGATGCAGCACCAGAGGAAGCGGATACAGAAACGATTGAAGAATCAGAAGAAGCAATGCCGGAAGAAGCAGAAGTGCCGGAAGGGGAAGAAACAGAGGAGCCGGAAGCGGAACCAGAAGCAGAACCAGTCCAAGTCTCCGTTCCGGAGAAGAAAAAAGGGTTTTTTGCGAAGATTCGGGAGGGCCTGAAAAAGACCAAGGATTCCATGATTGCAAAGATGCAGCATGTTTTAAACTCCTTCACCAAGATTGATGAAGATTTGTTTGAGCAGCTGGAAGAAACCATGATTATGAGTGACCTGGGGCCGGAGACATCTGTGGAAATCTGCGATCTGCTTCGGAAACGTGTGAAGGAAGAGGGCATTACAGATCCTTCTCAGATTATGAGACTGATTCAGGAGATCATTGGAGAAATGCTGGGCGAGGATACCGGACTGGATCTGTCTACCAAGCCTTCTATCATTATGGTAATTGGTGTAAACGGTGCCGGCAAGACTACGACCATCGGCAAACTATGTCATCAGCTGAAAGAGGATGGCAAGAAGGTAATTGTTGCGGCTGCGGATACATTCCGGGCTGCTGCTATCGATCAGCTGGAAGTTTGGACCAACCGTGCTGGTGTGGAATTGGTGAAGCATGCGGAGGGTTCCGATCCGGGTGCTGTTGTATTTGATGCCATTGCAGCTGCCAAGGCAAGAGATTGTGATGTATTGATTTGCGATACTGCCGGACGGTTGCACAATAAGAAAAATCTGATGCAGGAATTGGCAAAAATCAATCGGATCATTGAAACCCAGGCAGAAGGATGCAGTGTGGAAGTACTGCTGGTTCTGGATGCCACAACAGGACAGAATGCCGTGAACCAGGCCCGTCTGTTTCAGGAAGTTGCCAATCTAACGGGAATCGTACTGACCAAGCTGGACGGTACGGCAAAGGGTGGTATTATTGTTTCCATTCGAAATGAACTGCACATTCCAGTGAAGTTGATTGGTGTTGGTGAAAAAATAGATGATTTGCAGCCGTTCCGCAGCAAGGATTTTGTAGCGGCGCTGTTTGATCGGGAAACGGAGGAAAAGTAATCATGCAAAAGATGATATTGGCTTCGAACAATGCGGGCAAGCTGCGGGAAATGCGTGCCATTTTGCAGCCGTTCGGATTTGAAGTTCTTTCCCAGCGGGAAGCTGGATTTTGTGAAGAGGTAGAGGAAACCGGAACTTCTTTTGCAGAAAATGCACAGTTGAAGGCGCAGGCCGTTTATCAGGCTTTGCATGTTCCGGTTCTTGCCGATGACAGCGGATTGATGGTTGATGCACTGGATGGTGCGCCGGGTATTTATTCCCATCGGTTTGCCGGAGAGGATGCGACCGATCAGCAGCGCTGTGAGAAGCTGTTGACAATGTTACAGGATGTTCCGGCGCCGCGGCGAACCGCACGGTTTGTGTGTGCGGTATGCTACTTGGATGAATCTGGGGAAGCAGTGCTGTTTACAGGAACATGTGAAGGAACCATTGGAACCGTTCCGGCAGGAACAAATGGATTTGGATATGATCCGGTATTTTACTATGGAGATCAGACGCTGGCGCAGATGACCGATGCGGAAAAGAACCAAATCAGTCACCGTGCAAATGCCCTGCGGCAGCTGGAAGCATATTTGCAGAAAACGAGAGGAGAATCTTATGTTAACAAGTAAGGAACGTGCCAAACTGCGGGGAATTGCCAGCACCTATGAGACCATTTTTCAGGTTGGAAAGGGCGGAATTGGAGATCACCTGATTGGACAAGTGCAGGATGCCCTGCGGAAACGGGAATTGATTAAGCTGCGTGTGCTGGAAAATAGCATGTATGATGCAAGAGAAGCAGCACAGATTTTGGCAGAAGCAACGGAATCAGAAGTGGTACAGGTAATCGGAAGCCGGTTTGTGTTGTATAAGCGCAATCCGAAAGATCCTGTGATTGATCTGTAATGCGATGGAACGCATTGGATTATTCGGCGGCAGCTTTCATCCCATTCACAACGGGCATTTGCATCTGGCGCATACTGCCATGGAACAGCTGCATTTGCAGCATGTGATCTTTGTGCCGGCGTACTGTTCTCCATTTAAGCAGAAAAGTGCCTATACGGTTTCTGATGCGCACCGCCTTGCAATGTGTCGGCTTGCTGTTGCTGGGGAACCTGCCTTTTCCGTCAGTGATTATGAGCTGAACCGGGAACAGGTGAGCTATACCATTGATACGATTTCCCATTTTCAGAAGCAGAATCCGGAAGCAGCGTTTGTACTGCTGATGGGAAGTGATATGCTGCTGCAATTTGATCACTGGTATCGGTATCAGGAGATTTTGCAGCGGGTGACATTGGGTGTGGTTTCCCGTGATGCAGCCGATACGGAGCGGATTCGGCAAAAGCAGTTGGAATTGTCGCAATTTGGGCAGATTCAGATCTTCTGCGATGCAGTATTATCGGTATCTTCTACAAAAATTCGGGAAAAATTAAAAAAACAAGAAGATTGTTCTTGCTATTTGCCCCGGAACGTAGTACAATATATACAATTGCATCACTTGTATCAAATGGGACAGGAATCGACATCATGCGATTGAAGTACCTGTCGGAATGTTGGAGGTCGGTAGAACATGACAGATCATCTCGAAATGCAGCAGTATTTAAAAGCGAATCTTTCCAAAAAGCGGTTTACCCATGTCATGAACGTTGCGGCAGAAAGTCGGATCTTAGCGGAAACGTTTGGCGGCGTTGCACCGGATACCGCATATTTTGCAGGAATGGTACATGATATCTGCAAGGAGATGGACGAATCGGAGCAGTTTAACTGGATGATGCGTTCGGATATGGGTGTTTGTCTGGAAGAGCAAAAGTCACCGAAGGTTTGGCATGGAATTGCCGGAGCTTGCTATTTGCGGGAGAAATTCGGGGTGACCGATCCGGATCTTTTGCGTGCGGTTCGATTCCATACGGTTGGAAGAGCTGGCATGTCTCAGCTGGAGAAGATTGTCTTTCTGGCGGATTTGACTTCTGCGGAGCGTACCTATCCCGATGTGGAGCACATGCGGGAAGTGGTGCATCGTGATCTGAATGACGGCATGTATGAAGCGGTCTGCTTCTCCATTCAGAAGCAATTGAAGCGGCATGGATTGTTGCCGCATTACACCATAGAAGCTTATAATGAGTACGCTGCGTTGCAGCAATAGGCACCTGGATGCATAGGAAATCTCTTTTGCAGCAAAAAGAAAGGAATGAAACGATGCAAATCGAACGAACAGCACATGCCAAGCGCACCAAATCCACTTCTCAAAAAACAGCAACACAGAAAGCAAAGCCAAAAAAGGCAGCCTCCAAACCGCCTGTTTCCAAAAAAACACCACGGAAATCTGGTGTGGGCAAAACCATAAAAGATAAGACCATTATGGTGGCATCCATCCTATGCAGTGTCGTTTTGATTGCCGTGATGGTATTCAATGCCCCGATTATTGCCTATAAGAAGATAGATGCCAATGGCACAACTGTTTCGAATATTTCCATTGTGAAATATATCAAACAGTGGCAGCC
>FR899103.1:54452-66588 GCA_000437255.1 Ruminococcus sp. CAG:403
GTGGCAGCCGCTGGTAGAATTGGAAGGTACTTTGCAAAAGCCTGCTGCCAACAACAGCGCTGTACTGGACTTGCGCAGCGACTTGGATTCCAATTTGGATGACGGTCTGGACTTGAGTCAAATTGTAGAAGGGCAGTATACCATTCTGTTCTTGGGTATGGATGAAAGCGGAGAGCTGTCCGATGTGGACTGGCTGTTTCAGTTTAACTTGCTGGCAGGCACATTGAATGTTTTGCAAATCCCACGAGACAGCTACATGCCGGACTATGCCTCCTACTCCACCGGGAAGTTTAACAGCATCTACCATAGCGGTCAGGAAGAAGGCGTAACGCCGATTCAGCGCGTGGTCAATGCCATTGAGGACAACTTCTGCATTCCGGTTGACTGCTATGTCAAGCTGAATTGCAAAGATATTGCCAAGATTGTTGATTCCATCGGCGGTATTCCGATTATCCTGCCGGAGGAGATTATCTATGAAGCGGATAAGATTCTGCCTGCTGGAGAACAGGTGCTGGATGGCACCCAGTCCGAATGGTTTGTTCGGTTCCGGCATGGATACAATGAAGGCGACATCGGACGTGTAAAGGCACAGCGTATTTTCCTGGCAGCGGCTATGCAGAAATTGCTGGATATGAGCCAGTCGGAATTGACGCTTGCCATGAAGAAAATTTATGACAATCAGTGGATTGCAACAGACCTATCCTTGGAAGATATCAGCATGATTGCGGACTATGCTTCCCAGGAGCTGACCATGGATGGCGTGAATGTATTCATGGTGCCGGGAGAAGGTGCAACCTATTATCCGGGAGACGGCTCGGAACAGTCGGTTTATTCCATTCATAAATCTGCCTGCATCGATTTGCTGAATACCAATTTCCGTTCGTATCAGAATCAAATTTATGCAGACGAGAGCGCCATTGTCGAACTGGTACCGGAAGGCTCTTATCTGGCAACGGCATACGATGATACAGAAGAAACCTTACACGATATTTATAACGGGCGCAGCGAAGACGGCGCACAATAAAGCAGGAAGAAAGCAGAAAGGACTTTGATATGACGCAGTTAGAACGAATTGAAACCATTGTAAAAGCACTGGACAGCAAGCGGGCAGAAGACATTCAGGTAATCGGTGTAAGCGGTTTGACCATTCTCGGCGATTACTTTGTCATTGCAAACGGAACCAGTACCACCCATACCAAGACCTTGGCAGAAGAAGTGGAATATCAACTTTCCGAAGCCGGAGAAAAGCCGGCACGCCGGGAAGGCAGAGGAAATGGTTCTAGTTGGATTGTATTGGATTATTCGGACATTATTGTGCATGTGTTCTATAAGGAAGCCAGAGACTTCTACCAGTTGGAACGGCTTTGGGCGGATGGAACACGCATGGATATTTCCCAGTGGCTGAAAGAAAATTAATCAGGGAGGAATCTGTGATGTCTGCAGAAAACGGAAAGAAGATCGTGCTTGGAATCGGCGCTTACTTGATTCTGAAGTCTGTGCTGAATTTGATTTTGGGATTTTCCACAGCAAATGTGGTTTATTTGATTTTGTTTGTTGTATTTGCCGTTCTGCTGGTGATGCGAATTCCCTATATTTCGTATATAGTAGCAGGCTTTTTGGCTATTGTATTCCTAATGAACATCGGAAACAATCTTGCCAATATCGGCGGCAATTGGATTTACCTGGTGGAAGGCTTGTTGGATGTTGGATGTGCGGCACTGCTGGTGTTGCAAAAGGATGTCCGCGCCTATTTCAAATAAGAACCCTTTTGTAAAGCTTGGGTTCAAAAGGAGTCCGCAGCGGATTCCGAAATCTGTAAGAATGAGGATGATGAAAAACCATGAAACCATATGATTTTACCGCAATTGAGAAAAAGTGGCAGGCTTATTGGGAAGCGAATAAAACCTTCCGTGCCGGCACAGATTACAGCAAGCCAAAGTACTACGCACTGGTAGAGTTTCCGTATCCGTCCGGACAGGGCTTGCACATTGGACACCCCCGGCCGTATACAGCAATGGACATTGTTGCCAGAAAGCGCCGTTTAGAGGGCTATAATGTGCTGTTCCCAATGGGATGGGATGCATTCGGTCTGCCAACTGAAAACTTTGCGATTAAGAATAAGATTCATCCGGCAATTGTCACCCGGAACAATGTAAAGCGTTTCAAGGAGCAGCTGCAATCTCTGGGCTTGTCCTTTGACTGGGATCGGGAAATCAACACGACTGATCCGAAGTACTTCCATTGGACACAGTGGATTTTCCTGAAGATGTTCCAGAAGGGACTGGCTTACAAGAAGGAAATGGCTGTTAACTGGTGTACCTCTTGTAAGGTCGTTCTGGCGAATGAAGAAGTAGTTGGCGGTGTTTGCGAACGCTGCGGCGGGGAAGTCGTACGGAAGGTAAAGTCGCAGTGGATGCTGAAAATTACAGAGTATGCACAGCGTCTGTTGGATGATCTGGATGAGGTTAACTATCTGGAAAAAATCAAGGCAACCCAGCGGAACTGGATTGGACGTTCCACCGGTGCAGAAGTTGATTTTGCAACTACAACCGGGGATACTTTAAAGATCTACACCACACGGCCGGATACCTTATTTGGTGCCACCTATATGGTTATTTCTCCGGAGCATCCGTTGATTGAAAAGTGGGCAGATCAGCTGGAGAATATGGATGAAATCCGTGCTTATCAGGAAAAATCTGCGAGAAAGTCCGATTTTGAGCGTACCGAAATGGCAAAGGAAAAAACCGGTGTGCAGCTGAAGGGCGTTCGTGGTATCAATCCGGTTAATGACAAGGAAATTCCAATCTTTATTTCTGACTATGTTTTGATGAGCTATGGAACTGGTGCGATTATGGCGGTTCCGGCGCACGATACCAGAGACTATGATTTTGCAAAAGTTTTCCACCTGCCGATTATTGAAGTTGTTAAGGGCGGCGATGTTACCAAAGAAGCCTTTACCGATTGCGCAACCGGCATCATGACCAACAGTGGATTCCTGGATGGACTGACCGTAGAAGAAGCAAAGGAAAAGATGAAGCGTTGGCTGGAAGAAACCGGAAAGGGTGTCAGCAAAGTCAACTATAAGCTGCGGGACTGGGTATTCTCCCGTCAGCGGTATTGGGGGGAACCCATTCCGATTGTACATTGTCCGAAGTGCGGCGCAGTGGGCCTGCCGGAAAGTGAACTGCCGCTGACTCTGCCGGATGTAGAAAGCTATATGCCGACGGATGACGGTGAAAGTCCGCTGGCAACTATGGAAAGCTTTATTCAGACCACTTGCCCCAATTGCGGTGGTCCGGCAAGACGGGAAACTGATACTATGCCGCAGTGGGCTGGTTCTTCTTGGTATTATCTGCGTTACTGTGACCCGAAGAATGATACTTGTCTGGCTTCTAAGGAAGCACTGGATTACTGGATGCCGGTAGATTGGTACAACGGCGGTATGGAACATACCACACTGCATTTGCTGTACTCTCGGTTCTGGCATAAGTTCCTGTATGATATTGGTGTTGTCGGCACCAAGGAACCTTATATGCGCCGGACTTCTCATGGTATGATTCTGGGCGAAGACGGACAGAAAATGTCCAAGTCCAGAGGCAATGTCATCAATCCGGACGAAGTCGTTGCACAGTATGGTGCTGATACACTGCGTCTGTATGAAATGTTCGTAGGAGATTTCGAGAAGACTGCACCGTGGAGCACTTCCAGCATTCGTGGCTGTAAGCGTTTCCTGGATCGTATTTGGGGCTTGCAGGATCTTTTGACAGAAGGAGAGGACTATCAGGAATCTCTGAAGCGGAAGTTCCATAAGACCATTAAGAAAGTTACAGACGACATTGAAAACTTGAAGTTCAATACTGCCATTGCAGCGATGATGGAATTGGTCAATGAGATTTATGCAGCCGGCAAGATGACACATGCAGAATTCCGTACGCTGTTGCTGCTCCTGAATCCGTTTGCACCGCATATCACAGAAGAACTGTATGAGACTTACTGCGGCGGCATTCTGAATCAGCAGGCTTGGCCGACCTATGATCCGGCACTCTGTATCGATGAAACAGTAGAAATTGTGGTACAGATTAACGGCAAGGTACGTGCCAAACTGGAAATTCCGATGCATGCAGAAAAGGATGTCGTTTTGCAGCAGGCAGCAACTGCACCAAAGGTTGCAGAAGCATTGGCTGGCAAGGCAGTCTTAAAGCAGATATATGTACCAAATAAACTTGTTAATTTTGTGGCAAAATAACAAATTTCCAGTTTCATTTTAAAATCACTTGACAGTAATTGCTGGATGTGGTATAATAAAACATATTTCAAAATAAAGTTTTTTGCACAATGACAGAACGTAGTCATATCCCGATGTTCCCCTTTCGGAAACTCGGTGGTATATAGGTCAGAACTCGACGGGTGTGATGCCCTTGCGAGATGATCAACCTCTGCCGTGGTGGCAAAGGGAGGGAAATGTAAGTGGCAGAAGTTCGTGTAGGCAAAAACGAGTCTTTAGACACAGCGCTCAAGCGTTTTAAGAGATCCTGTGCAAAGGACGGCGTTATCGCTGAAGTTCGGAAGAGAGAACATTACGAAAAGCCTTCAGTTAAACGGAAGAAGAAGTCTGAGGCAGCTCGTAAGCGCAAGTATTAATTGCATCGAAGAAGAACTGCATAGCGGACACACTGGAATGAGTGTGTCCGTTTTTATGTATCCAGAGCCTGTTTGTTTCGACAGGTTTCGCAGCATTTATGCAGTATAATAGAACGGAACCACATCGTTGGGCTCCGGAAGGGAGAACGTATATGCTTTTTCGGACAACCGTTGCATTGCGCAGCGTTTGTGATATTTCACCGGCATTGTTGCAAAAGCTGGGGGTTCGTGGCCTCTTGCTGGATGTAGACAATACGTTGACAACGCATGACAATCCGACACCGGCTCCTGGTGTCGAGGCGTGGATTGCGCAGATGAAGCAGCATGGCATCCGGATGTGCATTGTCTCAAATAACCATCCGCCGAGGGTGCAGCCGTTTGCAGCTCGGCTGGGTGTCGATTATGTTTGTGAAGGAAAAAAACCGCTTTCCAGCGGATTTCGGCGTGCGATGCAAAAGATGGGACTGCACCGAAAAGAATTGGCTGTAGTCGGCGATCAGATCTTTACGGATGTATTGGGTGCCAATTTGATGCGCCTCAAGTGCATTTTTGTATTTCCCATGCAGATGGAACAAACACGCTTCTTTCGGATCAAACGGCGGTTGGAACTGCCGTTTTTACCCCGAAAGGTATATGATGAGACAAAACAGGAGTTTGTCTTGCGGAAAGGATAATGCAATATGGCAAAAAAAGTTTTGGTGATTCACGGTCCCAATTTGAACTTGTTAGGGGAACGGGAACCGGGTGTGTATGGCAGTACCAGTTTTTCGGAATTGAATCAGATGCTCATGGATCATGCGGAGCAGCTGGGGATGGAATGTGAAATCTTTCAGTCCAATCATGAGGGTGCCATTATTGATAAGCTGCACAGTGCACGGCTGGTGTTTGATGCAGTCATCATCAATGCTGGTGCGTATACGCACTACAGCTATGCCATCCGGGATGCCATTCATGATATTCGGATTCCATGCATTGAAGTGCACATCAGCAACATTCATGCCAGAGAAGAATTCCGGAATCATTCTGTTATCAGTCCGGTTTGTCATGGAACCATTGCTGGATTTGGCATTCAAAGCTATCTGCTGGCGCTGCATGCGGCAGCAGCCCTATAAAGAAAGGAAACGATTGCAATGCAAACACGTCTGGAACAACTCATGCAGAAGCTGCCGGCTTCGATCGACTGCGCAATCATTACATCCGATGTCAATCGGCGGTATTTTACAGGGATGCGTTCCTCAGCAGGAACGGTTCTGGCATTTCGGGATGCTGCTTATCTGATAATTGATTTTCGATATATTGAGAAGGCGCGTGCTTGTGTCAAGGATTGTCAGGTGATGGAGCAGTCTAATTTGTATCAACAGATTGCTACACTGCTGGAGCAGCATCAGGCAAAGCGTATGGCAGTAGAAGCAGAAACCATGACCATTCAGGCGTTTGCTTCTTTGAAGCAGCAAGTCGGCAATTTGGTAGAACTGGATTGTTCCGATGTGCTCAGTGATGCCATTTCTCACTGTCGCCGCATCAAAAGTGAGCAGGAGCTGCAAAAGATGCGGGCTGCACAGCAGTTGGCGGAAACAGCGTTGGAACAAGTGCTGCAGTGGCTGCACCCCGGCGTAACAGAACGGGACATTCAATTGAAATTGGACTTTGCGATGCTGCAATTGGGAGCAGAGGATCTTTCGTTCCCGACCATTGCACTGACCGGAACAAAAACTTCCATGCCGCATGGTGTGCCGGAAGAATCCGTAGTGGTACAGCCGGGCAGCTTTGTACTAATGGACTTTGGCGCAGTGGTAGATGGCTATCACAGTGATATGACTCGTACTGTTTGTGTTGGCACTCCGACAGAAACCATGCGGCAGGTATACAACGTGGTACTGAAAGCGCAAAAGGCAGCTTTGCAGGCCGTTCATGCCGGCATAACTGGAAAGGAACTGGATGCAGTGGCTCGAACTATTCTGACAGATGCTGGGTATGGTGCACAGTTCGGACATGCATTGGGGCACAGCGTTGGTCTAGAAATTCATGAGCAGCCCAATGCTTCGCCTTCTTCGCAGGCAGTCTTTCAGGATGGCACCATCATTACGGTGGAACCGGGTGTTTACTTGCCGGGACAGTTCGGTGTTCGAATTGAAGATTTTGTCGTTGTGCGGGAATCGGGCTGCGAGAATCTGACAAAAGCACCGAAGGAATTGATTTGTCTTTAAAATCAGTCGAAAAAATGCGATTTTTCGAAAAAAATTGACAACAGGTCTTGCAAACTTATAAAATTTGTAGTATAATAAAAGCACTATATGCTGATTCTAAAGAATAGCGTAACAAGAATACAGCGAAATAACGGAGGTTTATTATATGATTTCAGCAGGCGATTTCAGAAATGGCGTAACATTTGAAATGGATGGCAACGTGGTACAGGTCATTGAATTCCAGCACGTAAAGCCGGGTAAGGGTGCAGCATTTGTTCGTACCAAGTATAAGAATGTCATCACCGGTGCTGTGGTAGAACGTTCTTTCAACCCGACTGATAAGTATCCGACTGCATATATTGAAAGAAAAGACATGCAGTATCTGTACAGCGATGGCGATCTGTATTACTTTATGGATATGGAAACGTACGAACAGCAGCNGGAAACGTACGAACAGCAGCCGATTGATAAGTCCAAGCTGGGCCCGTCCTTCGCATTCGTAAAGGAAAACATGGAAGTAAAGGTACTGTCCTATAAGGGTAATGTATTCGGTGTAGAACCGCCGTTCTTCGTAGAACTGGAAGTTACCGAAACAGATCCGGGCTTCAAGGGTGATACCGCAACAAATGCAACCAAGCCGGCAACACTGGAAACTGGCGCAGAAATTAAGGTACCGCTGTTCATCAACCAGGGTGATATGATCCGGATTGATACCAGAACTGGCGAATATATGGAACGTGCATAAGCCCCATTTTTGAAAAGGAGCAAAATCATGAAATTAACAGATAAGATTTCTTACTTGAATGGTTTGGTAGACGGCATGGACTTGGATATGACCACCAAGGAAGGCAAAGTGCTTGCACAGATTATGGAAGTGCTGCAAACAACTGCTCTGTATGTAGAAGATTTGCAGGATCAAGTGGATGAATTGACAGAAGTCTGTGAATCCCTGGATGAAGATCTGGCAGACGTAGAAGAAATTGTTTATGACGAAGAAAACGATCTGGACGATGCAGAATATGACGATGAGGATGTAGAAGATCTGGATGACGATGATCTGTATGAGACCGTATGTCCGACTTGCGAAAACACCATTGTCATGGATGAGTCCGTTTTGGATCATGGCAGCATGCAGTGTCCTTGCTGCGGCGAATTGCTGGAATTTGATTTTGATGATCTGGACGATGCAGAGGATGCAGTCGTAACAGCAGAAGATCCGACTGTTTAAGAATAGGATCAATACATTCCGAAATAAGAGCAGTATTCGCTCGAATAAGCCGGCGATCTTGTCGGCTTATTTTTTTAGAGTGTATTTCGGCTCTTGTTCGTGAAGGAAAAATATTATGGAAAAAGCGAGGTAGGGACGGCTATGTTCCGAATTGAAGAAAAGACAATGCTGAATGCATCTGTTGCACGGATGGTTCTGCATGCACCTCTGATTGCAGCAAAAGTTCTGCCGGGTCAGTTTATTATATTCCGTATTGATGAATATGGAGAACGGGTACCGCTGACTGTTGCAGATTATGATCGAACAGCAGGCACCATTACGCTGATTTTCCAGTTGGTCGGTGCGACGACAAAGCAGCTGGCAACGCTACAGGCAGGGGATTCCATTTTGGATTTGGTGGGACCGCTCGGCGTTCCGACACATTTGCCGGAAGGTTGTCAGTCCGTCTGTGTCATTGGCGGTGGAGTAGGCTGTGCCATTGCCTATCCGCAGGCAAAATATCTGCATAAAAAAGGATTGCAGGTGGATACCATTGCAGGATTCCGCAACCGGGATATTGTGATTTTGGAAGAAGAATTCCGGGCATGCAGTGACAATTTGTACCTGTGTACGGATGATGGTTCTTATGGAACAAAGGGATTTGTTACCAACGTGTTGCAGCAGCAGCTGGATGCTGGAAAGCATTATGATGCAGTCATCGCCATCGGTCCGGTTCCGATGATGAAGTTTGTCTGTAAGGTAACGGAGCCGCAGCAGATTCCGACCATTGTTTCGTTGAATCCGATTATGATTGACGGAACGGGAATGTGTGGCTGCTGCCGGGTTACAGTAGATGGAAAAATTCGGTATGCCTGCGTAGAAGGACCGGACTTTGATGGTCATAAGGTTGATTTCGAGGAATTGATGCAGCGGAATACCACCTATCGGGCACAGGAACGGGAAGCAGATTGCAGAATGATGCAGCAGGCAGAACATCTGACTGCAAAGGAGGCGTGATTGGAGTATGGCAGGAAAGGTAAACTTGTCACAGAAGAAAGTGGAGATGCCAGTACGGGATCCAAAGGAACGTGCACGTGTCTTTCAGGAAGTTGCAACAGGCTATACGCCGGAAATGGCAATGGAAGAGGCAACACGCTGCCTGCATTGTAAAGCGGCACCTTGCGTAAAGGGCTGCCCGGTCGGTGTGCAGATTCCGAACTTCATTCAGGAAATCGTAAAAGGTGATTTTGCAAAGGCTTATCAGGTGATTACGCAGACCAATCGGCTGCCGGCTGTTTGCGGTCGTGTCTGTCCGCAGGAAAATCAGTGTGAAGGTCTTTGTGTACGTGGAAAAAAAGGCGAACCGGTTGGCATTGGCCGCCTGGAGCGGTTTGCTGCGGATTACGCCCGCAACCATCCAGAAGAAACAAACAGCGCAGAAGAACCGATTGTTTCCAATGGGAAAAAAGTGGCAGTCATTGGCGGAGGCCCTGCTGGTCTGACTTGTGCAGGCGATCTGGCACGGCTTGGCTATGCTGTTACCATCTTTGAGGCATTTCAGGTTGCTGGCGGTGTCCTGATGTATGGCATTCCGGAATTCCGTTTGCCGAAGGAAATCGTGCAGCAGGAAGTGCACAGCTTGGAAGAGCTGGGCGTTACCATTTCGCCAAACATGGTAATTGGAAAGATTTTATCCGTAGAGGAACTGATGCAGGATGGTTATGAAGCTATTTTCATCGGATCCGGTGCCGGACTGCCACGTTTCATGGGCATTCCCGGAGAGGGACTGGTCGGCGTTTGTTCTGCCAATGAGTACCTGACCCGAATCAACTTGATGAAGGGGTATCGGGAGGATCATGCGACACCTGTCCTGCATTCCAAGGCAGTTGCAGTAGTCGGCGGTGGAAACGTTGCCATGGATGCTGCCAGAAGTGCATTGCGAATGGGCGCAGAGCATGTTTATATTGTTTACCGCCGTTCGGAGGCTGAGATGCCGGCACGTTTGGAGGAAGTACACCACGCAAAAGAAGAAGGCGTAGAATTTATGACGCTTTGCAACCCGGTACAGGTTGTCGGAGACGATACTGGACGGGTTTGTGGAATGGACTGCATTCGGATGGAACTGGGCGAACCGGATGCTTCCGGTCGGCGCAGACCGGTGGAAATCCCAGATAGTACATTCCGCTTGGAAGTGGATACTGTCATTATGTCCATCGGGACTTCTCCCAATCCGCTGCTTCGTACCACGACGGAGGGTCTGGAAGCCAACGCAAGAGGCTGCTTGATTGTCAATGAAGAAACCATGGCAACCACGAAGGAAGGCGTTTATGCAGGCGGAGACGCTGTGACAGGCGCTGCAACGGTTATTCTGGCAATGGGTGCAGGGAAAAAAGCTGCACAATCCATCGATCAGTACTTGCAGGGAAAGCAGGTGTAACCACTGGAATCATGCAGGAAATTCCTGCTGACAATTGTACTTGTTTTCAATTTGCATATTTTGTATGGGAACAGGTACTGGAAAGAAAGGAAGGAAAACTATGAACATGAAACATGCAGCAAAGGCAGCTCTGTGGGCTGGCGCAATGACCGCAGTGCTGGCAATGGGTACCATTTCTGCCAGTGCATCCTCCGGAGGTTCCGGAAGCGGCGGCGGAATGGGCTTTTATCTGATCTTTATGATCCTTCTGTTTGTCGTGATGTATCTGATTTTGATTCGTCCGCAAAAGAAGAAGGAAAAGGAAACGCAGGCCATGCAGCGCAGTGTGCAGATTGGGGACGAAATTGTCACCATCGGCGGAATTGTGGGACTGGTTTTACGTACAACCGAAGATACCATTGTCATTGAAACTGGCGGGGACCGCAATAAGCTGCGGATCAAGAAGTGGGCCATTCAGGAAAACCTGACGGTGAAGGAAACCATCGAAAAGGACAAGAAGGCAAAGGCTGCTGAAGTCAAGAGCAAGAAGGACAAGAAAAAGAAGAATTCTGATGACAAGGCAGAGGAAAAGTCTATGCTGAAGGACGAGTAAGATCGTCCAATTGCTGGAATCCTAATTTTATTCCACAACAAAAAGAGACGATTTACGATCGTCTCTTTTTTGCATGGATGCCGCCGTTCCTGCATAGAATGAAGCAGGATAGGAGGCTGAGCGCAATGGGACATAAGAAACCTTGCAAAATGGACTGCCTGAGAAACAACCGCATTTGGTGTACCTCTCTTTCGGTTCTGGCTGGCTTGGTAGCCGCAATGATTTGTATTTCCTGCTTTTCTGTATTGATGACCAAGATGGATGCACCGGATTTGCTGATTTCATGCATGGCATGTCTGGCGCTTTGTGTCGGCAGTTTTACCACCGGCTATGTGGCAGCACGACAGAGACGGCGGCATGGATTTCTCATCGGTCTGAGCTGCGGTCTGGTGATGTATTGTATCATCTTTTTAACTGGTATTGTCATTCTGCGCAGTTTTGCCTGTGCCGGAACGCCCATGAAGCTGCTGCTCATCATTCTTTGCAGTGGGATTGGCGGAATTGTGGGCGTGAATTCCAAAATGCGCCGTCCGCCTCGATGAAAGCCGATAAAAAGATTCGAACAGACTGGAAGATGTAAATTTTTTATATCTTTGTGGAATAGGCTTGAAAGAAATCAAAAAATGTGTTATAATATATAAAATTGTTATGTTTGGGGAGGGTTTTCTGTGAAGCACATCAGAACAATCAACAAGGCTAATCTGAAGGCATCTGCTGAAAAGGGCGGCTGCGGAAAGTGTCAGGCTTCTTGTCAGTCTGCATGTAAGACATCCTGCACGGTTGCCAATCAAAAATGCGAGCACTAATCGAATGTGCCAATTGAAGACATGCAAAATCCGCATCCTCAACAGGGTGCGGATTTGTCTCTAGGGCACTTCTAAAAATCTATGAGGCAGCTTCCAACTTCTTCTGGATTTTTAGAAGTGCCCTCTATGAATTCCATCAGAAAATGAAAGGTGAAAGTCATGATACATAAATATAAACTGGCTGGCTATAATGTCGTGTTGGATGTGTTCAGCGGCGGCGTGCATCTTGTGGACGAGCTGACCTACGATATGCTGGACAATGTTGCA
>FR899103.1:66626-77750 GCA_000437255.1 Ruminococcus sp. CAG:403
GAGGAATGTCCCCCGGAAGTTGTGGAAAAGCTGTCCCGCTTTTATGACAAAGAAGAGATTTTGAGTTGCTATGCAGAAGTCTTGGAAGCTTATCGGGAAAAGATTCTGTTTTCCGAAGATGACTATGAAAAGTATGCCAATTATGCGGTCGCTTCTCCGGTAAAGGCCATGTGTCTGTTGATTGCCATGGACTGTAATTTGCGCTGTGAGTACTGCTTTGCTTCAACAGGAGATTACGGTGCAGGCAGAAAGCTGATGACCGTAGAAACTGGAAAGAAGGCAATTGATTTCCTGTTGGAAAAGTCCGGAAACCGGGAAAACCTGGAAGTAGACTTCTTTGGCGGAGAACCGCTGATGAATTTTGAAGCGGTTAAGCAGATTGTAGACTATGCTCGCAGCAAGGAACAGGAATACCATAAGAACTTCCGCTTTACCATTACCACAAACGGCATGCTGCTGAATCAGGATAACATCGATTATATCAACCGGGAAATGTCCAATGTGGTATTGTCCATTGACGGCAGAAAAGAAGTCAATGACCGTACCAGAAAGCGGGTAGACGGCAAGGGCAGTTACGATCGTATTGTACCAAAGTATCAGGAACTGGTGCAGCAGCGTGGGGACAAGGAATATTATGTGCGCGGTACCTATACCAAATACAATCTGGACTTTACCAATGATGTATTCAGCTTGCTGGATGCAGGGTTCGACCAGATCTCGGTAGAACCGGTTATGGCAGATCCTAGCCAGCCGTATGCGCTGACTGAAAAGGACTTGCCGGTGATTTTCCGGGAATACGAACGCCTGATGGAACAAATTTTGGAATATGAAAAAACAGGCAAGAAGTTTAACTTCTTCCACTTTATGCTGGATCTGGATCAGGGGCCATGTGCCATTAAGCGGCTGCGTGGCTGTGGCTGCGGCAATGAATATGTTGCGATTACACCGGACGGAGATATTTATCCCTGTCATCAGTTTGTCGGCATCGAAGAATATAAGATGGGCAATCTGGATCAGAAGCAATTTAACTTGGAAATGAAGGCAGACTTTGCCCGGACGCATATTTACAGCAAGCCGGACTGCAAGGAATGTTGGGCACGCTTTTATTGCAGCGGAGGCTGCAACGCCAACAACTATCAGTATGCCGGAGATGTGCATAAGGCACATAAACTCTCCTGCGAGATTGAGAAAAAGCGCCTGGAATGTGCCATTGTACTGAAAGCCATTCGCATGGAACAGGCACAGGCAAAAGCCGAGGCAGAAGCTGCGGAACAGGCAGAATAAAACCAAACAAAGTCAAATAAAAAGCAGATTCCAATCTTTGAAAATTGGAATCTGCTTTTTTGTTGCTGAAAATGGGATTACTTGCTTTCGGCACCAATCTGAATGGCTTTCATATTGGCTTCAATCAGATGCGCACGTTTTGGTGGAATGCACTTTTCCATTGCCTTTTGTACGGTCTCCATGGAGAAGAGTCCCGTATCTGCCAGCATTTTGCCCAGCAGAACCATATTGGCAGCGCCGTTTAAACCTGCCTGCGTTGCCAGGTCAGTTGCAGGCAGTGCAACTGCTGTGATATCTGTTCGCTCACAGGTTTCGTCTACGACGGAGTTATCCAGGTAGACACTGCCGCCAGGCTGTACAGCATCAATAAACTTTACAAAGGACGGGCCATTCATGGCAATTAAGTAATTCGGTGTAGTAACCAGCGGAGAGCCGATCAGTTCATCGGAAATACAGACGGAACAGTTTGCCGTACCGCCACGCATTTCAGGGCCATAGGACGGCAGCCAGGAAACTTCCTTTCCATCCATCAGACCGCAGTATGCCAGAATCTTGCCGGCAAACAGAATTCCCTGTCCGCCGAATCCGGCTAAAATAATTTCTGTTGTCATATTACTTTGCCGCCTCCTCTGCTGTGACATCCTTATAAACGCCGAGCGGATAATATGGAATCATCTTATCCTTTACAAACTGCATGGATTCTGCCGGAGAAAGTCCCCAGTTGGTGGGGCAGGTAGAGAGCACTTCGATGATGGAAAGACCACGCTTTGCCTTTTCATTTTCGAACGCCTTGCGGATGGCTTTTTTTGCCTCCCGGATATGCGGAACAGAGTCAATGGCAACACGCTGTGCCAGTGCTGTACCGCTGAGGGTTGCCATCATCTCGCAGATGCGGATGGGGTAACCAGCAGTTTCTGTATTCCGGCCGAATGGAGTTGTTTGGGTAACCTGTCCCGGCAGGGTAGTCGGTGCCATCTGACCGCCGGTCATGCCATACGTGGTGTTGTTGATAAAGATTACTACGATATTTTCGCCTCTGGTTCCAACGTGAACCGTTTCAGCGGTACCGATTGCAGCCAGGTCACCGTCTCCCTGATAGGAGAAAACAAACTTGTCCGGGTTGGTACGTTTTACGCCGGTTGCAACAGCCGGTGCACGGCCATGCGGTGCTTCGATGACATCGCATCCAAAATAGTTATAGGACATAACCGAGCAGCCAACCGGAACTACGCCGATGGTATCTCCTTCAATGCCCATTTCGTCCATTACTTCACAAACCAGACGGTGCACAATGCCGTGTCCGCAGCCCGGGCAAAAGTGCGTCGGTACGTCCAACAGTGCATGGGGTCTTTGAAAAACTGCTGCCATTATGCTTCTCCTCCCATTAACTTTTTGATTTCTGCCAATACTTCTGCCGGAGTCGGGATGACACCGCCGGTTCTGCCAAAGAAAGCAACCGGACGAGAGCAATTGATTGCCAGACGAACATCGTCAATCATCTGTCCCATGGACATTTCCACGCAGAGCAGCTGGCTGGCGTGGGCAATGGCCTGATTCAGTTCCTTCTTCGGGAACGGCCACAGCGTCTTCGGACGGAACAGACCAACCTTCAAACCTTGTTTCCGAGCTGTCATAACTGCGGATTTTGCAACACGGGCAGAAGCGCCATATGCAGTAACCACCAGCTCTGCATCGTCACATTGATACAGTTCAGCATCGGTTTCGTGTTCTTCAATGATGGCATAGCGCTCGAACCGTTCCTTGACGTTCTTTTCCAGCAGCGGAGCATCTAAGTACAGAGAGTTGATGATGTGATGCGGACGCTTATTGCCGTGTCCGCAGGCAGCCCAGTCGGACTTGTCCGGAAGGGTTTCTCTTGCCGGCGGGAAGGTAACCGGTTCCATCATCTGGCCGAGCAGACCGTCTGCCAGGATCATAGCTGGAATGCGGTATTCATCGGCCTTGTCAAATGCCTTCATGACAGTATCTACCATTTCCTGAACGGAACAGGGTGCGAATACCAGAATATGGAAGTCGCCGTGTCCCATTGCATGGGTTGCCTGATAGTAGTCGGACTGTGCCGGTTGAATGGAACCCAGTCCAGGGCCGCCGCGCTGTACGTTGATGATAACAGCCGGCAGATCAGAGCCAGCCATATAGGAAATACCCTCTGCCTTCAGAGAAACTCCAGGAGAGGAAGAGGAGGTCATTGCACGCACGCCAGTGGAGGCTGCGCCCAGTACCATGTTTACAGCGGCGATTTCTGATTCTGCCTGTAAAAAGACACCGCCGGCTTTTTCCATCCGTTTTGCCATGTAAGCAGCAAGTTCGGTCTGCGGTGTAATGGGGTATCCAAAGAAGCATTTACAGCCTGCACGGATTGCCGCTTCTGCCAATGCTTCGTTGCCTTTCATAAGACTTCTTTCCACGGTTTGAACCTTCTTTCTATTTTTCAACTAATATTGCACAATCCGGGCATATCATAGCGCACATTGCACAGCTGATGCATGCGTTCTGATCGGTGCAGATTGCAGTAAAATAACCCTTTGCGTTTCGTTTTTCTTTTTGCAGTGCGACAATCTGTTTGGGACAGACCGTGGTACAAAGACCGCATCCCTTGCAGCGTTCAAAAATAACCTGCATTTTTTCCATATCATTTCCCTCCTTCCAATGACAGCGATTTTCCGATGTGGACAGCTGCTTACTCTGGATCCTGATCCCAGATGGCTTTCACATAAACGGAAACCGGAAGACCGTTTGGAACCTGAACGGTCAAATGCTCTGGATAAGTGGTGTAAACCAGTGGTATGCCGGCAGCAGCAGCGATTTGCTCGCCGTACGGAACCGATTGTTCAATCAATTTTGCAGTTGTTTCCCGTCCCAGGTTGGAATTGTTGACAATTCCAGTATGCCGCATCCGGGAAACGGCTTCAATTTCCTGCATCAGTTCCAATGCTTCCTGCGGCTGTTCCGTTAGATAGCGGTAGCGGTTGACCACATACAGCATGTCCATATCTGCCTGATAAGCCGAAAGGGCATCTGCATAGCGTCCCAGACCGATTGCACCGGCATCATCGCCGCCTACATCAATGATCAGATAGCCTGGTTCATATGCCATTCGTTCAACATCAAAAGAAATGGCTGGAATATCCAGACTGGTGTTGGCATACATAGAGGCTGCAAGTGTGATGCCATTTTTTTCGAACAGATCTTGAAAATCTGCTGTTCGGAAGTATGGATTCACGATATCAAAATCAACAATGGTGACCTTTTCCTGCTGCTTTGCCAGTTGCATGGCAAGGTTCACGGAGAGGTTCGTTTTCCCGGATCCGTAGTGACCGGTAATAATTGTAATTTTTTTCATAGCAACTCCTTTTGCGCACTTGTTTTTCTGACTTTTGTGCCATGCTGTTAGCTGCACAAGCATTCGATTCAAGCCGATTGAATCGGATTGCGCCAGTCTCACTGTATGCGTGGTGCATCTTTTATTATACCACAGGATTCTCGGAAATGCAACAAAAAAGAATTGGATTTTTCTACAGTTCCTCCGGGTAATACATGCCCCAGTCCTGTCGAATTTTTGTCATGAGTGCCATGACATCTTTTGTATAATGGAGATACATATTGTCCGCTTCGCCGGAGACTGCACGTTCCATGTCTTCCACTTCGTAGCGCAGGGCTTCCTTGGTATCGCCGGCGGTGATGGTTTCCTGATGTCCGTCTGCGTTGTAGGTAATGACTGCCGCTTCTCCACGTGGATAGTTGAAGAGCTCTACATAGCCTTTCTCAAAGGAAATGGTGCCGCGTTTCGGCTGTTTGGCATGCAGGGAAAGCAGCACCGTTGCCAGTTCTTCCTCCGCATTTTTCAGCAGAATGCCAGCGCTTTCATCGACACCGGTTGGTGCATACTTTACCTGAGACAGCACTTCTGTCGGCTGAGAGGAGAAGAACCACCGTACAAAGGATAGGGCATAGACCCCAATGTCCAGCATGGCACCGCCGGCAAGTTCCCGGCTGAAAAAGCGGTTGGACATATCATATACCTTGTCGCTGCCAAAGTTCATCTGCACCAGACGAAGTTTCCCCAGGGTGCCGGCATCCATGATTTCCCGAAGTTTTCGATAGATGGGCATATGATAAATGGTCATGGCTTCTGCCAGTACCACATGGTGCTGTTCTGCAAGGGCAATCGCTTCCTCCAGTTCCGCACTGTTTAGCGTAATGGATTTCTCACAGAGGACATGTTTTCCGGCAGCAAGTGCCTGCCGAAGAAAGCGAATGTGCGTATTATGCGGGGTAGAAATATAGATAATCTCTACATTGGGATCGGTAAATACCTCTTCGATTTGATCGTATACGTTTGGAATGCCATACTGTGCAGCAAATGCCACTGCTTTGTCATGGGTGCGATTTGCCACTGCATACAGTGTTTGACCGCGTTCTGTCATGGCTTGTGCCAGTTCATGGGCAATGACCCCACAGCCCAGTGTTGCCCAGCGATATGGTTTCATAAGAAGTCCCTCTTTTCTAGAATCAATCACAGGGCATGCGCCCAGCATCTTCATTATACCCAATGTTGCAGCAGATGTCAAATTCGAAAGGATTCGCTGTCTTTTCGGGAAAAAGAGTTGACACCCTTCTCCTTTTCTGCTAAGATTAGGAATATACCAAGGAAAGAAGGTGGATCATGCGTCCCCGTTCGATTAGCTATCGTGTTGCCCTGGGTGGAATCATTGCATCGCTTTGCCTGCTGGCAATGTTTCTAACGGGTGTCATTCCTATTTTTTATATTTTGCTGCCGATGATAGCCGGCTTGCTGCTCAGCATTATGGTGACGGAAACCGGTACACGCTGGGCGCTGCTGACCTATCTTTCAGTCGGTGTGCTGTCTCTTTTTATGACGCC
This sequence comes from Ruminococcus sp. CAG:403, assembly GCA_000437255.1. Lineage (GTDB taxonomy): Bacteria > Bacillota > Clostridia > Oscillospirales > Ruminococcaceae > Ruminococcus_C. The sequence goes on from FR899103.1 coordinate 72,816, forward strand.
CAATAAGGATGCGGCAATGATTTTTCTGCTCTTCTTTGGCCACTATCCCATTGTGGTTCCTTTTTTACAAAAAATTCGATTGCCTTTTCTTCGCATTTTGCTGAAACTGCTTCTTTTTAATGGCTGTATGCTAGCGTATTTTGGCATCATGGTCTATGTGCTGGGCATTCATGATTTGCTGGAACAAATGGGAGAATTTGGGCGCTATGGTGCATGGATGTTATTGGGAACCGCAAACATGATGTTTCTCTGCTATGATTATACCATGAAGAATAGCACCGTTTTATATGAGCGGTACTTAAAGCCGAAAATTTATCCCAAACAATAGGTATGTGCCGATACTTTTTGCGCATACTGCTAGCAGGAGGGATGCAGCATGCATACCATTGCATTATTTGATGTAAAATCATACGACCGAATTTGGTTTGATCAGCTGAATCAGCACTATCAAATCAAATATTTTGAGCCGAAATTAACCATGGATACGGTTTCTTTGGCTGCCGGCTGTCAGGCCGTGGTGCCGTTTGTCAACGATACCCTGGATGCAGCCGTAATCGATGCGCTCTGCCGACAAAACGTAGCGGTGATTGCCCTGCGGTGTGCAGGATTCAATCATGTAGACCGAGCTGCAGCGAAGGGGAGAATTCCCGTGCTGCGGGTTCCGGGATATTCCCCGTATGCAGTTGCAGAGCACACGATGGGATTGCTGCTGGCACTGAACCGAAAGATTCACAAGGCATATTTCCGTACCAGAGACTTCAATTTTTCTTTGAATGGATTGATTGGATTTGATCTGCATGGAAAGACGGTGGGGGTAATTGGAACCGGGAAAATCGGGCAGGTATTTGCAAGAATCTGTAAGGGGTTTGGCATGCAGGTGCTGACCTATGACCCTTATCCGATCGAAGATCCTGCTTTTGAATCGGTTTCGTTGGAAGAATTGTTTCGGCGCAGCGATGTGATTTCGCTGCACTGTCCGCTGACGGAACAGACCCGGCATTTGATTTGCAGGGAAACCATTGCCCAGATGAAGGATGGCGTTTACCTGCTCAACACGTCGCGGGGTATGCTGATTGAAAGTCAGGCGCTGCTGGACGCACTCCAGCAAAAGAAGATTGCCGGAGCCGGATTGGATGTCTATGAAGAGGAGACAGACTGCTTTTTTGAAGACTGCTCTGAGCAATTGCAGCGGGATACAGTGTTATCTTTGCTGCTTTCTATGCCCAATGTGATTCTGACATCCCATCAGGCATTTCTCACGACGGAGGCGCTGCGGAATATTGCAGAAGTGACCTTCCAAAATTTAGATGCTTTTTTTGCCGGTGCGCCGCTTCAGAATCAGATTCCAGAAGGTTAAAACCTGTATCAATAGGAATTGCTGGTTGTGGACGGAAACCAGGGCGCCTTGCCCTGGACTGCACCGGTTTCGTTTGAAAAGGAGAGTTATAAGATGAAATTACCCAAACAAGTTGCTGATCAAATAGAAGCCAATCAGTCGGAAATGCTGGAAACACTGCGCACGCTGATTGCATTTCCAAGCATTGCAACGGCGGAGCCGGAAGACGGCTATCCATTCGGAAAGCCTTGCGCCGATGCACTGCGGTTTATGCTGCAAAAAGCGGAGCAGATGGGATTTTCTGCTCAGAATTTTGATGATTACATAGGTTCTGTGGATTGGATGCCAGAAGCTCAGCAGCAGCCGGAACTGGGCATCCTTTGCCATTTGGATGTGGTGCCGGTGCTGGCAGAAAATTGGTCTTCTGACCCATTTGTCATGGAGGAACGGGACGGCTGTTTATTTGGCAGAGGCTGCATCGATGATAAAGGGCCTGCCGTTGCCGTTTTGTATGCGATGAAAGCCATTCGGGATGCAGGGATTCCGCTTCAGAAAAATGTACGCTTTATTATGGGCTGCAATGAAGAAAACGGCTCTTCCGATCTGGAGTATTATCAGGCACATGCAGCAATGCCGCCGCATGTCTTTACACCGGATGGCAACTATCCTTTGATTTCCATTGAGAAGGGAATGCTGCGCCTGCAAATTCAGAAGCAAATCAACGATCCGATTTGCTTCATGCAGGCTGGAACAGCGCCCAATGCCGTTCCGGCTGTGGCAGAGGCACAGCTTACAATTGCACCGCAGGTACCGGCAGAGCAGGCACATTTGACGGTACAGGGCAATACCTGGCAGTATACCGGACTGGCAGCGCATGCTTCCACACCGCAAACAGGGGACAATGCCATTACGGGTTTGTGTACGGCACTGGCACAGGATGCTCGGTTTAGCGACTGTCAGGCTTTGTTGCAGCTTTTCCCGCATGGTGTAACCGATGGCAGCGGATTGGGAATTGCCTGCACCGATGAAACGTCGGGTGCATTGACCTGTATTTGCAGTATGTTGAAGGTGGAAGATGGCTGTATGACCGGTACGGTAGACATTCGGTTTCCGCTTTGTACTAGCAAGGAAGCGCTGCTGCAACAGCTTCAGGAGCGTTTTGCAGCATATGGCTTTTCCTGCGAAGCACTGCTTGCCAGCGATCCGCATTGTGTGCCGGAATCGGATCCGTTTGTGCAGACGCTGCTGGCAGTATATGAAGCAGAAACTGGGCAGCCAGGGCAGTGCCTTGCCATTGGCGGCGGAACGTATGTGCACGATATTCCAGGCGGCGTGGCATTTGGTGCAGAATTTCCCGGCTGGGATTATCACATGCACGGTGATGATGAATTTATGCCGCTTGCACATCTGATACAGGATGTGCGGATGATTGCGGCTGCCATTCTGGCATTGTGCGCAGAGGAAAAGTAGCTTTTTTAATGTGCGCAGGTTTGCAGAATGACGCCGGCTGCAATGGCAGAGCCAATCACGCCTGCGACATTCGGGCCCATTGCATGCATCAGCAGGAAGTTATTCGGGTTGGCTTCTGCGCCGACCTTCTGGCTGATGCGGGCAGCCATGGGGACTGCCGAAACGCCGGCACTTCCAATCAAAGGATTGATGGTTCCGCCGGATAGTCTGCAGAGCAGTTTTCCAAGCAGGATGCCGCACGCTGTTCCAATGGAGAAAGCGACAGCGCCCAGCAGCATGACCTTTCCGAATTCCCAGTGCAGAATTTTATCTGCTTGTGTGGTGGCACCAACGGAAACGCCTAGAAAAATGGTAATGCTATTCATCAATGCATGCTGTGCGGTTTCAGACAATCGGTCGCAGACACCGCTTTCTTTGAATAAGTTTCCGAGCATCATCATGCCAACCAAAACAGCAGCATCCGGTACCAGAAGGGAAATCACCAGTGTGACCAAAATGGGAAAACAGATTTTTTCCCGTTTGGATACGGTGCGCAGCTGCTGCATGGGAATGGCACGTTCTGCTTTTGTGGTCAGCAATTTCATAATGGGAGGCTGTAGGATGGGCACCAGCGCCATGTATGTATAGGCGGCCAGTGCGATGGTTCCTGTACTGATTCGGTTGGAAGTTCCGGTGAGCAATTGCGACGATACAAAGATGGAAGTAGGGCCGTCTGCACCGCCGATGATGGCAATGGAACCGCTTTCTGCCGGGGAAAATCCAAGCAGTGCTGCTCCGATATACGTGAAGAAAATGCCACCTTGTGCGGCAGCACCCAATAAAAAGCTTTTGGGGTTGGCGATCAGCGGGCCAAAGTCCGTCATAGCACCAATGCCCAAAAAGATCAGCGGCGGAAAAATACCGGCCTTTACGCCAATATATAACAGATCCAGCAGACCGCCCTCGTTCAGAATGCGCTGGTAGGAATACGTATGCGTAACGGGATCTGCCGTCCAGAGCTCTGGATGATAAAGTCCTGCGCCGGGCAAATTGGTTAGAAGCATGCCGAATGCAATGGGAACCAGTAACAGCGGTTCAAATTTTTTGGCAATGGCAAGATAGAGCAAGAAAAATCCCAGAAGCAGCATGACCAGTTCCCGCCAGCTCATGCCAACCAGACCGCTGGACTGCCAGAGGGAAGAAACAGTGTGTAGAATGGTATGCCAAATGGTACTCATGACGATCTCCTTTCTGGATGGGGGAGAAATGGACGGGTCTGCTCTTGTATGGAAACGGCTGTCCAATTGCTGTGGAATGCAGCAGACTGCTCTCTGCCGTCTGTCGGCAATGCAGGAGTCTTTGTGGGTTCTGGTTCCAATACGATAGCAAGTGCTGCTCCAATGGCAGCTGCCAGGGCGGTTTCTTCTGCTGCAAAGGAATTGGAATGGGGTGCCTGCTGGATGGGCTGCGGTGCTTCTGTCAAATTGGGCGGATCCATTGTAGTGGGCGGTTTGGCACGGCAAAGTCGGCTGCTGAGAGAAACCAGCCAGATGAGCAGTCCGAGCGTGCCTAACACAACCAAGAGACCGGTCAGCACCAATGCGAGAACATCCGCAGTAGTCTGACCTTGCAGAAGAAGACGGGACATTGAAAAACGCTCCTTTCCAAGAGATGGGAGTGGATAGTTTGGAAACAACGGTTGTTGAATCAATAGGAGGAATACAAACATGAATCATTTACGATCGCTCTTTGCAGCGCCAGCCAGTCTTACCATGCAGGCGACTGGAACAGGGGTAACGGATGCCACACCAGATAAAGTGGTGGATCAGGTTGCCGATGTGGTCAATCAGGAAGTCGATCACGCAACAAATGTACTAAGCAGTATTTTTAAGCCGCTGCAAGCAGCCATTCCGGATTTGATTTTTGCCGGCCTGGTTCTGATCTTTGGGCTTATCATCATCAAATTTCTGCTCAAACTGGCCGGACATGCATTGTCCCGCAGTCGATTAGACGGAATTATGGCAGGCTTTTTAAAGTCGCTGATTAAAATTGTTTTGCATGTGCTGTTGTTTATCATCGTCATGTCCATGCTGCATGTGCCAATGACCTCTATTATTACGGTGCTCGGTTCTGCCGGTGTGGCAGTTGGT
>FR899103.1:77797-82276 GCA_000437255.1 Ruminococcus sp. CAG:403
TTGGCAGGCGGATTTATTGTTCTGTTCTCCAAGCCGCTGAAGGAAGGGGACACGGTACAGGTGGAAGGCTGTACCGGAAAGGTAGAATCCATCAGCATTCTGTATACCAAGATCATTACTCCGGATAACACCACGGTCTATATTCCAAACGGTACCGTTTCCTCTTCGAAAATTATCAACTATACCGATAAGGAGCTGCGACGGGTCGATTTTGCGTTTGGAATTGGATATGAGAATGACATTGAGCAGGCACGGCAAGTGATTTTGCATACTGTTTCGTCGCATCCGCTGGTTTTGTCGGATCCTGCACCAGAGGTACATGTCAATGCCCATTTAGATAGTGCTGTGGAATTAAAGGCTTGGGTATGGGTCAAGAGTGAGCATTACTGGCCGGTTTATTATGCTGTCATGGAGCAAGTGAAACTTGCATTTGATCAGCATGGCATCAGCATTCCGTATCCGCAGTTGGACGTACACCATCCGGATGCTTCTTCTGATCGTTGAAAACAAAGCGGTGGATGTATGGCGTGTCTGCTTTTTTGCTTTGGATGTGTTTAGCATGCGCTGAAAAATGCATTTTATACGGAAATGATTAGTCGAATTTTATATAAATATAAAATATTTTGTAAAACCTCAACTTTTTTCAAAAAAGGGCTTGACAAAAGGGGCTTACATGCGTATAATATAAGTATCCTTTCTTAAAAATTTTTTCATAAAAATCCCCTTACTAAAAACCGCATCAGTCCCTCTGATGCGGTTTTTACTATTCTGTTGAAAAAAATTGCCATAAGACAGGCAAAATAAAACCCGGAACGCAAGGTTGCCATTGCGTTCCGGGTTTCTTGTTAGAAGCAGCAAAATGAAATCCATGTCACTTCTCATTTTTTGGTAGGGACAGCATCTCGCAGAATGCTGGCACGATAGGCTGCCGCAGCCTGTTCCTGCTTGTTGTCTCCAAAGGCATAGTATACATGATCTCGAATGGGATCCGGCAGGTACTGCTGTTGTACGTAATGATGAGGGTAGTCATGCGGATAGAGGTAATGCTGCCCACGCACTGTGGCTTCTGCACCGTCAAAATGTTTGTTTTGCAAATGACGGGGAAAGTCCAGTGCACCGTAGGTTTGTACATCTTCCATTGCTGCATGCATAGCACGATAGGCGCTGTTGGATTTAGGTGCTGTTGCCAGCAGGACGATGGCTTCTGCCAGCGGAATCTGTGCTTCTGGCAGTCCCAGCTGCAATGCACTGTCCACACATGCCTTGGTGATGGCGATTGCCTGCGGATAGGCAAGTCCGATGTCCTCCGCTGCAATAACCAGCAGCCGTCTGCAAAGGGAGAGCAGATCACCGGCAGTCAGTAGGCGAGCAGCATAGTGCAGCGCTGCATTTTCATCAGAGCCCCGAATGGATTTTTGCAGGGCAGAGAGTAAGTCGTAGTGTTGGTCGTTGTTGCGGTCGTACCGCATGTTGCTGCGCTGTGTCAGTTCTGTTGCCAGTTCCAGCGGAACTGTAATGCCGGACTCCTCTGTTTTACCGGACAGCGCACAGAGCTCTACGGTGTTGAGTGCCTTTCGGACATCTCCGCCGCAGCCTCTGGCAATATAGGCGGAAACGCCGTCTTCCAGCTGAATCTTTTGCTGCAATTCTTCCTCCATGCAGTGAAAGCCACGCAAAACGGCACGCTCCAATGCAGCAGGAGAAACCGGACGGAATTCAAAAACAGTGGAACGGCTGATGAGGGCGTTATAAACTGCAAAGTATGGATTTTCCGTGGTGGAAGCAATCAATGTGATTTGTCCGTTTTCGATATATTCCAGCAGGCTCTGCTGCTGTTTTTTATTCAGGTATTGAATTTCATCCAGATACAGCAAAATGCCGTTCAGACTTGAAAAAGTGCCAATTTGTGCGACAACTTCCCGAATGTCTGCTGTAGAGGCAGAGGTACCGTTTAATTTATGTAATGTCATGTCCGTTCGGTCTGCCAGAATGCGGGCAATGGTGGTTTTTCCAACGCCGGACGGCCCATAAAAAATCAAATTGGGAATGCGGCCGGTTTCCAGAATGCGGCGCAGCGGCTTTCCGGGGGCAATTAAGTGTTCTTGTCCCACTACATCATCCAGTGTTTTGGGACGAATCCGGTCTGCAAGTGGAATTGCCATAGCGTGGATGCTCCTTTCTTTTTGTCTTGGATTGGTTTGAATCATCGGCAAGCTATGGCACATTATACCACAAATTTATTTGTTTTGCAATCTTTTCAGTGCTTGGATAATAGATTCTGATAGAGTGTACCAAGCGCAGCATCATAGAGCCGATTGGGTTCCACGTTCTCTGCAATCAGACGGTTTGCAAAGGAAATGGTTTCTTCCAAACTGTCGGAATAGGCTTGCAGGCAGGCATTTTCCCCTGTTCGCATATCTGTCAGAGAAACGCCGTATACAGCCGCTTGTCTAGATTTTTTTGATGCCTGGCAGGCAGTAACCTGATAAATAACCCGGTTCATCCCATATACTTCCATGTAAACAATGGTATGGGGGTTGGTTTGATTTTGCAAATGCTTCATGTAAAGTCCTCCTGTTGATGCAATAAAATGGTTCTTTCTAAGCATAACATAGTTTTTGGGAAATGGGAATGGGAGAAAACGGCTGCTTTTGTCCCATTCCTGCTGATTTTGTCAGGCGCTTCCAAAATGCAGGATGGATCCTTGCGGAATATGGTGAAACTGCTCAATTCCAGTACGGATATTTGTGCAAAATGACACTAGAAAAAGAAAAAAGATGTTGTTATAATAAAAAGAATAGGGAGTCTGGGGACAACGGAACAACTGGAACTGGATGAAACAGATTCCATCAATTGGAGAAAGGAATTATTATGATGAAAAACAAATGGATTGCGGCATTGACCGCATGCTGCATCGGCACCGGGGCGTTGCTAAGCAGCAGCCTGCTTTGTACAGCGGCAAATAATCAGAGCACCCACGTAGGTGACAATACTTATACCCTGTCTGTTGTACCGGAGCGAACCAGTGTTTCTGCGGAAGAAGTTGCAGAAGGAAATGTGACCGTTCATACAAAGGTGTATATCAAGGGCAATTCAGACGGCATTTTTACATCTGCATTTTTGCGCTGTAAGACAGACAGCAATCAACTGTATTTCCGGAATCTGACAACACCCAATACCAAAACAGAAACAGAGCAAACATATACCTACAGCGGCGGTACTTTTTCCACCAAGTTTTTGCCGTATTGTTTCGGAAAAGTGAGTGCAAGCGGAAAGTATAGCACCAACTGCTTCCTGCCGTCTGCGGCAGATATTGCCAACGAACCGAAGTTCGGAGCAGATTTGTATAGTGACGGAAAAGGTGGCGTATATTTTACCATTACATACTATACCGGTTATGAAAAAAATGAAGATGGAAGTTATAAGCTGGACAGCAATGGTCATTACATTCGGACCGGAAAGACAACAGAAACCAAGTACTGTGATGTAACCGTGGACAAGGATGGAACCGGGCATTATTCTTTTGATTATCTGGATCAGACCTATTTCAATCAGCTGACTTGTAATGCAACCATTCCGCATTTTGAAGCAAACTTGCCGGAAGGCACCAAAATTCCGGGCACCAATGATACATTGAGCTGGTATGCCGGAGATATTTCAAACGGGGCAAACTTCTTGGGAGAATCGGATGAGTTCCCTTATATGGAAATGGACTTGGTGATTCAGCAGGGAACTTCCAATGGTGTGTATACCATTTCCTTTGATGACTCCTACTGCAAGCTGAATAAAGTGGCAAAGGAATACTATAATTTGGACTATGAACCGGCACAGATTACAGTAGGGGAACCAACGGTTACTGTAACGGAGGCTACACTGCCGTCTTTCCTTTGCTATGCATCTTCCGATTTGACACCAATCAGTCCGGCAGATTTCTATGCGGATCAGGCAGATACCAAGATTATGGCGACGCTGAGCTATGCAGATGGCACTACAGAAACCAAGGATATCACAGATGTAGTGCGTGGAGATGGCAGCACAGCCAGTGCATTGTATGCGCAACAGTCTGATCCTTATTGCAGTGTAGAGGTTCCGCTGTTCTATGGCAGCCAACCTTTGGTAGATGCAGATGGCAATGCCATTACACAGAAAATTTTAATTGGCAAAAAAGGTGACGTGAATTTTGACGGAGATGTGGGGCTGGAAGATGCAACACTCACATTGACCTACTATTCGGAGCATGCAACCAATAATACTTTCTGGTTCTATGATGACATTGCAAAGGAACCGGAATTGGAAACATTGGCATATTTCCTGGCTGATATTGATACGGGTTCTCAGAACTATGGAGCAGATGGCGGTGTGATCGAATTATCCGATGCAACGCAGATTTTGACTTATTATTCGGAACGGGCAGTTGGTAATCAACCGTACTGGGATGATCTATTAAAGTAAATGACAATTCTATTATAAAAACATGCC
>FR899103.1:82329-89848 GCA_000437255.1 Ruminococcus sp. CAG:403
TTTTCAGGAAAAACGTCTAGAAATAAAATTATAAAACAGCAATGACTTCTACTTCGACCAGAACGCCCTTTGGCAGTTCTGCAACACCGACACAGCTGCGGGCAGGTTTATTTTCGCCCATAGCTTCTGCGTAGACGGTGTTGAATGCAGCAAAGTCTGCTGCAACATCTTTCAGGAAGCAAGTGGTCTTTACAACATTGGCAAAAGTTGCGCCGGCTTCCTTTAAAACAGCTTCCAGGTTCTTCATAACCTGCTTGGACTGTCCGACAATATCTGTTGCTTCAACGGTTCCGGTAGCCGGATTGATGGCAATCTGTCCGGAGCTGTACAGCACATTCCCGACACGAATGGCTTGTGAATAGGGGCCGATGGCTTCCGGTGCCTGATTGGTATGAATGATTTCCATAGAGAATTCCTCCTTGACTAATCGGTTATTTTCAAACCAGCGTCGCACAAAGCACGCTTAATTTGCGCAATATGATCGTAATCCCGGGTTTCCATGGTGACACGCAGGAAACAGCCATTGACATCGCTGCCCTCGTTGGCACGCTCATGGTGAATGGAAATGACGTTGCCGCCCAGATCTGCAATGATCTGAGAAACCAGCTTCAGCTGTCCCGGCTTATCCAGCAGCTCGATGTTCAGACGGCAGCTTCTGCCGGACATCAGCAAGCCACGTTTGATGACACGGGAAAGAATGGTAACGTCAATGTTACCGCCGGATACCAGACAAATGACCTTCTTGCCCTTGATCGGTACCTTGTTGAACATAGCGGCTGCAACGGAAGCTGCGCCGGCACCCTCTGCAATCAGCTTTTGCTTTTCGATCAGGGAGAGGATTGCAGCGGAGATCTCATCATCGGTAACAGTGACAATTTCATCCACATACTTCTGACAGTAAGCAAATGTGTGCGGGCCAGGTTCTTTAACCGCAATGCCGTCTGCAATGGTGGAAACAGAGTCCAGACATTCAATCTTTCCATCCTGGATGGACTGATACATGCTGGGGGCGCCGCTTGCCTGTACGCCGTATACCTTGATGTTCGGGTTTAAGGACTTGATGGCAAATGCTACGCCGGAAATCAATCCGCCGCCGCCGATGGGGACAATGACTGCATCGACATCCGGCATCTGATCCAGCAGTTCCAGGCCAATGGTGCCCTGTCCGGCAATGACATCTTCATTGTCAAACGGATGGACGAATGTATAGTTTTCCTTTTCTTTCAGTTCCAATGCCTTGGCATATGCATCATCATATACGCCTTCTACCATGCAAACCTGTGCACCATAGCTCTTGGTTGCTTCTACCTTGGAGATCGGTGCACCGTCCGGCAGGCAGATCACAGCATTGATGTGATTCTTTGCAGCTGCCAACGCAACACCCTGTGCATGGTTGCCGGCAGAGCAGGCAACGACGCCCTTTGCTTTTTCCTCTTCGGAAAGCTGAGACATCATATAGTAAGCACCACGTACCTTAAAGGAACCGGTGACTTGCAGGTTTTCTGTTTTCAGGTAAATTTCACTTTCCGGATTGATTTTTGGAGCATAGATCAAATCGGTTTTCCGGATTACACTGCGCAGGACATGACTTGCCTGGTAGATTTTATCGAGTGTCAACATATTGAAAGTTCCTCCTTTATGCAGTCTGTGTCAGCAGCTGATCGATCAGCTGTCTTGCTGCACGTGCACTGCGTCCGCTCTTTTGGAGTGCAAATTGTTCTGCTTTTGCATCCAGTTCCTTTGTGTCCATGGAAAGACCTGCCTGCTGTGCCAATGCATGGACAATTTCCAGATAGAGATCTTTTTGCGGACGAGAATAGGTGACGGTAATGCCAAATCGTTCAGATAGCGAAATGCGTTCCTGTACAGTGTCATTCTGATGCTTGTCGCTGCCGTCATCAAAAGTTTCTTTGACCAGATGACGGCGGTTGCTGGTGGCATAAATGACGGTGTTTTTCATACGTGCAGCAGCGCTTCCTTCCAGCATGGCTTTTAGAGTTCCGAAGTTGGGGTCATCTTCTGAGAAGGTCAGGTCATCAATGAAGAGAATAAACTTCAACGGATTCTGGCATAAGTGATCCATCAGCTGCGGAATGTAGCGAAGCTGATCTTTATTCAGCTCAATCAAACGCAGGCCATCCTTTTGGAAGGCATTGGCAATCGCCTTGACGGTTGCAGATTTTCCGGTTCCGGCATCGCCAGCCAATAGTACATTGGAGGCATAATTGCCTTTCAAAAGTGCACGGGTATTTTCTACAACGATCTTCCGTTCCCGTTCGTAACCGACCATTTTTTCCAGGCAGATGGGATCCGGATACTGAACCGGCAGCAGTTCTCCGCCACCGTCTACAGTGAACATGTGATACTGTGCATAAATGCCATATCCGTGTCGACTGATTTCTGCGACACGCTGTTGGTATAATGTATATAAATCGGTTGGATGCGTTTGCCAGCAGGGGAGCGGAATCTGCGTCTGCATTTCTGCCTGCACCTGTGCCGGTGTCAGCATGGCAATGCGGCTGAGCAGTTTCAGTTCTGTTTGCAGACATTTGCACATGTTGTCAGAAACCGATTCTCCTGCACCGACACGGCGCACATAGATGTTTTCATGCTGCAAAACGATTCGTTCCAGGTAGCTAGTGAGGTCGTCCTCTTTGTCGTACAGTGCCGCAACCATGGCACTGTAAAACCGAATTTGCGCCGGTGTATTATCAGGATCCGTGTGACAGAACTGCATCAGTGCACGAATAACAGGATCCTGTTGTAAGCTTCGGAAAATAACCAGTGCGTCCAGGCCGTAGCCCAGTTCTTCTCTTGGAGTCATAGGGATTCTTCCTTTTTTGTGGATTTTCAAACAGTCCGAATGGGGACTGCGGTTTTATGCCAGCAGTTCTATAATCTTTTCGGTGCAAGCTGTAGTAGAGAGCGGTGTAACGCCTTCTCCGGCAAGATCAGCAGTCCGATAGCCGGCATTCAGATAAGCGTCAACAGCATCTTCAATTGCCTGTGCTTCCTGATCCAGATTGAAGGAATACCGCAGCATCATGGCAGCAGACAGAATGGTTGCAACCGGGTTGGCAATGTTCTGACCAGCGATATCCGGTGCAGAACCGTGAATCGGTTCATACATGCCACGTGTGCCTTCTCCCAGAGAAGCAGACGGCAGCATACCGATGGAACCGGTGATCTGAGAAGCTTCATCAGACAGAATGTCACCGAACATGTTGGAAGTTACTACAACATCAAACTGACGCGGATTCTTGACCAGCTGCATAGCGGCATTGTCTACCAGCATATCGGTGCAGGTAACGTCCGGATAATCCTTTGCAACATCGTGTACAATTTCCCGCCACAGACGAGAACTTTCCAATACGTTTGCCTTATCAATGGAAATGACATTTTTATTCCGTTTCCGAGCGGTTTCAAATGCAACCTTTGCAATACGGCGTACTTCCATTTCGCTGTAGCATTCGGTGTCGTATGCTTCCGGTCCATATTTTCCGTCCCGTCTGCCACGTTCGCCGAAGTAAATTCCGCCGGTCAGTTCCCGTACCATCATGATATCAAAGCCCTTTGCTACGATATCTTCCCGAAGCGGACAATCGCCCTTCAATGCCGGGTACAGTTTTGCCGGACGCAGGTTGGTGAAGAGTCCCAATGCTTCCCGGATACCGAGCAGGGCCTTTTCCGGACGCAGATGCGGCGGCATTGCATCCCACTTGCAATGTCCAACGGCACCGCCGACTGCACCCAGCAGAACGCTGTCGCTTGCCAGACAACCGTCAATGGTTTCCTGCGGAAGCGGTACACCGGTTGCGTCAATGGCACATCCGCCAATCAGGTAAGGGGTGAACTGGAACGTATGTCCATATTTTTCTGCAACTTTTTTCAGCACAGCAACTGCGCTGTCTACGATTTCCGGGCCGATTCCGTCGCCGCGGAGCAATGCAATATTAAAATTCATGAGAAGGACTCCTTTTTGTTCAGATTCTCAGAGAAAGCGAGTTGATTTCTCCAGATACTTCTCTATTATACATCATACCTGTGAAGATTACAAGATTTTTGTGAAAATTCTGCATTTCGCTATAAAAAACCGATGCAGAGCGAGCCTGCATCGGTGAATTTTGTTGGGGAATGAAGAGTTTAAATCGATGTGTTTCGTTTGTCTTGATTTGGCTGAGGAGGTGTGCCGTCCATTTTGTAATGTAGAACAACATGGCTTACGGTGTGCTGAAAAAAATAATGTAAGAGAAACTTTCGTTTTTGAGGAAACACGCCTATAACCAAAAAAGCTGCTGTGCCATTTGATTGGTACAGCAGCTTTTTGATAGATAAAGTTCGTGTGAAATTCTTATTTTACAGCGCCCTTTTTAATGGATTCAATCAGACCGCCGTTGGCAATAATGGTCTGAATGAACGGTGGGAACGGAGCAGCTTCAAAGGAAACGCCCGTGGTCTTGTCCAACAGAATGCCGTTGTCCAGGTCAGCTTCCACAATGTGCCCTTCTTCGATTGCTTCCGCAGCAGCCGGGCATTCTACGATTGCCAGACCGATGTTAATGGAGTTGCGGTAGAAAATCCGTGCAAAACTCTTCGCAATGACCAGTGCAATGCCGCTTTCCTTAATAGCAAGCGGTGCATGCTCTCTGGAGGAGCCGCAGCCGAAATTTTCGCCGGCAACCATGATATCGCCAGGCTTTACCCGCTTGGTAAAGGTGGTGTCCAGGTCTTCCATGCAGTGGGAGGCAAGTTCCTTCTTATCAATGGTATTCAGATATCTTGCCGGAATGATGACATCTGTATCAACGTTATCTCCGTATTTGATGACAGTTCCTTCAAATTTCATCTTACAGTACCTCCTTCGGATCGGTAATTCTGCCGGTGATGGCGCTGGCTGCTGCAACAGCCGGGCTTGCCAGGTAAACTTCAGATTCCGGGTGTCCCATTCTGCCGACAAAGTTTCGGTTGGTCGTGGAAACAGCGCGTTCTCCGGCTGCCAGAATGCCCATATGACCACCCAGACAAGGACCACAAGTCGGAGTAGAAACTACGCATCCAGCTTCGATAAAGGTCTTCAGCAAGCCATTCTCCATTGCTTTCAGATAGATTGCCTGTGTGGCTGGAATGATGATCGCACGAACATGCTTGGCAACTTTTTTGCCCTTCAGGATGGAAGCAGCTTCTTCCATATCCCGATAGAATCCATTGGTGCAGGAGCCGATAACAACCTGATCGATTTTCACATCGCCCACTTCATCAATGGTACGGGTGTTGCCCGGCAGATGCGGGAAGGCAACAGTAGACTTGATCTGAGACAGATCAATTTCATACGTTTTTTCATAAACAGCATCTGGATCTGCCTGATAAATAACAGGTTTCCGGTCACTGTGTGCAGCAATATAGTCCAAAGTCTGCTGATCTACTTCAAAAATACCGTTTTTCGCACCGGCTTCAATTGCCATGTTGGTCATGGTGAGCCGGTCACTGATGGACAGACTGGAAACACCTTCGCCGGTAAATTCCATAGAACGGTACAGCGCACCGTCTACGCCGATCATGCCGATGATGTGCAGGATGACATCCTTACCGGAGATATACGGATTCAGCTTGCCCTTGAGGACAAAGCGAATGGCAGAAGGCACTTTGAACCATGCCTTGCCGATTGCCATGCCGCATGCCATGTCGGTTGAACCAACACCGGTGGAGAAGGCACCCAGTGCACCGTAGGTACAGGTGTGGGAGTCTGCACCGATGACTACATCACCGGAAACAACCAGTCCTTTTTCCGGCAGCAGTGCATGTTCAATGCCCATTTGTCCCACATCGTAGAAGTGGGTAACTTCTTTTTCTTCGCAGAAGTCCCGGCACATTTTACACTGTGTAGCAGCCTTGATATCCTTATTCGGTGCAAAGTGATCCATTACCATGGTGACTTTGTCCCGATCGAATACCTGATTTATGCCCAGTTTATTGAATTCCCGGATGGCGACCGGAGAAGTAATATCGTTGCCCAGTACACGATCCAGATTGACCAGGATCAGCTGACCGGCTTCTACATGATCCAGACCAGCATGTGCGGCAAGGATTTTTTGTGTCATTGTCATACCCATATTCAATTCCTCGCTTTCTTGTTGTTATCGATTGATAATTGCGCCCTGGTCGGCAGAAGAAACCATCTTTGCATAGCGCTTCAAATAACCGCTCAGGTGATCCTTCGTCAGAATCTTGGTTTCCTGTTTCCGCTTTTCCAGTTCTTCGTCAGAAACTTCCAGCGTGATGCTGTAGTTCGGAATATCAATGGAGATCATATCGCCGTCCTGTACATAGGCGATGGTGCCGCCGCTGACTGCTTCCGGAGATACGTGTCCGATTGCAGCGCCACGGGTTGCACCGGAAAATCTGCCGTCTGTAATCAAAGCAACATCCTTATCCAGTCCCATACCTGCAATTGCAGAAGTCGGGGAGAGCATTTCCCGCATGCCAGGGCCGCCGGCAGGACCTTCATAGCGGATGACAACAACATCGCCCTTCTGGATGCCGCCGCTGCGGATTACCGCAATGGCTTCTTCTTCGCTGTTGAATACCTTTGCCGGGCCTCTGTGCTGCATCATTTCCGGTGCAACAGCACTCCGCTTTACTACGCAGCGATCTGGAGCCAGGTTGCCCTTGAGGACAGCAATACCGCCGGTTTCACTATACGGATGGTCAATCGGACGGATGATGTCTGGATTCTTATTGATGCAGCCCTTGATGTTTTCACCCAGTGTTTTGCCGGTTACGGTCATGGTATCGGTGTGAATGAGGTTCTTCTTGGTCAGCTCATTCAATACGGCGTATACACCGCCGGCTTCATTCAGGTCTTCCATATAAGCATGACCAGCCGGAGCCAGATGACACAGATTCGGGGTTTTTGCACTGATGGCATTTGCCATATCCAGGTTGATTTTGATGCCGCATTCATTGGCGATTGCTGGGATATGCAGCATGCTGTTGGTGGAGCAGCCCAGTGCCATATCCGCAGTCAGCGCATTTTCAAATGCATCTGCGGTCATAATGTCACGTGGACGGATGTTTTTCCGGTACAGATCCATAACCGCCATACCTGCTTTTTTTGCCAGCTTGATTCGTTCGGAATAAACAGCCGGAATGGTACCGTTGCCCTTGAGTCCCATGCCGAGTACTTCGGTCAGGCAGTTCATGGAGTTTGCGGTATACATACCGGAGCAGGAACCACAGGTCGGACATGCTTTATTTTCAAATTCTTCGACATCTTCCAGTGTGAATTTACCAGCAGAGTAGGAACCAACTGCTTCAAACATGCTGGAAAGGCTGGTTTTCTGTCCCTTGACATGGCCAGCCAACATCGGGCCGCCGCTGACAAATACGGTCGGTACGTTGATTCTGGCAGCTGCCATCAGCAGGCCCGGAACGTTCTTGTCGCAGTTTGGAATCATAACCAGTGCATCGAAATGATGCGCCAGTGCCATACATTCGGTGGAATCGGCAATCAAGTCTCTGG
>FR899103.1:89943-101742 GCA_000437255.1 Ruminococcus sp. CAG:403
GGTGTGCCGCCTGCCATAGCAACGCCCATCTTGACTGCTTCTACGATTTTATCAATGTTCATGTGACCCGGAACAATTTCGTTGTAGGAAGAAACGATTCCAACGAGCGGACGTTCCATTTCTTCTTTGGTCATTCCCAAGGCATTAAAAAGAGAGCGCTGCGGTGCCTTATCGACACCATCACAATAAAAATTACAACCCATTGTTAGATACCTCTTTTTTTCGTGTTTGGATTCGATTGGATGGAATCCGCCAGTGCCGGATTCTCCAAAAATGCAAACTGCTTTCCTGACGTGTAAATCAGGAAAGCAGTAAAGCACGTACAGTCCGATTACAAGTTACAATCGGAGAATCGTATGAAATTGTATCAGAACGATCAGAATTAGTTGTTGATCAGCTTGTCTTCGCCGTTCCAGCTGTACAGCTTCCGGATCTCTTCGCCAACCTTTTCGGACGGATGTTCTGCTGCCAGTTTCCGCATTGCACGGAAGTGTGCCTGACCGCCTGCTTCGGACATATCCAGCAGGAATTCCTTTGCGAAAGAACCATCCTGGATGTTCTTCAGGATCTGCTTCATGGTCTTCTTGGTTTCTTCGGTTACCAGCTTCGGACCAGTGATATAGTCACCGTATTCAGCGGTGTTGGAGATGGAGTAACGCATGCCAGCAAAACCGCTTTGATAGATCAGGTCAACGATCAGCTTCATTTCGTGAATGCACTCGAAGTATGCATTTCTCGGGTCATAACCAGCTTCACACAGTGTTTCGAAACCAGCCTGCATCAAAGCGCAAACGCCACCGCACAGAACAGCCTGTTCACCGAACAGGTCGGTTTCTGTTTCGGTACGGAATGTGGTTTCCAGAACGCCAGCTCTTGCGCCGCCGATTGCCAGACCGTAAGCCAGAGCCAGATCCTTTGCCTTACCGGTTGCATCCTGCTGTACAGCAACCAGACACGGAACGCCCTTGCCAGCCTGATATTCGCTTCTTACTGTGTGACCCGGGCCCTTCGGTGCGATCATGGTAACGTCAACATCAGCCGGCGGAACGATCTGACCGAAGTGAATTGCAAAGCCGTGTGCAAACATCAGCATGTTGCCAGCTTCCAGGTTCGGTGCGATATCCTTCTTATACATAGCAGCCTGCTTTTCATCATTGATCAGGATCATGATGATGTCTGCCTGCTTAGCAGCTTCTGCGGCAGTAAATACTTCAAAGCCCTGTGCTTCTGCTTTTGCCCAGGATTTGCTGCCTTCATACAGACCAATAATAACTCTAGCGTTATCGCCCAGAGATTCTTTTGCATTCAATGCATGTGCATGACCCTGGCTGCCATAACCAATTACAGCAATGGTCTTGCCATACAGCAGAGAGAGATCACAGTCTTCCTGATAAAAAACCTTAGCTACGTGTTCCATGATAGAAAACTCCTTTTACAAATAGAATAATTAGGACGAATACTTACCCGTTGCTTCGGGCAAATACAAATGAAATTGGGAAGCTGCCGTCAGTCCTTCAGACAGCCGCTGCCTCTTTCAAGAGCGACAAGGCCGGTACGGCACATTTCTAAAATGCCGTATGGCTTTACCAACTCAATAAAAGCATTGATTTTGTTGCTGTCTCCCCGAATTTCGATGCTCAAAGCATCAGGAGAATAGTCTGCAATTTTTGCACGGAAGATGTCTACGACAGACATAATATCCTGCCGTTCCTCCGGAACGTTGCGAACCTTAATCAGCAGCAATTCCCGGATAACAGTTTCTTCTCCCAGAACCTGTACTTTTTTTACATCGTACATCTTTTCCAGCTGCTTGACAATCTGGCTGCAAATCGCCTTATCGCCGTGCAGGGAAATGGTAATTCGAGAGAATTCCGGAGATTCTGTTTCTCCGACTGTGAGGGAATCGATATTAAATCCACGCCGTGTAAACATGCCGGTTACACGGGACAGAACACCAGCGTGGTTGGAAACCAAAATGGCAATGATGAACTTTTCCATTGCATGTACTCCTTTCTTACAGGCTTGCCGGATCTACGATGATATCATCAATGCATCCGCCTGGCGGCAGCATCGGTAAAACAAACGCATCACAGTCGATGGCACAATCAATCAGAACCGGGCCGTCTATTGCAGCAGCCTGCTGGAGGACTTCTTTCAGTTCCGGCAGGGATGCGGCACGCAGACCAGGCAATCCAAATGCTTCTGCCAGTTTCACAAAATCGGTTTTCCGATTCAGCGTGGTGTTGGAATAATGCTTCTGGAAGAATAATGTCTGCCACTGCCGAACCATGCCCAGTACACCATTGTTCATAATGAAGATGACAACAGGCGTCTGGTTGGAAACTGCGGTTGCCAGTTCGTTTAAGTTCATGCCAAAGCTGCCATCGCCGGTAATCAGAACTGTTTTGGTTCCAGTTCCGGTTGCAGCACCGATGGCTGCGCCTAAGCCAAAGCCCATGGTGCCCAATCCACCGCTGGAAATAAAGGTGCGGGGACGGGAGAAGGGGTAACGCTGTGCTGCCCACATCTGGTGCTGGCCAACGTCCGTTGCCAGAATAATGGAATCACCGTATGCTTCATGAATGGCATCGATTGCGGTAAACGGTGTTAAGGTATCATCCTGTGCTTCCAGCTTTGCGGTGTATGCCTTGAGTTCTTCAATACGAGCCATCCATTCCGGATGTTGTTGCTGCTGTACCTTCTGACACAGCTTGGACAGGATTTCCTTCATGGAACCGGTGAGTCCAAGATCAGCCGGAATGTTTTTATGCAGTTCGGAAGCATCAATATCAATGTGAATGATTTTGGCATTGCGGGCATATTTTTGGGTGTTGCCGGTGCCACGATCGCTGAACCGGCAGCCGGCAGTAATAATCAGGTCAGCTTCATTCTGAGAGATGGAAGAAGCATAATGTCCGTGCATGCCTTCCATGCCCAGGAAACGAGGGTTGGAATTCGGAACAGCGGATAAGCCCATCATGGTGCATCCAATCGGTGCGTCGATCTTGTCAGCCAGTGCTTCTACTTCTGCGCCTGCATCATCGGTAATGGCACCGCCGCCAATGTAAAGATACGGACGCTTGGCAGCTTCAATCATAGCAGCTGCTTCATCCAGTAGAGATTCCTCTACAGGTGGAACCGGATTCGGTTCTACGACCGGAGCCGGTGTATATTCATACATGGCATTCTGTACATCTTTTGGAATGTCTACCAAAACCGGGCCCGGACGACCGGACTTTGCAATCTGGAAGGCAGTTCGAACGGTGTCTGCCAGGTCTTCAATACACTTTACGAAGAAATTATGCTTGGTGATCGGCATGGTTATGCCGGTGATGTCTACTTCCTGGAAGCTGTCTCGTCCGATCAGAGAGTTCGGAACGTTTCCCGTGATGGCAACCATTGGAATGGAATCCAGGTAAGCGGTTGCAATACCGGTAACCAGATTGGTTGCACCAGGGCCGGAGGTTGCCAGTACAACGCCGACTTTTCCGGTTGCACGTGCGTATCCGTCCGCTGCATGAGCAGCGCCCTGTTCATGTGCCGTGATCACATGCTGGATGCGATCACTTGCTAGATAAAGTGCATCATAAATATCGATGACCTGTCCGCCGGGATAACCAAAAATGGTTTTCGTTCCCTGTTCGATCAGAGTTTCAACTAAAATTTGTGCGCCTTTTAATTTCATGGATGTTCACCCTTCTACTAAATGATGTTATAGATCAAATTAAAATCAATTATATAATTATAAAATGAGATAGCAGTATATGTTTTTGTTTCTGCAAAAAAAGACCCCCGGTCTGCTTTTACCGTGGGCTGCCGTGCTATTTGCAAGTCTTTGCATGGTGGATGCGCAAATTACCTGCATGAGCAGAAATCCGGTTAAACAGACAGAACCTGTACGCCTCGGATCTGTGTGACTCGAGGGGTATTCCGGATGATAAAAATCTGATCCTTTCTCAGAAGGTTTGCAGGAAACAAGTTGGTATACATGATTGGATCCTCCTGGCGTTGAGAGCCTTACAAAAACATCTTACGTACCAGTATACCACCGAAAATCCGATCGTGCAAGTATTTCTTTTTTGTTTTTACATTTTGTACATGTTTTCTATTCAAATCAATCG
Organism: Ruminococcus sp. CAG:403; assembly: GCA_000437255.1. Lineage (GTDB taxonomy): Bacteria > Bacillota > Clostridia > Oscillospirales > Ruminococcaceae > Ruminococcus_C. The sequence continues at coordinate 94,065 of FR899103.1, forward strand.
GCTCTTTATGCGTTTTTTCAAATTTTGGAATCAAAACACAGGAGAAAACGCAGAAAAAAGAACCCGAAAAAAAGAAAGAAAATCTGAAAAAACTACTTGACAAATGAAGTGAAATCGGGTAAAATAAAGAAAACAGCAAGTTGCTTGCTGGTGAAATGCAAATGGCACAGAAGGGAAAAAAGATGCTTTGCCGGCAATTCAGAGAGCCGTCGGTTGGTGAAAGACGGTATCCGCAAAGTAGGATAGCTCATCCCTGAGCCGCAGATTGAACGAATTCATAGGAATTTCATTAGATCCTGCCGGGTTTCTCCCGTTACCGAGAAGCACATTGATCCGATGTGACTGAGTGGGCGCTGTTGCGTCAATAAAGAGTGGTACCACGGAGTAGCATCTTCGTCTCTTTCTTTGCAGAATGGTTCTGCGAGGAAGGGACTTTTTTTATGCGCACATGACAGTCTATCATGGAAAGGAGTTTGTTGATTTATGAAAAATGTGGAAAAGTATACCAGACAATTTTATCCGGTTTCCAATCCGCCAATGCGCTGGGCACAGAAAAATTATATCGATCATGCGCCGATCTGGTGCAGCGTAGACTTGCGGGATGGCAATCAGGCACTGATTACACCGATGAGCTTGGAAGAAAAACTGGAGTTCTTTCAATATCTGGTAAAAATTGGATTCAAAGAAATTGAAGTGGGTTTTCCGGCTGCTTCTGAGACAGAATATGAATTCTGCCGCACACTGATTGAACAGGATTTGATTCCGGACGATGTTACCATTCAGGTTCTGACGCAGGCAAGAGAGCATATCATTGCCAAGACCTTTGAAGCGCTCAAGGGTGTGAAGCATGCCATTGTACATCTGTACAACTCTACTTCTGTTGCACAACGGGAACAGGTCTTTAAAAAGAGTAAAGAAGAAGTTGTCAACCTTGCTGTATTTGGCGCAAAGCTCTGTAAGGAATATCGGGAAAAGACATCCGGTCATTTCCGCTTCGAATATTCTCCGGAAAGCTTTACGGGAACAGAGCCGGAATTTGCATTGGAAATCTGCAATGCTGTCATTGATGTTTGGCAGCCGACTGCAGAGGATCCGGTGATTATCAATCTGCCGGTAACGGTTTCTCATTCCATGCCGCATGTGTATGCCAATCAGATCGAATACATGAACGATCACCTGAACCGGAGAGAGCATGTTATTATTTCCCTGCATCCGCATAACGATCGTGGCTGTGCTGTGGCAGATAGCGAATTGGGTCTGCTGGCAGGCGGTGACCGAATTGAAGGAACCTTGTTCGGAAACGGAGAACGTACCGGCAATGTCGATATTATCACATTGGCATTGAATATGTACTCCCAGGGTGTGGATCCGGAACTGGATTTCTCCAATATGCCGGAACTGGTAGAAGTTTATGAGCGTGTTACACGGATGCATGTATATGAGCGTTCTCCGTATAGTGGACAATTGGTATTTGCTGCCTTCAGCGGTTCCCATCAGGATGCCATTGCAAAGGGTATGAAATGGCGGGAAGCCAATCAGTGTCCGCATTGGACGGTTCCGTATCTGCCGATTGACCCGACCGATGTGGGTCGTGTGTATGAAGCAGATGTCATTCGGATTAACAGCCAGTCCGGTAAGGGCGGCATTGGTTATCTGATGGAAACCAAGTTTGGATATAATATTCCGGCAAAAATGCGGGAATCCTTTGGCTATCTGGTAAAGGGCGTGTCTGACCATGCGCACAAGGAATTGCAGCCGGAAGAAGTACTCAAGATCTTTGAAGAGGCATATGTAAACTTGGAGAAACCGCTGTCTTTGCCGGAAGTACATTATGTACAGTTGGAAGGCGGCATGATTGAAGCGGCTGCCACCATTTCCTGGAAGGGAAAGACCGAAACGGTACACGCAAAGGGCAATGGCCGTTTGGATGCAGTCAGCAACGCCATCAAGGCTTATACCGATGTGGATTTCACTGTGATGACTTACACCGAACATGCATTGGAAGTGCGTTCCAATTCTAAGGCTGTTTCCTATGTAGGCTTGGAAAAAGACGGCACCATGCATTGGGGGGTTGGCGTACATTCTGACATCATCAATTCTTCCATTTCTGCACTGGTTAGTGCTTGGAATCGGATGGCAGAACAGAAGTAAACATTCATTCGGTACAAAGAATGGAATGGTTGAGAGCATTTCATTCTTACGGGGACACGCTCTAATAGAAGGGATGAAAAAACATGCAGTTTTTAGATTTGGCAAAAAAACGGTGTTCCGTTCGGGATTATACAGGAGAACTGGTAGAACCGGAAAAGGTTTCCTATATTCTGGAGGCTGGACGAGTTGCACCAACTGGTGTCAATGCACAGTCACAGCGTATTTTGGTGATACAGTCCAAGGAAGGCATGGAAAAGGTTGCAAAGGTAACCGGCATTCCGGAAATTTACCATGCACCTCTGGCAATTCTGGTTTGTGTAGAACCGGAAAAAAGTTGGGTTCGGAAATATGACGGGCATAACATTGCGGAAATTGATGCAACGATTGTAACCGATCATATGATTCTGGCTGCAACCGAACAAGGGCTTGGAACACTTTGGATGTGCCGGTTCCGTCCGGAATTGGTACGGGAAGAGTTCCAGCTGCCGGATTCGTATGTTCCGGTCAACCTGCTTTTGGTGGGATATTCCGCAGAAGGTGCCCAAAAAGCAGCCGATCGGCATGATGCAGAAGCACTGCGGAAACCGCTTTCCGAAACGGTTTCCTACGAAACATTTGCAAAGTAAGTTCTTTTTGTGAAAATTATACAAGAGAAAAGATAGAATTTCTAGCTAAAAATACTTGACAATCCAATCAACTTATTGTATAATAATGCTAAAGAACGTGCAAGGAACAAAGAACTCTGCCAGTTTTGTTCCGATTTGTTTGAAAATGATTGCTGTTCAAACAATGTGCTAGCTGCACGACTCTTTCTCTCTTTCATAAATGATATAAAACCAATATTTGCCCTGACTTTTGCATAAAGGTCAGGGCAAATATTATACTAGAGCGTGTTCACATAAAAATGAAATGCACGTCTTTTTGGCAGCATTTGCTGCATATATAGTTTATGCAGTGTTAGGGGGCAGTTCGTATGAAAGAATTATTTTTTACCGCACAGACTGCCATTCCGCCGGGAGTCGGATTCCCTTATTACGGAACGGTACATTTGCTCTGGCTGCTGGCAATCAGCGGAATTTGCTGCTGTACAGCTTGCTTGCTGCGCCGGCAGGAAGCCGCTGTACGGCATAGATGCTTGCTGCTGTTTTGTGTAGCAGGGCTTTTGCTGGAAGCTGGAAAATTGTTTTTGCTTGGAGCAACGAGTCAGTTTCGCTGGCATGATTTGCCGCTGGATTTATGTGATTTGGCATTATTTGTTTACCCGGCAGCGATTCTCTGGAATCGGCCGCTGCTCAAAGAGTGGATGTATAGCTTAAATTTACCCGGTACTTGTCTGGCGCTGCTGTTTCCGAATTGGAATCCACTGCCGCCTTGGAATGCCTTTACCATTCTTGCTTTTAGTATGCATGGGCTGTTGCTTCTCGTGCCCATTTGCATGCTGGCTTCAAGGGATTTGCAGCCAAGCGCCAAACGGCTTCCTGCCTGCTTGTTAAGTTTGCTGCTTGCCTGCATTCCCATTTCTCTGGTGAACCGTCAGCTCGGTACCAATTTCTTTTTTCTGGCAAGACCTTCCCGGAATTCTCCGCTTTCCTGGGCAGCACAATATTTGGGCAATCCCGGATATTTGCTCATCATACCGGGATTGATTGCACTCATTTGGGGTATCTTATATGGCGTACCGGCAGGTGTGCACGCTGTCGCACGAAAAGTGCGGAGAAAATAAAAATCCATTTTTGACAAAATGCGGGGGCATTTTCCTGCACTTAACATGTAAATCCATGAATTTTCATCTATTTTTTCCAACTTTACGTGAATTTAACATTGCCGGGATGATACACTTTACAGGGGCTTGCTATAATAAAATTGTTCCGAACGAAAAGGAATGAAATTATGAAAAATAGAATGGAGAAATTTCTATGAAAACGAGAAGCATGTTGGCAGTAATTTTGGCAGGAAGCATGATGGCAGCCGCTTGTACCGGATGCGGCGGAAACGCAAAAGATGCAACAGGCGCTATTTCTGTTATTTCCAGAGAAGACGGATCCGGTACCAGAGGCGCATTTGTAGAATTGACCGGTGTGGAACAGGATAAGGTAGACCGTACCATCAATACCGCAGAAATTACCAATAGTACCGCAGTTATGATGACCACTGTAGAGGGCAACGCTGCTGCCATTGGATATATTTCTCTGGGCGCTTTGAGTGACAGTGTAAAGGCTGTTCAGGTAGATGGCGTAGAAGCTACCGCAGCAAATGTAGAAAACGGTTCCTATGCAATTTCCAGACCGTTCCAGATTGCAACAAAGGACAACATCAGCGACACTGCACAGGATTTCATTACCTTTATTATGAGTGCAGACGGTCAGAAGATCATTGAGGATAAAAAATATATTCCGGTTTCTCAAAACGGTGCATACAGCAAGCCGGATAACCTTTCCGGAACCATTTCTGTTGCAGGTTCTTCTTCCGTTGCACCGGTAATGGGCGTGCTGGCAGAAAAGTATATGGAACTGAATCCGAACGTAAAGGTAGAAGTACAGCAGTCTGATTCCACCACTGGTATGTCCTCTGCCGCAGAAGGCGTTTGCGACATCGGTATGGCTTCCAGAGATTTGAAGGACAGCGAAAAAGATGCTGGCTTGCAGGCAACTGTAATTGCAAAGGATGGCATTGCTGTTATTGTCAATAAGGACAATGCGGTTTCTAATTTGACCATTGATCAGATTTGTAAGATCTATACAGGTGAAATTAAGGAATGGTCAGAAGTTTCTGGCTCGTAATACGAGATAAAGGCAGGGAATCAATATGAAATCCTTAAAGGAAACCATCATGCATGCGGTGTTCTTCGCAGCAGCATGCATGTCCATTCTTGCAGTGGCGCTGATCTGCATTTTCTTATTTGCAAACGGCATTCCTGCCATTGCAAAAATTGGTGTGCCGGACTTTTTGCTTGGAAAGACCTGGAGTCCGAATCAGGGGATTTACGGTATTTTCCCCATGATTATCGGCAGTATTTATGTAACGGCAATTGCCATTTTGGTTGGCGTTCCGATTGGACTGTTCTGTGCGGTGTTCATGGCACGGTTTTGTCCCAAGTGGCTCTATCGCATTTTAAGCCCGGCAATTGCGCTGCTTGCTGGAATTCCATCAATTGTATATGGCTTCTTTGGGCTTGTGGTAATGGTGCCGATTATGCAGGATTTATTCGGAACCGGAAAGAATATTTTAACAGCCGGCATTCTGCTGGGTATTATGATTCTTCCCACCATTATTTCGGTATCGGAATCCACACTGCGTGCGGTTCCGGACAGTTACTATGAAGGGGCTTTGGCACTGGGTGCAACGCATGAACGCAGCGTATTCTTCACCGTGTTGCCAGCTGGAAAGTCTGGTATTATGGCAGGAATTATTCTGGGAATCGGACGTGCCATCGGTGAAACCATGGCAGTTGTTATGATTGCCGGCAACCAGCCGATTGTTCCGAATAGTTTGTTTAGCGGCGTGCGAACCATGACAGCAAATATTGTTATCGAAATGGGATATGCAGCCGATTTGCACCGGGAAGCCTTGATTGCAACAGGCGTTGTTCTGTTTGTTTTCATTCTGCTGATTAATCTTTGCTTCTCCTTGGTGAAAAGGAGGGAAGCAAAATGAGACGTGCAGCTGCTGTACAACCAGGTATCAATCAACAGTCTTTGAAACAGAAACTGAAATCCTATCGGCATCAGCCGCTTTCCCTGATTCTTTTGATTCTCACATTGCTGTCCGCCGTATTGACGGTTGGTGTTCTGGTCTGTCTGATTGGTTATATCTTGATCAAGGGCATCCCCAACATTACACCACAGCTGTTTGAATGGCATTATACCACGAAAAATGTTTCCATGATGCCGGCTATTATCAATACGCTTTTGATGACGCTTTCCACTTTGATTATTGCAGTTCCGATCGGAATCGGTTCTGCTATTTATCTGGTAGAATATGCAAAGCGTGGCAATAAGCTGGTAAAAGTGGTTCGAATGACCACAGAAACGTTACAGGGAATCCCCTCTATCGTATTTGGCTTGTTTGGCTTTTTGCTGTTTGTCATTACCTGCGGTATGGGCTATTCTCTGCTGGGCGGTGCACTGACACTTGCAATTATGGTGTTGCCGCTGATTATGCGTACCACAGAAGAAGCACTTTTGAGTGTACCGGATGCATTCCGGGAGGGCAGTTTTGGTTTGGGTGCAGGTCGTCTGCGTACCATTTTCCGAATTGTTCTGCCCAGTGCGATGCCGGGTATTTTGTCCGGTGTCATTTTGGCAATCGGCAGAATCGTCGGAGAAACAGCTGCCTTGATGTTTACGGCCGGAACAGCTTCTACTGTGGCAACTTCACCGCTTGCATCCTGCCGGACGCTGGCTGTGCATATGTATGTGTTGCTGAATGAAGGACTGTATATGAATCAGGCATATGCAACTGCGGTGGTACTGTTGGTGATGGTAATTCTCATCAATGCGCTGTCCAGTTTTGCAGCAAAGAAACTCAGCAGCAACGGCGGAAAGGATCGGAAAAATGGATAATCAGAAAAATAAATTTGTCATTCAGAATATGGATCTTTACTATGGTTCATTTCATGCGCTCAAGAATATCAATCTCAACTTAACAGAAAAAGAAGTAACAGCATTCATTGGTCCTTCCGGATGCGGAAAATCGACGTTGCTGAAATCTTTGAACCGTATGAACGATCTGGTAGAAGGCTGCCGGATTACAGGTGACATTCGCCTGGATGGGGAGGATATTTACGGCAATATGGATGTCAACCAGCTGCGGAAAAAGGTTGGCATGGTATTCCAGAAGCCCAATCCGTTCCCGATGAGCATTTATGATAACATTGCCTATGGTCCAAGAACACATGGCATTCATTCGAAGGTGAAGCTCAATGAGATTGTGGAGCAGTCTCTTCGAGATGCTGCCATTTGGGACGAGGTAAAGGATCGTCTGAAAAAAAGTGCACTGGGAATGTCCGGCGGTCAGCAGCAGCGTCTTTGCATTGCAAGAGCGCTTGCCATTCATCCGGATGTTTTGCTGATGGATGAGCCGACCAGTGCGTTGGATCCGATTTCTACTTCTAAAATTGAAGAACTTGCATTAAAATTGAAAAAGGATTATACTATTATCATGGTGACGCATAACATGCAGCAGGCTGCCCGAATCTCTGACAAAACTGCATTTTTCCTGCTGGGTGAAGTGGTAGAGTACAATGATACAGAAACGCTGTTTTCTGTTCCAAAGGATAAACGAACCGAAGATTACATTACAGGGAGATTTGGTTAATATGAGAAGTCGTTTTGATGAACAGCTGATGCAGCTGAATACAGAATTGATTCAGATGGGCGCACTATGTGAGGACGCTATTTCGACCGCCATTTACAGTCTGATGGAAGGCGATCGTCATGCGGCTGGAAAAGTAAGTGACGTTGAAACGGAAATTGACCAGATGGAACGAGAGATCGAATCCCTTTGCATGAAGCTTCTGCTGCGGCAG
>FR899103.1:101765-114104 GCA_000437255.1 Ruminococcus sp. CAG:403
CAGCCGGTGGCAAGAGATTTGCGCACCATTTCTTCTGCGCTGAAAATGATTTCGGATATGGAACGAATCGGAGATCAGGCAGATGATATTGCAGAGATTACCAAATTCATTAAAATGGATGAATTGGAAAGCAAACTGCATTTAAAGGAAATGGCAAAGGCTTCCATTGGAATGGTAACGGACAGCGTAGAATCTTTTGTCAAAAAAGATCTGGAACTGGCAAAGCAGATTGCCGGTGAAGATGACAAGGTAGATGCACTGTTCCTCAAGGTGAAACAGGAACTGATTGATCTGCTGAAGAAGGATCAGATTGACGGGGAACTCTGCCTGGATATTTTGATGATTGCAAAATACCTGGAGCGAATCGGAGACCATGCAGTAAATATTTCAGAGTGGGTACAGTATTCCATTACTGGCATTCATTCGCATGCATAAGAGCAAGTGAAGAACTGGAAGCAAAAATAACATTGTGGAGGATCAGAAAAGATGATTTATTTGGTAGAAGATGACGATAGCATTCGGGAATTGGTAATTTATACGTTGCACAGTACCGGAATGGATGCAACCGGATTCTCCCACCCCTCTGCATTTTGGGAAGCAGTGGATCAAACGCTTCCAGATTTGATTATTTTGGACATCATGCTTCCAGAAGAAGACGGCATTTCTATTTTGAAGAAATTGAAAGCCAGACCGACCACCAAGCAGATTCCCGTTATGATGCTGACCGCAAAGGGCAGTGAATACGATCAAGTGTTGGGGCTGGACAGCGGTGCGGATGACTATGTAGCAAAACCGTTCGGTATGATGGCACTGCTGGCACGAATTAAGGCGGTACTGCGCCGTACCCAGCAGACGGAGCTGGATGCAGAGCTGCGCATTGGGATGCTGGCTGTGAATCCCGTTAAACATACAGTAAAGGTTCGTGGGCAGTCAGTCAGTCTGACGCTAAAGGAGTTTGAATTGCTCTGCTTGCTGCTGGAAAACCGTGGAGTGGTCTACACACGAGATCAGCTTTTGAATCATATCTGGGGATATGCATTTGATGGAGAAAGCCGGACAGTGGATGTGCACATTCGACATTTGCGCCAGAAGCTGGGCGAATGTGGAACCTGCATTGAAACGGTACGGGGAATTGGTTACCGGATTGGAGAGGATACACCGTGACAAAACGTATTTTTCGCTCAATGATGGCAGTGGCAGCGCTCAATGATGGCAGTGGCAGCTGCCGTGCTGCTGATTTCTCTGGTTTTGTTTACCGGTGTACTGTATGATCATTTTGAAACACTGCGAATCGATCAGCTGCGGAGCACAGCAACTTATGTGGTACAGGGTGTGGAACAGGAAGGAATTTCTTACTTCGATCAGCTGGATAATCAGACCTACCGCATTACGCTGATGCTGCCGGATGGCAGTGTTGTCTATGACAATCAAAATGATCCGGCTTCCATGGAAAACCATAAAGATCGGGAGGAAATGCAGAAGGCTTTGGAAAGTGGCAGCGGCACCAGCATTCGTTACTCCAATACGCGTTCTAAAAAGACCATCAATTATGCTGTGCGCATGAAAGATGGAGCGGTACTGCGGATTTCTGATACACAGACCGCAGTCTGGATTTTGATGAGCGGATTACTTCCTCCAATTGTATTCATTGTTGGAGTATCGTTGATTGGTTCTGCCATTCTTTCTGCCCGCGTTTCCAAGAAGATCGTAAAGCCGTTTAACAGCATTGACCTGGAGCACCCTGCACAGGCAAAAGCTTATGATGAATTGGCGCCGTTCCTGCAAAAGATTGCAACGCAGAAGCATGAAATCGCAGAAAAAATGCGGCAGCAGCAACAGCAGCAGCGGGAGTTCCAAATGATTACCGAAAACATGAGCGAGGGATTATTTGTGATTGACCGCAATCGCACCATTCTTTCCTACAACCACAGTGCGATGCAGATTTTTGGAATTGATTCAGATGTCAAGCATCAGAATTTGCTGACGGTCAACCGCAGCATCCAGTTCCAGAAAGCAATCGATGAAGCGCTTTGCGGCAGACACAGCAGTGAAACCATTACCATGGATGACCATTGCTATCAAATTTTAGCCAATCCGGTGGTGCAGCCGACGGATTCTTCCACCAATTCGACACAGGGAGAAGAGGACATCATTGGTGTTGTCATTCTGGCAATGGACATTACAGAACGGGAAGCAAGGGAACAGTATCGGAGAGAATTTTCTGCCAATGTTTCCCACGAGTTGAAAACGCCGCTGACCTCTATTTCTGGATTTGCAGAAATTATGATGAATGGCTTGGTTCGAGCGGATGATATCCCGCATTTTTCCAAGAAGATTTACCAGGAATCCCAGCGTTTGATTGTTCTGATTGGCGATATCATTAAACTTTCCCAGCTGGATGAACAAAGCGAACTGCCGGAAATGGAAGCTGTCAATCTGCTGGAACTTGCACAGCATGCAACAGAGTTGCTGGAAGAGTCTGCAAAGCAGCACACCATATCTGTATCGGTGCAGGGAGATGTTGGTGTAATCGAGGGCATTCGACAGATTCTGGAAGAGATGATCTATAACCTCTGTGAAAATGCCATTAAGTACAATAAGCCAGGCGGAAGTGTAACGGTAACGGTATCCGATCAGGAGAATACGGTTGTACTGGCGGTGCAGGATACCGGAATTGGCATTCCAAAGCCGGATCAGGATCGTGTCTTTGAGCGCTTTTATCGAGTGGATAAGAGCCATTCCAAGGAAGTTGGCGGAACCGGTTTGGGTCTGTCTATTGTAAAGCATGGTGCAATGCTGCATCACGCCTCGCTGGAGTTGGAAAGTGAAGAGGGAGTCGGAACGACCGTTCGGATTCGTTTTCCAAAGCCGGAAGCAGCAGAAGAATAGCAGGAAGAAGAAAAAAAGCAATCCAATCGGATATCGATTGGATTGCTTTTTTGTTTCCCCTTGCAAAATTTCTATTTATAATACAAATCGTTCCAGCATTTCTGCCAGACCATCGTGGTCATTGTCTGCGGTTGTGATGTAATTTGCAGCAGCCTTTGCAGCGTCGCAGCCGTTTGCCATTGCAACACCCAGTCCGGCATAGGCAATCATGGACACATCATTATAGCCATCGCCTGCGGCAATGGTTTCTTCCTGTCGAATGCCCAGCACTTCAATCAAGTGAGCAATAGAAGTGGCTTTATCAATGCCTTTTGGCATGACTTCCAGGAAGAATGGTTCGCTGCGGAAGACATCGGCTTGGGTGCCAAGTGCTTCCCGCATAATGGGTTCCAGTGGTGCCAGCTGTTCCGGCGGTGCCAGCATCAGACATTTGACTGGGCATGTTTCCAGTGCGTCTGGAATGGAGGAAACCACTGCAACCGGCATGCGATTGATGCGGGATTCCAGTTCCAGGTAGGAATTTTCAGAGGCAGGCACTTCCGAAAGAATCTGACCGCCTTGATAAGTAATCATTGGGATGCCGTGTTCCTTGGAAAGCTGGTAAGCAAGCTGAAAGGCGTCTTCAGAAAGGCGTGTAGCATGCAGGATGGTTCCGGTTTTGGCATCCTTGATGATGCCGCCGTTGAAAGGTAGCAGATAGCCGCCATAGGTCTCCAGTTCCAGTGCTGCTGCACTGGGGCGCACGCCAGGTTCTGGTCTGCCAGATGCAATGGCAAGCAGCAGACCCTGTTCCCTAGCTTGGTAAAGTGCCTGTTTGGTGCGTGGGGTGATTTGCTTTTCTGAATTGACTAGCGTGCCGTCAATGTCCAAAAATAGAATCCGATACATAAAAATCCTCCTAAAAATAACATGCAGGTTTTTATTGCTGGAAGTCCTCATAAAGGTATTTCACAAATGCTTGTTCTGCATCCTTGCGATAGCCCAGGGATTCATAGAAGCGGTGAGCAGCCTGGTTGTTGGAAAGAGCAGTAAATGTAATGATTTCGCAGTTTCTGGCACGTGCCAATCGTTCAATTTCCTGGAACAACGCAGTTCCGACCCCCATTCTGCGGTAGGCAGGATCCACGCACACATACCATAGGGAAACAATGGGAGACGTTCCATCAAACAAATTATGGTAAAAGATCATGGACGTATAAGCGGCAATTTGTCCATTGATTTTTCCGACTAAGAAATTATAATGCGGATCAGATTGACACTGTGCAAATGTTTCCTGTACTTCAGCAAAGGCAGGACATTCTCCGAAGGTGTTTTGGCATAGCGTATAACAGGCAAACAGATCGGCTTCCTGAAGCGGCTCAAAGACAATAGTTGGGCAGGTAGGTGCACTCATAGGACAATCTCCAATTCTCGGCAAATGGTACGCAGTACGCCGTTTTCCGTATTGGGCGGAGCCAGAAAGCGTGCTTGTTGTTTGACACCTTCCTCTGCATTTTCCATGGCGTAGCTGTAGGCAGATGCCTGGAACATTGCAACATCATTGTAGAAATCGCCAAACGTCATGGTTTCTTCCGGGGAAATGCCTAGGTGATTTTGCAGGGTGCGAATGCCCATGCCTTTGTCGATGCCTGCCGGCATGACATCCATCCAGCAGTTTCCGGAAACGAGGAGATTCATGGAATTTCCGAATTCCTTTTGCAGCGCCGGAAAAGAGTTCTGCATGGGGCCAGCCATATCGCAAAGCGCAATTTTCAGAACTGGATCCTGTTTGGCAATATCGTATAGGGCTTCATAAGGGCAGTGCTGAAACTGCTTGTAAAAATTGTTAATTTCATTTTGAAATTGTTCCTGTGCACTTTGGGGATAATAGATATCATGCTGGCAGCAAAGAACCGGTATCACTTGATGCAATTGTCGGCAGAGATCCAAAACAGTGTGAACAGCTTCCGGCTGCATACTGTGCAGAAGCGGTGCCTGTCCTGGAATCTGAATGTATCCGCCGTTGTCGCAAATGAAAATTAAGGAAGCAGCCAAATCGCCAAATAGACTGGTCAGTGCAATGCGGGATCTTCCGCTTGCAATGGCAAACACAATGTCACGGCGATGCAGTTCCTGTAAAAGCTGCGGCAGCGCACGGGGCAGGTTTTTTTCTGCATCCAACAATGTGCCATCCATATCGGTTGCAATCAATCGAATCATAGAAACAACTCCTTTTCTATGCCGCCAACCTGCGGCAAATGCTCCTCGGATTGCTTGCTATAGTATAGCATATTTTCGAGAAGTTCTGCATAACGGAAGTGTAAATTTTTTGCACCTGAGAAAGGAAACACGTTGTTTCCCTCCTGCAACAAAGCTTGACAAATACCCCTTGGGGGTATATAATAGGCGTGTAAGGAGTCAAGAAATGGCATCCTTTCGAAAATTAGAGTGTTTTATGCGAACACGTTTGAGAAAAGGAGTAGAAGAATGGAAGAAAAACAAAAGCAACAAGCGGTCTGTCCGCATTGTCATAAAACCAAACAGCGTTCACAGGAAGAATGCACGAAGTTGGTGCATCGCCTGAATCGGGTGGAGGGACAAATTCGAGGGATCCGCAAAATGGTGGAGGAGAATGCCTATTGTCCGGACATTTTGATACAGGTTGCAGCGGCTACAGCTGCTTTGAATGCATTCAATAAGGAATTGCTGGCAAGTCACATTCGAACCTGCGTAGCACAGGATATTCGCAGCGGCAAGGATGAAGTGATTGATGAACTGGTGACAACGCTGCAAAAATTGATGAAGTAAGGAGTTAAAGAGATGCAAACACAACGTTTTTCTGTTACAGGAATGACCTGTAGTGCCTGTGCGGCGCATGTGGAAAAAGCTGTTTCGGCAGTGTCAGGTGTGGAATCCGTACAGGTGAATCTGCTGCAAAACAATATGTCGGTCACTTATGATGAAACCGCTGCAACTCCGGATGGTATTGTCCAGGCAGTGCAGCATGCCGGATATGGTGCTTCGGTCGGAACGGAACAGGCAGCTTCCAAGTCGAAATCTGCTGCTTCCGGCACCGGTGCCAAGCAGGAGGCGGCTTCTGTCCGCACCCGGCTGATTGCTTCTTTTGCACTGCTGATTCCGTTGTTTTATCTGGGCATGGGACACATGATTGGTTTCCCAATGCCGCCGTTCTTTCAGGGGCATGAAAATATGCTGCTGCTGGCTCTGACGGAATTGCTGTTGGTAATTCCCATTTTGTTCCTGAATCGGATCTATTTTATTCGAGGGGCAAAGGGACTGCTGCATCGGGCGCCAACGATGGATACACTAATTGCGCTTGGTTCGGCGGCCTCCTTCCTGTACAGCGTGTATGCTGTTTTCTCCATGGCATATTACATGGGACATGGCAACATGGATGCCGCACATCAGAATATGAATAAGCTGTATTTTGAATCTGCCGGCATGATTCTGACGCTGATTACACTTGGAAAATTTATGGAGTCTCGTTCCAAAGCAAAAACGACGGATGCCATTGCAGCATTGGTCAATCTGGCACCCAAACAGGCAACGGTGCTTCGAGATGGCGTGGAACAGCAGATTCCAACCGAATCGGTACAGACGGGAGATATCGTAGTCATTCGTGCTGGAAGTGCCATTCCGGTGGATGGTGTTCTGCTGACAGGAAGCGGCGCAGTAGATGAATCTGCTTTGACCGGAGAATCCATTCCGGTGGAAAAAGGCGTTGGGGATACGGTGCTGAGTGCAACGGTCAGCCGAACCGGCTACTTCCAGTACCGTGCCACAAAAGTGGGAGAAGATACCACATTGGCGCAAATTATCCGTCTGGTCGAAGAAGCAGGCAGTTCCAAAGCGCCTATTGCCAAGCTTGCGGACCGCATCAGCGGTGTGTTTGTTCCGGCAGTCATCGGCATTGCGCTGCTTGCTTTGATTGGTTGGCTGGTGACCGGGCATCCGTTTTCGATGGCACTCAAGGCTGCTGTATCCGTTTTGGTGATTTCCTGCCCGTGTGCACTGGGCTTGGCAACACCGACTGCCATTATGGTGGGAACTGGTGCTGGTGCCCGGTATGGTGTTCTGATTAAATCCGCAGAAAGTCTGGAAACCGCACACCGCACGCAAGTCGTTGTCCTGGACAAGACTGGAACAGTCACAGAAGGCAAGCCGGCGGTTGCAGATTTGTTTCCGGCAGAGGGCGTTACAGAGCAGACCTTTTTAACCGCAGCCTATGCGCTGGAGCATCGTTCCGAGCATCCATTGGCATCAGCCATTGTAGCATATTGTAAGGAACATCAGGTTCCGCTGAAGGAATTGCAGGACTTTCAGCAGATTCCGGGGCAGGGCGTAACAGGTACCATGGAATCAATTGTTTTACTCGGCGGAAATCGTGCAATGATGGAAGCACATCAGATTTCCTTGCCGGATACGTGCACAGGAGATTCCTTTGCAGAGCAGGGAAAAACGCCATTGTTTTTTGCTGCAAATGGGAAATTCCTGGGTGTTTTGACAGCTTCAGATCCCATTAAGGAAACCAGCAAACAGGCGGTTGCAGAATTTCAGAAAATGGGGCTGGAAGTTCTGCTGCTGACAGGCGACAATGCCAAAACGGCGGAAGCCATTCGGAAGCAGGCAGGCATTGACCGAGCCATTGCCGATGTCTTGCCGGGAGATAAGGCAGCGCAGATTCAGGCCTTGCAGGCGGCTGGAAAACAGGTTGCCATGGTAGGAGACGGCATCAACGATGCACCGGCTTTGACACAGGCGGATACCGGGATTGCCATCGGTGCTGGAACTGATGTTGCCATTGCTTCTGCGGATATTGTGCTGATGAAGAGCAGCTTGCTGGATGTTGCGACTGCCATTCAGCTGAGCCGTTCGACCATTCGGAATATTCGGGAGAATCTCTTCTGGGCATTTATTTATAATGTAATTGGAATTCCGATTGCAGCAGGTGTGTTCTATCCGCTTTTCGGATGGGAACTGAATCCGATGTTTGCAGCGGCTGCGATGAGTTTTAGCTCTGTCTTCGTAGTTGGGAATGCGCTGCGTCTGCGTGCATTCCGTCCTAGTTTCCTGCGGCGTGGCACAGCTGGTGCAGCGCAGCAATCTACTGCTGTATCTGAACAGCCGGCAGGCAGAGAAGTGCAGATCAAAGGCATGATGTGTCAGAATTGCGTGGCACATGTTACGCAAGCCATTGAAGGATTGGACGGTATGACAGCACGGGTTGTATTGGAGCAGCATTGTGCGTATGTAACAGGGCCGGCTTCTGATGAGGAGATCCGTGCTGCCATCGAAAAGGCTGGATATAAAGTTGTGAAGATTAAAAAATCTGCATCGTAAGGGAACAGAATAGCTGCCAGCGTGGTTTGGAATGTGCTTTGTGTCCAATCGGTACAAAAGGATTTTGATGGAATTTACAAAACGAATCTTGACAGGTTTGCCAAAATATACTATAATAAAAATGTTATCCAATTTTAACGAAAAGAGGAGCTTGCAATGGCAAAAAAGCAGATTTCCAAATCCGGTTTTGAGAAACTGGAAAAAGAATTGAATTTTCTCGTTACCGTTAGACGTGCAGAAATGGCGCAGAAATTAAAAGAAGCCCGTGCGCAAGGCGACCTTTCTGAAAACGCAGAATACGATGAAGCAAAAAATGAACAGGCAATTCTGGAAGCACAGATTGCAGAAATTCAGTACACACTGGATAATTCGGAAGTGGTAGAAGACGGCGATATTTCCGTTGATGAAGTCAGCTTGGGATCTACCATTAAGCTGAAAAATTTCCGTACCGGTAAAATCGAAACTCTGACCATTGTCAGCAGCAATGAGTCTAATTTTGCAGAAGGCAAGATTTCAGATGATTCTCCGATCGGAAAGGGTGCATTGAAGAAAAAGGTGGGCGACAGTTTCATCATTGAGGCACCGGCTGGAGAATTGAAGTTCGAAGTGCTGGAAATTTCCAAATAAACAAAGAGGTTGTTAGAATGGCAGAAGAAAATAGAACAGCGCCTGCTCCGGAGCAGGATATTCATGAGCAAAAGCGTATCCGTATGGAAAAGCTGGACGAACTGAAGGCAGATGGACGGGATCCATTTACCATTACCAAGTTTGATGTGACAGCAAAGGCGGATGCTGTAAAGCGTACCTATACCGAACAGGAAGCTGCCTGGAAGGAACAGTGCGGAGAAGATGAGGAAGCGTTCCAGGCTCGTCTGGAAACTTTGAAGGAACAACCAGTTACCATTGCAGGTCGTATGATGAGCAAGCGTGGAATGGGTCGTGCCGTATTTTTGGATTTGCAGGACAGCACAGACCGGATTCAGGTTTACGTGCGGGTCAATGATATTGGCAAGGAATTGTTCAAGGAATTCAAAAAGTGGGATATTGGCGACATCATTGGTGTAAAGGGATTTGTATTCCGTACCAAGATGGGCGAAATTTCCATTCATGCACAGGAAATTACCCTGCTTTCTAAGGCATTGCTGCCGCTGCCGGAAAAGTGGCACGGCTTGAAGAATCAGGATACTCGTTATCGGAAGCGCTATCTGGATCTGATTGTCAATCCGGATGTAAAGCAAACTTTTGTAACCAGAAGCCGCATTCTGCGGGAAATCCGGGATTATCTGGACAATCTGGGCTATGTAGAAGTAGAAACACCGGTTTTGCTGCCAATTCAGATTGCAGCAGCAGCAAAGCCATTTATTACCTATCACAATACGCTGGATATGAAGATGTATCTGCGTATTGAAACCGAGCTGAATCTGAAAAAGCTGATTGTTGGCGGATTCGACCGGGTTTATGAAGTCGGCAGAATCTTCCGGAATGAAGGCATGGATCCTTCGCACAATCCGGAATTTACTTCTATCGAAATGTATCAGGCTTATACCGATTATAAGGGTATGATGGATTTGATTGAAGAGATGTATCGTTCTCTGGCGAAGAAGATCTGCGGCAAGGATGTCATTTCCTACCAGGGAACAGATATTCGTCTGGGTGAACCATGGGAACGGCTGACTATGGTGGAAGCTGTTGAAAAGTATGCAGGTGTTTCCTATTCGGATTGGGCAACTGATGCAGATGCAAGAGCTTGTGCAAAGGAACATCATGTAGAAGTAGAAGAAGGCGAAGCTGCTACAAAGGGACATGTTCTGATTGCCTTCTTTGATGCCTTTGTTGAGGATAAGCTGATTCAGCCGACGATTATTTACGATTATCCGGTAGAGAATTCTCCGCTTGCAAAGAGAAAGCCGGAAGATCCAGCCTTCACAGAGCGGTTTGAATACTTTATTTACGCACGGGAAATGGGCAATGCCTTCTCCGAATTGAATGATCCAGTGGATCAGAAGGAACGCTTCCTCAAGCAGGTAGAAGCACGCCGTGCATTGGGTGATACCACAGGAGAAGTGGATGAGGACTTCGTAACCGCATTGGAATACGGCCTGCCGCCGACAGGTGGTCTGGGATTGGGTCTGGATCGACTGGTTATGCTGTTGACCGACAGCCCGTCTATTCGGGACGTGTTGCTGTTCCCAACCATGCGGCCGCTTTCCAAGCAGGACGGAACAGAAGAAGAGGAAGATGCAGAAGCAGCATCGGATGCGGACGCTACAGAAGTATAAGTAATTCAATCAGTTTTAACATGCAGGGGTGCAGCAAGAAATCTGCGGAAAACCGCAGATTTTGCGTGCTCCTGCTTTTTTCAAATATGCTTTGCAAAGGAGAGAAATCCCTTCTTATGGGAGCATATCAGAGAAGCAGCAAGAATCGGGAGGTGCCAGCTTGCAGGAAACGGAAAAAAAGCAGCAGGAACCGGAAGAATCCGGATCCAAAAAGAAAAAGAAGAAAAAAGAAAAGGGATTTTTGGAAACCGTTCGGGAAATTGATGCACGGGAACGGCAGGCAGAAAAAGAACGGGAAATCAAACAGCAGGAATTGCTGGAGCAGCAAGAAAAGGCGGAAAAGGAAGCCTATGCACAAAAGATTCGGGAAGAGCGGATTGAACTGATGCGCTTGAAGCAGGGCGTAATTACCGAAAGTGAGACCATTCACGAAGAGCAGGAGGAAAAGAAGCACTACACCATTTGGCAAAAAATCGGAAACTTCTTTTACCATAGCAAATGGTGGCTGTGGCTTGCTGTTGTTCTCGTTGGCTTGGGTGTCTATATGGTGGTGGATCTGGTCACACAAGAACATCCGGATATGATTGTCATGGTGTTGACCGATGATTCTGAATTACAGTCCAAACGAAAAGAATTGAAGCAGTTCTTTGAAGCTTACACAGAAGATGCCAACGGAGATGGAAAGGTCGTTGTAGATATCTACTGTGTTCCGGTAACAGAAGATATTGGGGAAAAGGATTATTATACCGGAAATGCAACAACACTGTCTACGCAGTTCCAGATGGCAGATGCCATTGTGGTGATTACAGACGATCAGGCAAATGAATATATTTTGTCGGATGAAACATTGGAAAATTTGGAAGACCTGATGCCGGATAATCCGCATGTAAAAGGAACGGGATACTATCTGAAGGATACCGACTTTGCAGAAAAAATTGGGTATACGGACGAATTGGATGCGGATATTTGTATTGGATTGCGGAAAGTGACCAAAACTTATGACAGTGAGGAAGAAATGCAGGAAAACTTTGATGTAGCATGGGATGCCCTGCAAAAAATTGCAGAGGATCTCTCTTAAAAGGAGGAAAATCAAAATGTTGCAAATTGGAAGCCATTTATCTGCCTCGAAGGGGTATCTTGCCATGGGAAAACAGGCAGTAAAATTGGGTGCAACAACGTTTGCGTTTTTCACCCGGAACCCACGTGGCGGCAGTGCAAAAGCCATTCAGGAACAGGATGTAGCAGCATTTCTGACCTACGCACAGGAGCATCAGATTCAGAAAATAGTAGCACATGCGCCGTATACTCTGAATCTTTGTTCGGCAGATCCCTCTATTCGGGAATTTGCCAAAAACACACTGGCGGATGATCTGGTACGAATGGAGTATACGCCGCATCAGTTTTATAATTTTCATCCGGGCAGTCATGTGAAGCAGGGTGTAGAGGTTGGCATTGCACAGATTGCGGAAGCACTCAATGCAGTCTTAAAGCCGGAACAGACAACAACGGTTTTGCTGGAAACCATGGCGGGCAAAGGCAGCGAGGTGGGCAGAACCTTTGAGGAACTGCGTGCGATTCTGGATCGTGTGGACTTACAAGAAAAAATGGGAGTGTGTCTGGATACCTGCCATGTCTGGGACGGTGGATATGATATTGTAGACCATTTGGATGCAGTACTGGAAGAGTTTGATACCGTGATCGGCTTAGAGCGTCTGCATGCCATCCACATCAATGACAGTAAAAATCCGATGGGATCACACAAAGACCGGCATGAAAAAATCGGGGAGGGTACCATTGGATTGGATGCAATGGTTCGTATCATCAATCACCC
>FR899103.1:114123-126395 GCA_000437255.1 Ruminococcus sp. CAG:403
CCCCCAGCTGCGGCAGCTGCCGTTTATTTTAGAAACGCCAAATGATGATGCAGGTTATGCAGCTGAAATTGCATTGCTGCGTGCCCATTATCAAGAGTAAAAGCAAGTGGAATTGGAACAATTGGATTCTATAAAAAATTTGGTGCAGCAATTTTGAGAAATTGCTGCACCAAATTTTTTTGTATGCGTTTATTTTATTGATTATTAGGAGAAAGCAGATAATCTGCCACTGCTGTCGGACTGGGCAAAATAGCGGAGGCACCGTATGCTTCCAGTTCGCCTTCCGGTGCATAGCCGTAAGAAACACCAAGAAAGGGGATGCTTTGCTGTTTGGCACCAATGGCATCATGCTTGCGGTCTCCGATCATCATACACTGTGCATGATGATCAGGGCAAATGGAAAGCCGCTTCAATGCGTAGCCAATGACATCTGCTTTGGTCTCCCCGTCTCGCTCTAAACTGCTTCCGGCAATGACCTCAAAATAGTCAGTCAATTGAAAATGCGCCAGAATTTGCAGCGTATAGGGCTCCGGCTTGGAAGTTGCAACTGCCAGGTGCTTTCCGGCAGCTTTTAGCCGTTGCAGCATCTCTGGTACACCATCATATACCCGATTTTCAAACATGCCGATGGTAGAAAAACGCTTGCGGTATTGTTCCACTGCAAAGGCGGTTTCCTCCGGGGACATCTGACAAAAGGCAGGGAAAGACTCCGATAATGGTGGGCCAATAAATGGATAAAGTTTGGTTTCATCCGGTTCCGGTCTGCCGCACTGCGCTAAGGCATACTGCACACAGCGCAAAATGCCCTCTTTGGAGTCGGTTAAGGTACCATCCAGGTCAAATAAAAGATAAGTTGCGGACATTGTTACAGTTCCTCCTGGTTGGCACAAATTGTACCACCGCCAATGACATAGTCCCCGTCATAGAGTACCACCGCCTGACCCGGTGTAATGGCACGCTGCGGCTCATCAAAGACAATATGCAGGCGGTCTGTGTCCGTTTGGGTAACAGTTGCCCATTGTTCTGTATGGCGATAGCGTACTTTTGCTTTAACCCGAATGGGTTCGTTCAGTTGCTCATACGGAATCAGATTGATGTCGAATGCATCCAATTCCCGAGTGAACAGGTCTTCATTCAGCCCCAGTACCACTTCATTTTGTGCCATGTGCTTGGCGCAGACATAGTGCGGCTGCGGCAGTGCCAGCCCCAGTCCCTTTCGCTGTCCAATGGTATAGCGTACAATGCCGCGGTGCTGTCCCAGGACATTGCCCTGCAAATCGACAAAGTTGCCGCTGGGGTAAGTCTTTCCGGTATAACGTTCCAGGAATCCGGTATAATCGCCATCTGGTACGAAGCAGATATCCTGGCTGTCGTGCTTTCGAGCATTGACAAAGCCGTTTTCCTCTGCAATTTCCCGTACCTGTGCTTTGGTATAACCGCCGAGTGGGAACTGAATCCGGGCAAGCTGTTTCTGATTCAGCATGTAAAGGACGTAGCTTTGGTCTTTGCTGAGATCGGCTGCCTTTTTCAGCCAGTAACGTCCGGTGTCCGCATGGTATTCGATCTGTGCATAATGTCCGGTTGCCAGGTAGGCGATATCCAATTCATTGGCACGCTGGAACATTTTTTGAAATTTCAAATATCGGTTGCATTCCAGGCAGGGATTGGGTGTGAAGCCAGTTTCATATGCCTGTACAAACGGATCCATGACATGGCATCGAAAGTCTGCTTTGAAATTAAAGACAAAATAGGGCATATCCAGCCGGTATGCTACACTTCTGGCATCTTCTACATCCGAAAGGGAACAGCAGGTGCTCTCGCCATTTACGCCGATTTCATCGGAATCAAACAGCTTCATCGTGGCACCGATGCAGGAAAAGCCCTGTTGCTGGAGCAGAAAAGCGGCAACCGAACTATCTACGCCGCCGCTCATGCCAATTAATACGGTTTTTTCACGTGTCATATTAACCACCTAATGCGATCATCTGATCGATGCATCGTCTTGCAGCTTGAATTTTTTCTGCTTCCATGCAGATTTCTTCGCCAGCTGTTCCCTGTAGGAAGTGATAAACATCCATCAATGTGGTTGCTTTCATATTCTGGCAAACCAATTTTTTGGTCAGTGGATAGAATTGCTTGTCCGGGCAGGCATACTGTAGGGTTTCTGCAATGCTAATTTCTGTTCCAATGATGAAAGAGGTTGCATCGGACTGCTTGGCATAGGCAATGATGCCGGATGTGGAACCAATGTAATCAGCACGGTCACAAATATTGGGCTGGCATTCCGGATGTACCAGAACCAGTGCTTCGGGATGTCTTGCCTTTGCCTTTTCCAGATCCTTAACAGAAACAGCAGCATGAACCGGGCAGCCGCCCTGGAGCAGTTTGATGTCCTTTTCCGGAACCTGTTTTTTCACATAAGCACCCAGGTTGCAGTCTGGAATAAAGAGAATCTTGGAATTGGGCAGCTGCTTGACAATCTTAACCGCAGAAGAAGAGGTAACGCAGACATCACAGATGCATTTTAAATCGGCCGTGGTGTTGATGTATGCCACAACGGTATGATCTGGATATTTGGCTTTTACTGCTTCAATCAAATCCACATCCATTTGTTCTGCCATTGGGCAGCCGGCAATCGGATTGGAGAGATAGACATGTTTTTCCGGCGAGAGAATTTTTACGGTTTCTGCCATGAACCGAACGCCGCACATTAAAATATTTTTTTGCGGCGTATCCTTTGCCTTGACGCTTAATTGATAGGAATCCCCTGTAAAATCTGCAATCTCTGCAATTTCAGATGCCTGATAGCTGTGTGCTAAGATACAGACATCCTTTTCTTTTTTGAGTGATAAAATTGCATCCTGCAATTCCCTGATTTTCATATGCTCTGTTCCTTTCGCTTTTGCTTTTGATCTTGCTGCGGGGCAGCAAATGATGCATTTGTTCTCCAAAAGTATAGCACATCTATAGGAAATAGTCAAGATTTTTCATATTTCGATGCCTACTTTCAGGTTCGGTTAATGATTTGTAAATGATTGTGTCATGATTACAGCTGTTTGTAAAAACGGGAAGAAAACGAGAAGGAGAATGGAAAATTTGGTAAAAAGGATGAAACGATCAGCAAAATGCGGCGGCATTTTTGGGCAACTTGTTAAAATTTCAAAATTGTGGAAAAAGCACTTGACAAACTCTGCGAAATAGTGTACCATATAGCTAGTGCACTAGTACGTTGGATTGATTGGAGGGAAAAGCATGAAGTTTCAGACAAATTATCCGATTTACCTGCAAATTGCAGATGATATCAAACGAAAAATCGTTGTGGGAGAGCTTCATCCCGGCGACAAATTGCCATCGAATATTGATTTGGCGCTACAGTATGAAGTGAATCCCAACACCGCTGTTCGCATTTACAAGGAATTGGAGCAGGAATCCATTTCCTTTACCAAGCGTGGCATCGGTACGTTTTTGACAGAAGATCCCGGTATGCCTGACCGATTGAAGCGGGAGATCGTCACAAAGCTGGCGCACGATTTTTTGGAAACGATGCGGCAATACCATCTTTCCAACCAGGAAATTTCACAAATTTTACAGCAAGAAATGAACAGAGGAGAGGAAGAATCATATGCTAAAGTTTGAACATGTTGTCAAAGGCTATGGCAGTCGAAAGGCGTTGGATGATCTGACCGTTACATTTGAACCGGGAAAGGTTTATGCACTGGTCGGCCCCAATGGAAGCGGAAAAAGTACCATGATGAAAGCAACTGCCGGATTGGTGAAGCTGACAAGCGGTTCCTTGACCTATCGGGGAATGAAAATTGGAACGGAAACCAAAAAGCACATTGCCTATATGTCGACGGAGCCGTTTTATTATGACTGGATGCGTATCTCAGATGTAGCGCATTTTTATGGGGATTTCTTTGCAGACTTTGACCAGGAGAATTTCCGGCAGCTGCTGCAATTTATGGAACTGGATCCTAGTATGAAAGTGAAGGCGCTCTCCTCCGGTATGGCAGCAAAGCTGAAAATTGCAGCTACGCTTTCTCGCCATGCGGAATTGATTATGCTGGATGAACCGTTGAATGGCATTGACCTGATCGGGCGGGATCAGATCATTCATGCTGTCATTCGGGCAACCAATCCCAATTCTACCTTTATCATTTCCAGTCACTTGTTTGATGAACTAGAACCGATTGTCGACAATGTCGTCATGATGAAGCAGGGAAAGCTGGTTCTGGAAGGTACTTTGGAGGACATTCGCAGCCGATATGGAAAATCCATCACCGATTTGTACCGGGAAGTATATGCGGATATGGCGTATATGGGGCAGCCGTATCCTGGTGGCATGCCAGCATATGGACAGCCGCCTGTATATGGACAGCCACAGCAGCCCTATTACAATGGAATGCCGCAGCAGCCCGTTCCGCCAGTTGTGCCGCAGCAGCAAGTACCGCCAACGGTGCAGCCGCAGCAGCAGACTTCATCCAATTCCGATTCCAATTCCCAGCCGCAGCAGTAAGGAGAGATGCCGTATGTTAAAATTAATGAAATATGAATTACGAAAAACCAGAATGTTCTTTCTGGTAACCGTTGCAATAATTGCCATTACAGAACTTTTGTTTTTAATTGGATACTATGGAAATTTTGAAACCCCGTTTGTCATTTCGGTGATACTGGCATTTCTGATTTTTATTGGCGGATTTTTTGCGGCAATGGTATTCAGCTTTATGCTGTATTACAATGACATTTCGAAAAAACCGGGCTATCTGCTCTTTATGACGCCGCAGTCTACCGCAAAAATTATTGCTTCCAAGCTATTGGTTGGATTCATCGGACTGATTGGCATTTTGCTGCTGGAAGGGATTTTTGCAGTACCAAGTTTCCTGCTTGTTTTCCATGATCAATCCGATGGCGCTTCTTTGGTGGATATGATCATCCGTCCTGTTATGGATGCCATGAAGGGCAACTGGGGCTACATCATTTTGTGGTTGATTACTTTGGTAATCAGCTGGTTTGCCAATATTGTTGGTATTTTTGCAGCTATCGCACTGTCCAGAACGCTGCTGGGCAATCAAAAGGGTGGCAATCTCGTTGCATTCTTGTTCTGGATTGGAATTAACACAGTAGAATCTATGATTACTTATTTAGGTACGTTCCTGTTTGGAGACTTTTTATCGCCTAGCATGGGAATCAATACGGAAGCAATGTCCGCATCGGAAGCTGTTTCTGTTGTGGTTAATTTTACTGCTACACCATTGGTATTTTCTTTGGTTCTGACTATTGTGTTCGGAGTAGGTTTGTATGCCCTGACAGTGTGGCTGACAGACAAGAAAATGAGTCTGTAAGGTTTTTAAAACGATCATACGCTTTGCGAAAGAGCCGGTCAAAATGCATTTGACCGGCTCTTTTTGAATATATAGACAAGAGAAAACAGATGCCCTGCAAAAAAATCATATGCCGTACGGGAATTTGACAAAATTTGCAGGATGGAATTGCTACAATAAAGAAAACCATGCATAGAAGTAAAGGAGGAATGCATGCATGACAGTTACCATCCAACAGACAGACGACTGCATGACAGCCGTACTGGAAGGAGAATTGGATCATCATTGTGCCGGATCCATTCGCAAAGAAATCGATGCAGCCGTACGGGATCAGGAACCGGTTCTGCTCTATTTGGACTTTCATTTGGTGACCTTTATGGATAGTTCCGGAATTGGTTTGATTATGGGACGCCATCAGCTGATGCAGAGCCTGGGCGGACAAGTTTTAATTTTGGATCCGCCGCAGCACATTCGCAGGGTACTTCGCATTTCAGGCATTGAGCGGATTGCCAAAGTCGTCAGCAGCAAGGAGGTGTGAGCATGCACGTACAAAATGCCATTCAATTTATTTTTCCCGGAATTTCAGAAAATGAGCATACGGCAAGAGCGGTTGTATCTGCATTTTTGATTCAGATGGATCCAACCGTAGAGGAGCTGGCAGATATTCGAACAGCGGTGTCCGAAGCGGTCACCAACTGCATTGTACATGGATATCGCAATAGCAGCGGCAACGTCGAATTACATATTAAGCTGCTGGAGGGCAGGGAAGTCTATATTCGCATCAAAGACCGAGGCTGCGGCATTCCCAATGTGGAGCAGGCAATGGAACCGATGTTTACCACGGCACCGGAGGAAGAACGTGCCGGACTGGGCTTTGCTGTGATGCAAAGTTTTATGGATCATCTTTCCGTTCGCAGTACCGTCGGAAAGGGAACCACCGTTATTATGCGGAAAAAGTTGGGGCAATCAGCATGCCGGGCGTTGTAAATCCGCCTTTGGCAGAGGAAAATTTAGGACTGGTGCATCACTGTGCCAATCGTTTTCGAGGACGTGGCATTGAATATGAAGAGCTGTATTCCGCTGGTTGTGTTGGACTGCTCAAGGCAGTCAAAGCGTTTGACCGGGAGCGAGGGGTACAGTTTTCGACCTATGCCGTGCCAGTGATTCTCGGAGAGATCAAGCGCTTGTTTCGGGACGGCGGAACGGTAAAAGTCAGTCGTGGCTTGCAGGAATGTGCCAGAAAGTTGCAGCAGCATCGGGAACGCTTTCAGCAGCAGTATGGCAGGGAGCCGACTTTAACAGAGCTTTGTAAGGAGACAGGAATTGCACAGGAAGATGCTGCACAGGCACTTTGCGTGACGCAGCCCGTGCTTTCCTTGACCAGCGGTGGAGAGGATGAAGCACCGCTGGAAATTCCAGTAGAGGCACCTGACGAGGAAATCAGTGACATTCTGGCGTTGCGGCAGCTGATGGCAGCGCTGGATCCAAAAGACCGCATGCTGCTGGAACTGCGTTATTTTCATAATTTAACGCAAACGAAAACGGCGAAACTGCTGGATATGTCTCAGGTGCAGGTATCCAGGCGAGAAAAAAAGCTCCTCACGCAAATGCGGGAGGAGCTGCTGCAATAGGCTGGAGCTTAACGGAAGAAACCACGCTTTTTCTTTTTCGGCTTTGCACGGGCAATGATGATGTCCACCATTTCTCCGACATTTTTCATGCCGGATACTTCCCGCATCTGAAAGCGCATATTGAATTCTTTTTCAACGGCTTCGATCAGGTTGATGTGTTCGAGGCTGTCCCAGTCTTCAATGTCGTTGGCGGTGGTTTGATCGTTGATGACGATGGAATTGTCGTCAAAAACGTCCCGGAATACGTTGGTCAAAGCGTCTAATACTTCTGCATGTGTCATAATGCTGCGATCTCCTTTTCGTTGACTTGAATGACGTGATTTTTGGGTTGATAGGAATCAATGGAAAGCGTCCAGGTACTGTCTCCGTTTTCAAAGGCTTCTGTCTGGGTGAATCCAAAGGAGCCATACAGATTCTGTACCATTGCGTTTTTCGCTGTTTTATAATAATAGCCGATGATGGTATGAATGCCACGTGCCTGACATTGGGCAACCAGTTCGTCCAGCATGGCAAGTTCCATGTCGCGTTTCAATACCCGGCAGCTCATCAACCAGAGGTCGATGTGCAGGGTCTGCTCAATCTGTTCGCCGATGACAACGGAAACAATTCCATTATCGCCGAACTTATCCCGCAGACGACCGCAGAGACGGATGTGATTGGGGCTTGCCGCAACGGCTTCCATATCGCTTTTGGTGTAGCGGCGAGTGGTCAGGTTAAACTGATTGCTCTTGTTGGTTAGCTGCACAATGCGCTGCATGGAAATCGGGTCAAAATCCGTAATGGAAGCATGCATGTCCAAGCTGTGCAAATATTCGGTATAATCGGCGAAACTTTGCTGTAGCTGTGCACGCTGTACGTTGGCACGATACATTTCGTTTCGGTTGGCATCATCCTTAGAAAGCGTGGTAACTTCAAAATAACCGCTGCGATCCAGTACCATCAGGCATTCTTCTACGCTGTCAAATTCCGGTACGGCAATGCCTGCAATTTGTCCGGATACGATGGCACGTTCTGCCGGGTTGTCGTCAACAAAGACAAAACTTTCCGGAAGCAGATTGAGCGTCTGGGCAGTTTTGAGAATGTTCTGATCTTTGCTGTCCCAGTTCGCCTGGATGCAGACAAAATCATCTGGCTTTAAAACGCCGTTGGGATGATTCAGTCCCAGCAGGGCATTTTCCGGTTCATTTTTGGAGCAGACTGTGAGCAGAACGCCAAGCTTTTTTTGTTCCTTCAGATAGCGCTGCAATTCATCGTAAGCCTGTCCCATGGAGGTTTCCTGTCCGATTTCAATGCCTTCCTGTCCATCGTCTCCAATGACGCCGCCCCAAAGGGTATTGTCCAGATCCAGTGCCAGCACCTTTTTATTACGGCCGAAAATGGATTGAATGATGCGGTTTAAGCTAAATGCAAAATCCGGAATGGCAGGTACGCAAAGTGCATACTTGTAAAGATACCAGTAAGAGGGATCGGACCAGGCATCCAGTCCATAGCAGGCGGACAGGTAATTGATATCATGAATATAAAAATCTGTGTGGGACTGTGCATATTCGTAGAATTTGCAGTTGAGCCGGGTGATGAAGTTGACTGTTCCATGCGGATTGGATGCTTCACTGTTTCCCAACAAGCGGAACAATGGCAGCTCAAAGTTGTTTTGAATGATGGGGCAATGGTAAACCGATTGAATCCGCTCCCACATTTGCGTAAAATGCTGGAATTGCTGTTCCAGTGCTGCATCGACTTCTTCCTTGGAGGCAGAAAGATCTTTTGGAAATGCCGTGATGTTGCGGGTTGTTGTGTGGATGAAGATTAAGTCTGGTGCAAAGGCTTCCAGTTCTGGATTGGGGAACATGGCATCCTGCCAGTACTGTGCATATTCGGATTGATAGAATTTCGGCGCAATGCCCATATTCAGCAGAAACAGCTCCAAAATGGAGACAATGTCGTTGGTTGTGGAACCGCCCAGTACCGCAATCCGCTTTTCAAAGCGTGTGGTGCCATCTGCAAGCAGGGCTTTTTTGATTTTCTTTCGATTTTTTAAAATCCATGCAGCATCGAATGGGTATTGCAATTCTTGCATGAAGAAGAACCTCCTTTTATTGAGTCAGCAGTGTTTGCAGGCAGGTACGATTGCCGCCGGTTGCACTAAATGTATTCATTGCAAACAGAACATCGGTTGCGCCAACCTGCTTGATGAAGGAAACGGCATTTAAATTAAAGTACCGCATGTCGATGACATAAATTTCCGAGAAGGAACTGGTGAGACAGGGAACCAGTGCGTTACCATAACTATCCTTGATGATGACCAGTTTCCGTTGGTTGGTGCAGTCTGTTTGAATCTTTGTGATCTTTTCGTCACCGCCCATGAAGACCAGATAGTAGCTAACCGGATCTACATTGTCCAGATTGATGAGCAGATCACCGGTATACTCACTGTTATAACTGGTATCGTAGTAATAGGTGGTGTAGTGATTTTTCGGAGTATAATAGGTAAAGTCCTCTGGATTATCTCGCAGGGTTGCACTGTTGGTAAAGGAGTACATGGTTCCTACATAGTCGCTCTTTGTGGTAGCGGTATAGCCAGTTGACAAATCCGGGAACGGAACGTTTGCTGTTTTGGCGAATTCCTGTGCGGCATAATATGCACCCAGCGGTAGCCAGTGGTGGTCAGTACGTGCATAGATGTTTTCGCTGGTATGTGCTTCCAGTGCATGATACGCATCAACCGGTTTGACACCGGAAAGGTGCTTGTTGATGTTGTCGATATTATCGATTTCACTGCCAGTATAGCTGGCATAGCTGGACGGCAGATAGAAGGAAACCGCAGTCGGCGCCACCAGGGAGTAAACCTGTACCTTGCTGCCCAGCTGTTGCTGGAACTGGTTCAGGTAAGAGGCGTATTCGTCTCCATTGGTGAAGCTTCCGCCGTATACATTGATGGCACGCTTGTCCACCAGAATGATGCCGTCTCCGATTTCAACCGGCGGGGTATCCGGTTCTGCCTGGGTTGTGGTGGTAATGGCTGGTGTGCTGCCGTTTGGAACCTCTGTACCTGCGGCGGCAGCATCTGTTGTCGCTGGATCCGAATCAGATTGCGTATTTTGCCCATTTGATTTGACAGCGGCAATATCCCCAAAAAAGACAGCCGTATCATCGCTCTGTTTGCCGGCATGGCTTTTTAATGTGGCAATCATGCTTTTAAAGTTGCTTCGGCAGGGAACCGTATCATTATAGAAGGTCGAAATGCCTGCTGTATAGCTGCCGTCCAGGAAAGAGGACATGCTGAATTTCGGGAATTTTGCGAGTGCACGGTTTTCCTCTGCCGACATGGTCGGACGTTTTCCAACGAGTAGGAAAATGGAAAATCCAACTGTTAGCGCTCCCAGTACGCAGACTCGCATGGAGGCACCCATTTGAGATGCCAGTGCCAGTTTCTTTTTGCGGCTGTTTCGGGAAGTGGGACGTCTGGTGCCGGTTGCAGTCTGTTGTTTGGAGGCAGTAGGCTGCTTGGATGCCCCTCGTTCAGAATTGGTGGAGGAGTTGTTGGAAGAAAGAGAATCTTGCGGCATGTTGTTGTAAAGCTCCTTTCCGCATGTGGTTTAGAAGGTTGTTTTGTTAGAATCGTAAGTAGAGAAATGGTTTGTTGGTTGCATCAACCAGCAGAATGCTGCTGATGATCAGCAATGCCACACAGCAGA
The DNA here is from genome assembly GCA_000437255.1 of Ruminococcus sp. CAG:403. Classification (GTDB taxonomy): domain Bacteria; phylum Bacillota; class Clostridia; order Oscillospirales; family Ruminococcaceae; genus Ruminococcus_C. Next base: position 124,771 of record FR899103.1, read on the forward strand.
GCGTTCCGGCAAAGGAAAGTGTGATGTGCATGGCAGGGCTTTTCTGCATCATTGCTTTTGGAATCTTTAGGAGTGGGAAGCAGCAGATCAATGCTAAGAGAATCAGGAAAACATTGTTTTGGAAAGAGGTGGTAACAATGGCATTGGAGAAGCCGTTTCCACCGAATCCAAAGAGCGTTTTCAGGAAAATGCCGAGCTTTTTCGTATCCTCAAAATAAAAGATGCCAAATCCAACGATGATGACCAATTTGTTGTATAGGTGCCGCAGAACAATTGGGATGGAACGCATCCGCTTTTTGCCCATCAGCTGTTCAAAGAGCACGAAACAGCCATAATACAGTCCCCAAATGATGTAGTTCCAGCTTGCGCCGTGCCATAAGCCGGTGCAGAACCATACCAGAAACAGTCCGCCGTATTTTCTGCGTTTGCCGAAAATCGGAATGTACAGCACATAGTCCCGGAAGAAGGTACCAAGAGAAATATGCCAGCGCTGCCAGAACTCTGTAATATCCTTACAGAGGAATGGATGCCGGAAGTTTTCATCAAAATGGAATCCAAATACACGGCCGATTCCGATTGCCATATCGGAATAACCGGAAAAGTCAAAGTAAATTTGCATGGAGTACAAGATGACACCGTACCAAGCACCCAGTGTGGTTTGGTTGCCGATGACATCATTGCCGAGAAATTGTGTCACAATATCGCCTAGGTGATCGGAAAGAATGACCTTCTTGGACAGCCCAATGACAATCCGGGTGAATCCTTCGCTCAAATCGGTTGGTGTTACCGTACGGTTGCGCAGTTCATGTCCAATGGTGCTGTAGCGGACGATTGGCCCTGCTACAATGGTGGGGAAGAGGGAGAGAAACAACAGAAATTGCGGATAGCTTTTTTCTGGTTTGACCTTTCCCCAGTAGCAGTCGATGATATAAGAAAGTGCTCGGAATGTATAAAAACTGATGCCGATTGGCAGATGCATGTCCGGAATGGGAATATGAGAAGAGAAAACAGCATTTAAATTCTCAATTATAAAGCCAGTGTACTTAAAGACCAGCAGAAAGCCTAAATTAAAGATCAAACCGAATCCAAAAGCGATCTTTCCGATTGGTTGATCTGCATGGCGTTCCATGCCTTTTCCAATGGCAAAGTTTATCACGGAACTGAGCAGCAGCAACCATAGAAAAACCGGTTCTCCCCATGCATAAAACAGGAGAGAAAAGAGAATTAATACCGTGTTTCGCGTTGCATTTTTGGTTGCAAAATAGCTGATGAAACAAATGGGGAAGAAAAGATACAAGAAAAATAGATTTGAAAATACCATGGTACTGCCTCGTTCTGTTGTGTATTGTAAATCATGCATACCATTTTACTGGAACATTCTTTTTCAGCAGGCACTTTTTACCGAAAAAAGGCCAGTAAAAAGGAAACTTGCGCTCGAAAAAAAGAGCATGATTTTTTGAAAATTAAAAAATATAATAAAAGAAAAAAGTAAAAATAATTGCGTTGCATGCAGCTTCTGTTTTGGAAACATTTCTTGCAGCGCCATACTCATTATACAACAAACCTAATGATGTTGCAATAGCATTGTATCATTTTCAAGCGCCAAAAAAAGGCGGCAAATTGCC
>FR899103.1:126417-158017 GCA_000437255.1 Ruminococcus sp. CAG:403
CCAAAAAAAGGCGGCAAATTGCCGCCTTTTTTTGGTTATTTTGTCGAACATTTACAGGAAGATAAACTGCCTTTATGCATTTGCCGGAGGATCCTGTTTGTCACTGGTGACAATTTCCTTGATACCGGCAGTCAATCCTGCTAAGCCCTGGATTTCACTGGGAATGATGATTTTCGTAGCTCTGCCGTCTGCTGCTTTTGCAAAAGCTTCCAGTGCCTTTAGCTGAATGACCTGTTCATTTGGATTCGCCTGATTGAGTTTTACCAAGCTGTCTGCCAATGCCTTTTGTACCATTTCAATAGCAGCTGCTTCACCGGCAGCTTCCCGGATTTTCTGTTCCTTAACAGCTTCTGCACGAAGAATCATAGCTTCCTTATCTGCCTGTGCCTTTAAGATGGCAGCATCCTTTTCAGCTTGTGCACGCAGAATTTTGGCATCCTTTTCACCTTGTGCAACGGTGACTTGGTACTGCTGCTCTCCTTCTGCCTGTTTGATCTTTTCCCGCTTTTCTCGTTCTGCCTTCATCTGCTTTTCCATGGCTTCCTGGATTTCGTGCGGCGGCAGAATGTTTTTCAATTCTACACGGATGACCTTAATGCCCCAACGATCGGTTGCATGATCCAGTGCATCGGTAATTTTGGTGTTGATCAGATCACGAGAGGTCAAAGTGGCATCCAATTCCAGTTCTCCAATGATGTTTCGCAGTGTGGTTGAGGTTAAGTTTTCGATGGCTGCAATCGGACGCTCTACCCCATAGGTATACTGAATGGCGTTGGTGATTTGAAAGAAGACAACGGTATCAATCTGCATGGTAACATTATCTTTGGTGATGACAGCCTGCGGCTTGAAGTCCACCACTTGTTCTTTGATGGAAACTTTCTTGGCAACGCGATCCATGAAGGGTACTAGAAAATGAATACCAGTATTCCATGCTTTATAAAAAGCGCCGAATCGTTCAATGACGAAAATATTGGCCTGCGGAACAATCTTGATGCAGGATATAATGAGAATCAAAAGAAAAATCAGAACGGCAATGCCGATAATGAATGAAACTTCCATATGCGTTTACTCCTTTTCAGTTGGGGCAGCAGATACAGGCTCTGTCTGCGGGATGGCGGTTACATGCAGTTTGGTGCCGTCGACTGCATCGACCCGAACCGTTGTGCCTTCTGGAATCGGTGTATTGGAACTGGAAATGGCAATCCAATCGACATCCTCTAACCGAACCCGTCCGGTTCCTTTCATGGGATCAATGGCTTGAATGACAGTTGCATACTTTCCAAGATCTTGTTTTAAGTTGGTGTCCTGGATATGGAACCGCATAACTCGTTTTAAAATTGGGCGTGTCAGGATTAACAGAATGATGGACACTGCAAGGAATAGGATAACCTGAACCAGTGTAGAAGCGCCAAACAATGCTGCAAAGCATGCTACTAGCGCACCAGCGGCAAACCAGATGGAAACCAACTGCTGGGTACAAACTTCTGCAACAACAGATACCACCAGTAAAATGCCCCAAAATACACAAATCGGAACCATGAAGAAACCTCCTTTCTGCTCTGTGTTTATTATACCATATGCCGCATGGTTTGTAAATAGAAAGATCCGGAAAATGCCCTGCCAGTTCGTGAAAACTTGCAGGGCATTTGTGTTAAAAGTACATGTATAACTGGCAGGGAATCATGCCATTATAGAGCTTTCTCTTTTTGGTTGCAGGATGTTCAAAGTAGGTTTCAAACTCCTGATCTGGGGAAATGATGTAGCAGGTGTGCTCCTTGGTGACCGGGAAAACTTCTCCCATGATGCGGTAGAGGGACTGTGCCGCCTGTAAATCCAGAAGCCGTTCCCCATAAGGCGGATTGCAGATGGTGATGGTTTGCGCATCCGGCGGTGTGAAATCTGCAATGTCTCGCTGCATGATCTGAATGCGGGGCTTTACGCCCGCCTTGCGGACATTTTCTTCTGTTAAGGCAATGGCTTCCGGGTCATTGTCCCAGCCGTACGCTTCAAAGGCAGCATCCTTTCGGATGGCGGCAATGGCCTCTGCACGGGCATCCTGCCAGATGCGCTGCGGGAAGCAATCCCAGGTTTCTGCACGAAAGCTGCGGTTCAGACCAGGGGCAATGTGCAGGGCTTTGAAAGCAGCTTCAATCAGGAAGGTACCGCTTCCGCAGAACGGATCACAGACGATACTGTCGCTGCGGACGTGTGCGAGATCAACAATGCCGGCTGCCAGGGTTTCTTTAATGGGAGCAGCGTTGGCATGCTTGCGGTATCCACGCTTGTGCAGGCCGATTCCGGAAGTGTCCAAGTAAATGGTTGCAAGATTTTTGCGGATGGTGAATTGTACCTGATGAATCGGTCCAGTTTCCATCAGCCAGGAGGCGGAATAATGTGCCTGCAATCGGGTGACAATGGCTTTCTTGATGATGGATTGGCAATCCGGTACGCTGTGCAGCTTGGAATCCAGTGCATGACCCTTTACCGGGAAGGCGTCCTGCTTGCCGATGAATTCTTCCCAAGGCAATTTTTTGACGCCTTGGAACAGATCTTCAAATTGATAAGCAGGAAACTGTCCCATTTGAATCAGAACACGTTCCGCGGTGGAAAGGCAGAGGTTTGCTTTTGCCAGGACGGACAGGTCGCCTTCAAATAGGACACGTCCGTCTTGGACGGTGATATTCTGTCCGCCGATTTTTGTGATCTCAAAACGCAGTGTTCGTTCCAGACCAAAATGGCAGGGGCAGCAGTAAGTGAGCAGTTGCTTCATAATGATTTCCCAGTCTTTCTATTTTAGTTTTCTGCCGGCGGCTCAGTGGGAGCAGGTGCCTGTGTAACCGGTGGTTCCGTCGGTGCCGGTGTTGCAGGCTGTTCTTCCTGCGGTGCCGCAGTGGTAACCTTTGTTTCAGCAGGTTCGGTTTCTGCTGGTGTTGTAGTCTTCGGCTTTGCCTGGCAATTGTCACATTTTGGTGCATTGCTGGACTTCCAGTATCCAATTGGCCCCTTCTTGCAGTTTGGGCCTGCAATTTTTCCGCTTTCGGCACAGGTGTAATCTTCAATGACCGTGTCGCATGCCGGGTAGGTAGCATCGGTCTGGAGGCTGTTTGCATATTCGCCGATGATGTTTTGCCAGATTTGTGCGGACTTGATGCCATGGTTCGGAATTTCCTGACGAGGTGTATAACCAATCCAAACGCCGCTGACAAAGTCTTCGGTCAGACCCACGAAGGTCAGGTCGTTCCAGTCTTCTGTGGTACCGGTTTTGCCGGCAACGTGTTTATTGGAGAGCTGTGCAGCGGTACCAGTACCGTTGTTTACAACGTTTTGCAGCAGCTTGTTCATGACATAAGCAGTTTCGCTGTCAATTGCCTTTTTGGGATCTCCGTTGTTTTCATAGATCAATTCGTGATTGCCCTGTTCGACCTTGCTGATGATGTGTGCCTTGGCATAGGTGCCGCCGTTTCCATACGGAATATAGCCGTTGACCAGGTTTTCCAGTGTAATACCATAGCTCAATGCACCAACGGTCAAAGGAGAATAGTCAATATCTGTGAATCCGTTTTCATCCTGATCCAGCAGATTCAGTCCCATCTTTTGTGTTGCAAAGTCAAAAACTGCCTGCGGAGTAAGCGCTTGGCACAGCTGCGCCGGAACGGTATTGTAGGATTTTGCCAGTGCCTGATAAACGAAGACATTCTTTCTGGAGTAAACCATGGCGCTGCTGTCTTCGCTGTAGTTGGTCGGCCAATCTTCCCCGTTGATCTTGATTGGCGCATCTTCATAAACGGAGCCCCATTGAATGAGGTTGCTTTCCAACGCCAAACCATATGTGGTCAGCGGCTTAATGGTAGAACCAGGCTGACGGGGTTCATCAATGGCATAGTCCCAGCAGAGCGATTCTGTCTTTTCGCCGATTGCTCCGACGACGCAGCGAACACTTCCGTCATAGTTCAATGCAATGAAGGCAGACTGTGGGTAAACAGTATCCGGAACACCATCCTGATCGGTGTCCTGGTCGGTGGTGACAGCCAGACTGCTGGCGTCTACCAGGTTATTCAGGTCTTTGTAACGCTCTTCTACATAGGCCTGCATATCCAAATCGACGGTTACATAAATCTGATAGCCGCCCCGATTGATTCGGCTGACCGCCTGGTCATAGGAAAGGTTGTACAGGTTTTGCAGATAGGAGGCGAATTCGTTGATGGCAGCATCCACCACCCAGCTGGTTGCAGCTGTTGGATCCGGTGTTTCTTCTGCTTCGGCATCTGGATGCAGTGCCTTATAGGCATCGGAATCCGTGAAAATCAGCGTTTCATTCAATGCCTGCTGATATTCGTCATACGTGATGGCGCCGTTGTCGTACATCTGCCAGAGTACATACTGCTGTCGTTTCCGGTTATCTGCTTTTCCGGTATTTACCATTTGCCCGGTGGCTTCATCCTCGTAGCTGGCAAATGGGTTGTATTTGTTCGGGCTTTTTGGAATGGCAGCCAGGCAGGCAGCTTCCGCGACATCCAGTTCCGAGACATCTTTCCCAAAATATTTTTGGGAAGCAAGCTGAATGCCGTTGGTAGCACCGCCGAATCCGATATAATTGAGGTAAGTTTCCAGAATTTCATCCTTGGAATAGGTACGCTCCAATTCCATTGCACGGAAAATCTCTCGAATTTTACGGGACGGAGATTGTTCATTATCACCGGTCAGGTTTTTGACGAGCTGTTGGGTAATGGTGGAACCACCCTGGTCAGTATCGTAAATATGAATGAACATATTGGCAAATGCTGAAACCGTGCGCTTGTAGTCTACACCGTCATGGGTGTAAAACCGCTCGTCTTCTACATAAACAAAAGCATCTCGTACATGCTGCGGAATTTCGTCAATGCTGACCGGAACCCGTTCTGCTGCATTGCTGACTTCGTACAGCATTTTTAAATTGCCTTCTGCATCATAGGCAAAGATGTTTGTGTTATAGGAAAGCTCCATTTCTTCAATGGTGACATTGGAGATATCATCCTTGAAATTCATGACGTAGACTGTCAGTGCTGTTACCACAATTGCGCCGGTGATCACGCAGATTAAAAAGAGCGCAGCAAGTGTGGAAAGGAGAATGGAGATGCTTTTCCGCAGAGCAGGGAATCGCTTGGTGCGGAATGCGGCATCCAGTTCCGGGGTATGATAAGGATACTCCGGCGTTCCAGTTGGGCCATTGTAGCGCCTGGATGAAGTGGGGCGCTTCCAGCTGGAGGTTTGCGTGGTTTGCGAGGCAGAAGTGCTGGTTCTTGTAGCAGAACGCTCTTCTTTTGGTTGCTTTTTTTCCTTCATAGTTTGAATCCTTCCATATGTGGGCACAATCTATTTGTTTTGCCGAAAAATCAGCAGGTTGCTTACCAGTCGGTGATATGCTATTCTTTGTTATTATACCACAAATTTGATGAGGTGTTAAGGGATCCATGGGATTTTTTTTGAAAAATATACATTATGTATAAACTTTCCATCGATGGATATACTATTTATGTGATTTATTGAGAAGCAGGAGGCGAATGCATGTGACAAAAAAGAAAATTTGGTGGATGCTGCTGTCTGCGCTGACCCTTTCCTTTGTGTTGGTGATCGGATCGCTGGGACTGGCTGCCGGCCGAAGCGGAACGGCACAGGCGCATTCCAGTAAGACCAGTGCGGCAGAAAGCAGCTCTTCCGGATATGTACTCGGAGTCTATGAAGGACAGCTTGCGCTGTTTCGGGAGCATTCTCGTGTTCCGTATCAGCGGTTGGACATGCCCCTATCCATGCTGTCTGCCTATGATCGGGAACAGGTCGAGCAGGGCATTGTGGTACAGACGCAGGAGGAACTCCGAAAGCTGCTGGAGGATCTGACTTCCTAAGAACTTGTAAAGCAGATGTCAACAAAAAAAGGACGGCAGGTTTGCATCCTGTCGTCCTTTTTATCAAATGGAATGGGGTTTACTTGAAGTAAGCAACGCCGCTTTCAAAGATCTTTTGATCGGTATTTCCAGGTACATTCTTGTACAGGTTCCGACCGATTCGTTCGCTGTGCCCCATCTTACCCAGGACACGGCCGTCCGGAGAGGTCAGACCTTCAATGGCGAGCATAGAAGTATTGGGGTTGTAGCGAATATCCATGGACGGTTTGCCGTTCATGTCTACATACTGTGTTGCAATCTGACCGTTCTTTGCCATTTCGTTGATCAGCTGCTTCGGGCCAACAAAGCGACCTTCTCCGTGAGAAATGGCAACGTTGTGAATTTCATCCACTTCACAGCCATACAGCCAAGGAGACTTGTTGGAAGCAATTCTGGTACGAACCAGCATGGACTGGTGGCGGGCAATGGTATTGAAAGTCAGAGTCGGGGAAATGCTGGTCATATTGGTGATTTCACCAAACGGAATCAGACCCAGTTTCAGCAGAGCCTGGAATCCGTTACAGATTCCCAGCATTAAACCGTCACGCTGATGCAGGAATTCGTCAACAGCAGCCTTGATCTTAGGGCTGCGGAAGAATGCGGTGATGAATTTTCCGGAGCCGTCCGGTTCGTCGCCGCCGCTGAATCCTCCCGGAATCATGATGATCTGTGCCTGCTTAATCAAAACAGCAAAGAGATCGATGGATTCTTCGATGGCAGCAGCAGACAGGTTCCGGATGACAAAGATCTCCGGTCTTGCGCCGGCACGTTCAAAGACACGTGCTGTATCATATTCACAGTTTGTCCCCGGGAATACCGGAATCAAAACACGTGGATGTGCAACTTGGATGGAGCTGGTCTTGATTTCCTTCCGTTCATAGAAGTAAGTCGGCGGAACGGTAACCTTGCCCTTGATCTGGCAGGGGAATACCGGTTCCAGTTTCCGTTCCCATACTTGCAGTAGGTCATCCAGCTGGAGTGTATAGTTTGATGTAACAATGGTGTTTTCCTCGGTGGTTTGTCCAATTACCATCAGGTCGTCTGTTGCAGCATCATCGGTCAGTTCCAGCAGGAAGCCGCCGTAGCAAGGAGCAAACAGTTTCTGTGCAGAAAGTTTCTGCTGGAAGCGGAATCCAATGCCGTTACCAAATGCCATCTTGGCAATTCCTTCTGCAACACCGCCGAAGCCCAGTGTCCAGGCAGCGGCAACCTTTCCGTCTGCAATCAAAGCTTCTACCTGATCGAAAACGGAACGAACGCTTTCAAATACCGGCAGACCATATTCATCATAACGAGGCATCAGCAAGACAACCTTGCTGCCGGCTTTCTTGAATTCGGTGGAGACAATCTGCTTGGCATTTGCCGTGGAAACTGCAAAGGAAACCAGTGTCGGCGGAACGTCAATTTTTTCGAAAGTACCAGACATGGAGTCCTTACCGCCGATGGAGCCGCAGCCCAGTTCCAGCTGTGCCTGGAAAGCACCCAGCAGAGCAGCCATTGGCTTGCCCCAACGTTTCGGATCATTCTGTGTCCGTTCGAAGTATTCCTGGAAGGTCAGCCAGCAGTGGTGATAGGAGCCGCCTGCTGCTACAATCTTTGCGATGGACTCTACCACTGCAACCATTGCGCCCAGGTATGGATTTTGTTCGCTGACCATTGGATTGTATCCCCAGCCCATCAAAGAGCAGGTGTCAGTTTCTCCACGCAGAACCGGGATTTTAGCAGCCATTGCCTGAGAAGGAGACAGCTGGTAAACACCGCCATATGGCATTAAGATGGTGCCGGCACCGATGGTGGAGTCAAACCGTTCCACCAGGCCCTTCTGTGAGCATACGTTTAAGTTGGACAGCAGTTCCGACCAGCTGTCTGCGCAGTCTTCATAAGAAACAGCATCGCCGAGCGCAGGGGATTCAATGGTGATATCGGTGTGCTTGGTGGCACCGTTGGAATTTAAGAATTCTCTGGTCAGGTTGACAATGGTGTTGCCATTCCAGTTCATCTTCAGACGAGGTTCTTCCTTGACCGTTGCGACAACGGTTGCTTCCAGGTTTTCCTTGTCCGCTGCCTTCATAAAGGCTTCTGCATCTTCCGGTGCAACAACGACTGCCATTCGTTCCTGAGATTCACTGATGGCGATTTCTGTTCCGTCCAGACCATCATACTTTTTCGGAACAGCATTCAGATCAATTTCCAGGCCGTCTGTCAATTCGCCGATGGCAACGGATACACCGCCTGCACCAAAGTCGTTGCAGCGCTTGATCATACGGGTTACAACCGGGTTGCGGAACAATCTTTGCAGCTTCCGTTCTTCCGGCGGATTTCCCTTTTGTACTTCTGCGCCGCAGTGTTCCAGGGATTCCATGGTGTGGGACTTGGAGGAACCGGTTGCGCCGCCGCAGCCATCCCGTCCGGTCTTACCACCCAGAAGGATGACAATATCGCCCGGAACCGGAGCTTCCCGGCGGATGTTGCTGGCTGGAGCAGCACCCAGAACGGCACCAATTTCCAGACGCTTTGCAATATAGCCCGGATGATAAACTTCTGCAACGTGACCAGTTGCCAGACCGATCTGGTTACCGTAGGAGCTGTAACCGTTGGCTGCACCGAGTGTGATTTTTCTCTGCGGCAGTTTTCCAGCCATGGTATCGTTGACCGGAACCAGCGGATTGGCTGCACCGGTTACACGCATGGCCTGATAAACATAGGAACGACCAGACAGCGGGTCACGAATGGCACCGCCCAAACAGGTTGCTGCACCGCCGAACGGTTCAATTTCGGTTGGGTGGTTGTGTGTTTCGTTCTTGAACATCAGAATCCAGTCTTCTGCTCTGCCGTCTACGTCAACGGTGATCTTGACGGAACATGCGTTGATTTCTTCGCTTTCATCCAGATCCTGCAGCTTTCCGTCTGCCTTTAACTTCTTGGCAGCCAAGGTTGCCAGATCCATCAAGGTCATTGGCTTTTGTTCTCTGCCGAGTTCCTGCCGAACATGCAGATATGCATTGTATGCCTTTTTGATGTATGGAACATCTGTTTCAACATGGTCGATGTTGGTCAGGAAAGTCGTATGCCGGCAGTGATCTGACCAGTACGTATCAATCATGCGGATTTCTGTAATGGTCGGATCACGGTGTTCGGTATCCCGGAAGTAAGACTGACAGAACCGCAGGTCGTCCAGATCCATGGCAAGACCATAGGTCTTCAGGAAGTCTTCCAGTCCGGCTTCATCCAGGTTCTGGAAACCATCCAGTGTGGCAACAGTAGTCGGCAGCTCATAATTGGTGTCCAGGGATTCCACCGGTTCCAGAGAAGCTTCCCGACGTTCTACGGGGTTGATGAGATAGTGCTTGATTTTTTCGAAATCCGAATCGGACAGATTGCCGGTCAGGATATAAATTTGTGCGGTACGTACTCGGCAGCGTTCACCGCCCAGCATGATTTGCAGGCACTGTTCACAGCTGTCTGCACGCTGGTCAAACTGTCCCGGCAGATATTCAGCTGCAAAATAGCGCTGGTTGTGCCGATAAGCTGGCAGATCGGTGTGAATGTTGTCGACCGGCGGTTCGGAGAAAACAGTCGGAATGGCTTTCTTAAATGCTTCTTCGCTGATATGATCCACATCATAGCGGTTCATGATGCGTACATTAAAAATGTTGCATCGCAGTGCAGTCTGTAAGTCCTTGAGGACTGCACGTGCTTCCACGGCGAAGTCCGGCTTCTTTTCCACATAAATACGAAATACTGACATAGGTAATACTCCTTTATCCTGGATTTTCGGCGCCGTTCGACAAAATCTGCCCATAACAGCACGCCGCATCACTTTCTTCTATTTTAACATAAAAAATCTGTTTACGCAAACTTTTTTTCTGATTTTTTTCCGGAATTTTTATGACGGTGGAATTTGGTGCATGTCCAACGTGAAAATCATTGCCTCGTTCTCGTTCAAAGAGTACCGGAACGATCTTCCCGATTTGTGCCTGAAGGAAGGCTTTTTGCATGCGTTCCCCAAGTGCCTGCATCTGTTCCATCCGCTGGTGTTTCATGGTATCTGGAACTTGGTCGGTACGAGCAGCAGCAGGCGTTCCAGGGCGGGGAGAGTAACGAAAGACATGCAGTTTGGCAAATCCGATCCGTTCCGCAAAAGCAAGGGATTCTGCGAAATCCTGCTGGGTTTCTCCCGGGAATCCTACCATAATGTCTGTGGTGATGGCACAATCCGGGAAGATCTTTCGGATACGTTTGCAGAGGTCGGCATATTCTGCACAGGTGTAATTTCGGTTCATCGCCGCCAGGGTGCGGTCACATCCGCTTTGCAGGGAAAGGTGGAACTGCGGACAGAACTTCGGCTGTGCCGCCAGTTCAGCAAGATCAGAGTCCGTGAGCTGCTCCGGTTCCAAGGAGCCTAAGCGAACCCTTGCAATTCCTTCTGTTTCGCAGCAGATTCGAACGGCTTCTAAAAGGCTTCCGCCCCATTCTGCCCCATAAAAAGCAAGGTTGATGCCGCACAAGACCAGTTCCCGGTATCCAGCTGCTGCCAGTGCAGCTGCTTCTTGCCGAAGCGCTTCCTTTGGCTTGGAGCGGCAGCGGCCTCTTGCATAGGGGATGATGCAGTAGGAGCAGAAGCAGTTGCAGCCGTCTTGGATTTTCACAAAGGCACGGGTGCGGTTCGGAATGGTTTCGCAGGTCATCAGTTCGAAATCATCCTGTTCCTGATAGTCGGAAACCGCAAAAATGGACTGATGTCCGCCGGCAAAATACTGTTGTACCAGTTTGCAGATTTGGCTGCGGTTTTTGGTTCCCAGAACAATGTCGGCTTCCGGGAGCGCAGCGGCCTGCTGAGGAAATGCTTGCGCAAAGCATCCAGTCAGGACCAGTACCGCATCCGGTGCGCTCCGGCGCAGTTTTCGAAGCGCAGTTTGCACACGGGAATCACCGGAAGCCGTCACGGTGCAGGAGTTGACCACAATGACATCTGCCTCTTCCGGCCGTTGTACGGTTTGGTCGCCTTGTGCGGCGAACAGTGCCTGCATGCAGGCGGTTTCGTAGGTGTTGACTTTACAGCCGAAGGTTGCAAAATAACAATTCAAAAAAATCCCTCCGAATGGTAATATATAAATGAAATATAGCGTAATTAGGTGCATTTTTGACTTTTGTGTATGGATTATTTCCATTTTTTCACATGACTTTCACCTAGATTATGAGGAGTGAATAAAAACCAAGGTTTTGGCGGCACTTCTATTATACTATATTGACGAAAATAGTGCAATCGTCTTGACAGGAAAAAGAATTCGTGGTATGCTAAGTACATCAGAAAGAAACAAGAACTGAAAAAGAAAAAGTACCTGTTTCGGATTTCTGATTATCGGAAAGCACAAGAAGACATAAGTAAAGACAGAAGTGCTAAGGAGGTATTGCTATGTACGAAACAATGATCGAACTGAATGCAATTAATGATGTAAAGGAATTTGTAAACACCGTCATGCTGTTTGACTATGATGTGGATTTGGTATCCGGTCGTTATGCCGTTGATGCAAAATCAATTATGGGAATCTTCAGCCTGGATCTGTCCAAGCCGATTAAGCTGCAAGCACATACGGATGATGCAGAAGCTTTGGAAAAAGCAATTGGTCGTTTTATTGTAAAGTAAGCGTAATTTTTAGGTTCAAAAATTAAGTAGAATAGTAGAGAAGAGAAGCGTTGTACACCAGAAGTGTACAGCGCTTCTTTTTTTTCTGTTTGCTGCATAGAATGGTTGCGATCCAATCTTGTGCAACGAATGGGAGGCAATTATGAAACGTGGAATAGCAGGGCTGCTGGCAGGCTGTATTTGCCTGTGCTGCCTGGTGCGGAGCGGATGGGCAGGCGCTGCAGAAGATGCTGCAGTTCCAGAGGCTGCCGCTTCCATCTTAATGGAGGCGGAAACTGGAACGATTCTACAGGAGCAAAATGCCCATGTACCGCTTTCGATTGAAATGATGGCAAAACTGATGACGGTTTTGCTGGCGGCAGAGTGCCTAGAAAACGGCACTTGGATGTTGGATACGCCGTTAACGGCTTCTGATTCTGTGCGGGATACCAAAGGTGCCGTGATCTGGCTGGTGCCGGGAGAAACGATGTCCGTAGAGGACTTGCTCAAAGGGGTTATCATCGGCAATGCCAATGATGCAGCAGCTGTTCTGGCAGAGGGGGTCAGCGGCAGCATCGACCGCTTTGTACAGGATATGAATGCCCGTGCGTTTGATCTTGGCATGCAGGATACGGTATTTACCAGTCCACAGGGGTATGCGGATTCGGTGCAGCAGACTTCTGCCTATGATTTGGCGCTGCTGTGCCGGGCATTGCAAAAACAGACAGCAGTAATGCCCTACTTTTCGATTTGGCGGGACTTCTTGCGTGGAGAAGGGACGGAACTGGTCAGCGAAAACACGATGACTCGTACCTATGAGGGGCATATTGGCTTTAAAGCATGTCATACCGAACAATCCGGCTGGCATCTGGCAGAGGCGGCAAGCCGGGATCACATGACCTGCATTGCGGTGGTGCTGGGCTGCAAAACGGAAGAAGACCGGTATGCACTTGCCAAAAGTTTATTGCGAAGCGGCTTTTCCGGGTATCGGGTGACCATTCCTGGTTTTTCGGCTGAAAATATGAAGCCGGTTGCAGTGCGAGGCGGTTTGGAACGGGGTGTCCTGGTGGATGCGCAGCAACTGAGCGGATTGGTGGTGCCGACTGGATCTAGGGATTTGAACACAGTGCTGGTGCTGCCGCTTTATGTGCGAGCGCCTGTGCGAAAAGGGCAGGTGATCGGACGAATTGCCTTTTATGATGGGGATACCTTGCTGTACGAAACAAATTTGGTGGCAACCCATGCGGTGGAAGCCATGTCGTATTCCCATGCAATGGCTCGACTATTGGTGAAAATGCTAAAAATTTAGCATTTGTTTTTGTGCAGAACAGATAAGAATGCAGATTCTGCTTGCAATCGGAGACAGAATATAGTATGATAAAGATGGTAAATTGGGGGCATCGCCTGCCCAAATGCGGCTGGCGTGATTCCCTGGAAAAATGGAGGAATGATGGTATGGCTGTAAAGCTGAATAAAAACTATCTGGCTGACTTTATTGGTGCAGATGAACTCAAGGGCATCCAGCATGAAGTAGAAGCTTCTGTGAAAATGCTGCACGAAAAAACAGGACTGGGCAATGACTTCTTGGGTTGGCTGAATCTGCCGACAGATTATGATAAGGAAGAATTTGCTAGAATCAAAGCGGCTGCAAAGAAAATCCAGGGCAATTCCGATGTGCTGATCGTAATCGGAATCGGCGGTTCCTATCTGGGCGCAAGAGCAGCAATTGAATTCCTGAAGAGCCCGTTTTATAATAATTTAAAGAAGGATACACCGGATATTTATTATGTGGGCAACAACATCAATCCGACTTATCTGAACGAAGTAATTTCGATCTGTAAGGACCGTGATTTCTCTGTAAATGTCATTTCTAAATCCGGTACTACAACAGAACCGGCATTGGCATTCCGTGTATTTAAGAAGATGGTAGAGGAAAAGTACGGCAAGGAAGAAGCAAAGAACCATATCTTTGCAACCACCGATAAGGCAAAGGGTACCTTGAAGTCTCTTTCCGATACAGAAGGCTATGAAACCTTCGTGGTACCGGATGATGTCGGCGGACGGTTCTCTGTTCTGACTGCTGTTGGTTTGCTGCCGATTGCCGTTGCAGGCTGTGACATCGACGCTCTGATGGCAGGTGCTGCACAGGCACAGAAGGACTGCATGGCAGACTTCGATCAGAATGACTGCTATCAGTATGCTGCAATCCGGAACATCCTGAACCGGAAGGGCAAGCAGATTGAAATGCTGGTTTCCTATGAACCGAGTTTCGTAATGATGTCGGAATGGTATAAGCAACTGTTCGGCGAAAGCGAAGGCAAGGACAATAAGGGTATTTATCCGGCTGCCGGCGTATTCTCAACCGACCTGCACTCCATGGGTCAGTATATTCAGCAGGGTTCTCGGATTCTGTTTGAAACAGTTGTAGATATCAAGAAGCCGAAGCAGGACTTCTATCTGGAAGAAGATGCCGAAAATCTGGATGGCCTGAACTTCCTCACCAATCAGAATATGTCTGTTGTAAACAGAAAGGCACTGGAAGGTGTTATTCTGGCACATACAGAAGGCGGCGTTCCGCAGGTAATTCTGGAAGTAGAGGATGTTTCTGAAAAGAGCCTGGGCTACCTGATTTACTTCTTTGAAAAGGCATGCGCAGTTTCCGGTTATCTGCTGGGTGTAAATCCGTTCAATCAGCCGGGTGTAGAAAGCTACAAGAAGAATATGTTTGCACTGTTGGGCAAGCCGGGTTACGAAGATCAGAAGGCTGCTTTGGAAGCGAAGCTGAGCAAGTAAGAACGGCAGTTCCGGACATACAAATGAAAAGCGTGCGACAGCACGGAAGGAGTTTATTATGATTCAACTGATTACAGGAAAAAAAGGAAGCGGTAAAACCAAAATCATCATCGACAAGATCAATTCTGCTGTAAAGAATACCAACGGCTGTCTGGTCTGCATCGAAAAGGGTGAGACCCTGCGTCGTTCCATCAGCTATAAGGTCCGTTGGTGTGATGCAGAACAGTTTGCAATTGACAGCTTTGATGCATTTTATGGCTTTGTTGCTGGCATGATGGCTGGTAACTATGACATCAAGGAAGTGTATGTAGACGGTATCCTGAAGATTGCTGGCGCAGACTTCGATGAGCTGGGCATTATGCTCGAAAAGCTGGACAAGCTCACAGGGGATGATGTTGCAATTACCTTCACCGTTTCTGCTGACAATGCAGAACTGCCGAGCAGCGTAACCAAGTTTATTGACTAATTGGTGCAAGTTGCACGATTCACACACTCCGGAACCCTGCTTTTGGGGTTCCGGTGTGCGTTTGTTTTGGAAAGTTTGAAACTTTTTCAAAAAAGGCTTGACAATCGGCTGGAAAATAGTATATAATAAGAGATATCATGCGTGAAAGGAAAAAGAGATGATTTTACAGCTACGGGAATTATTCCAGACGGAAGGCTTGCGAGTTCCAGTAGAAGGTACCATCGCTCTGGAAGAGTTGGCGGATCTTCATGGGTATACGTTTGCTGAACCGGTTCAAATGCACGGGGAATTGCACAATCGTGCTGGAATTGTAACGTTGCAGTATACCGTTTCTTGTACATTGGACGCTGTTTGTGATCGCTGCCTGGCACCGATTCACCGGCAGTATTCCTATGATTTTTCTCATGTCGTTGTGCCGTCTCTGCGCAGCGAAGGGGAAGTGTATGATACCTATCTGGTTGCTGACCAGGATCGCATCGATATGAATGAGACAGCAATATCAGACTTGCTGCTGATGCTTCCGACAAAAATGCTTTGCCGGGAGGATTGCAAGGGTTTGTGCTATATTTGCGGATGTGATTTGAATGAATCCACCTGCGACTGTCAAAAATAAAAAGGAGGTGCCAACATGGCTGTACCAAAGAATAAGGTTTCCAAGGCTAGACGTGATAAGAGACGTTCTGCTGTTTGGAAGTTAGATGCACCTGCAATGAGCACTTGCAGCAATTGCGGTGCGTTCAAGGCTCCGCATAAGGTTTGCAAGAACTGCGGATACTATAAGGGCGTTGCTGTATTAAAGATGGATGCTGAATAAGCAAACCATACAACCACGAGGAGGAGATGCGGACGGTTTCGCTTCTCCTTTTTTTGTTTGATTTTTTGGTGGAAAAGGAGGGAATTGCCCATGGCATTGCCAATTGTTGCAGTGGTAGGCCGCCCAAATGTGGGAAAGTCTACGCTGTTTAATAAGCTGATCGGAAAGCGGCTTTCCATTGTGGAGGATACCCCTGGTGTCACACGAGATCGTATTTATGCAAAGTGTGAATGGCGGAGCCGTGCCTTCATGGTGGTGGATACCGGCGGTATTGAGCCGAATACCAGTGATGAAATCCTGGCGCAGATGCGGCGGCAGGCGGAACTTGCCATCGAACGTGCAGACGTAATTATTCTGGTAACAGATGTGCACTGCGGCGTAACCGCAGACGACAGCGCTGTTGCCAATCTGTTGCTGAAGAGCGGAAAACCCATTGTACTTGCCGTCAACAAGTGCGATAAGCTGGGAGATCCCCCGATGGAAATTTACGAGTTCTATAATTTGGGGCTGGGCGATCCGTATCCCATTTCTTCGGTGCATGGACATGGAACCGGAGATTTGCTGGATTGTGTCTATGAGCTGCTTCCGCCGGAGGATCCGGAGGATTTGGATGAAGATGCCATTCATGTTGCCATCATCGGGAAGCCGAATGTTGGAAAGTCCTCTCTGGTGAATCGCATTGCTGGAGAAGATCGTGCCATCGTCTCCAATGTAGCAGGTACGACACGGGATGCAACCGATACGGTGATTGAAAATGAACATGGAAAGTTTGTGTTCATTGATACAGCAGGGATTCGAAAGAAAGCAAGAGTAACCGAACGAATTGAGCACTACAGTGTACTGCGTGCTTATATGGCAGTGGATCGGGCGGATGTTTGTTTGATTGTCATTGATGCGCAGGAAGGTTTTACAGAGCAGGACTCCAAGGTTGCCGGGTATGCACATGAGCAGGGAAAAGCTTCCATTGTTGTGGTCAACAAATGGGATTTAGTCGAAAAGGATAACAAGACCATGCAGGAATACCAGGCAAAACTGGAACAGGATTTCAGTTTTATGTCCTATGTGCCGTTTCTGTTTATCTCGGCGAAGACCGGGCAGCGTGTGGCAAAGCTGTACGAACTGATTGAATCGGTTTCTCAGCAGAACTCCATGCGGATTACTACAGGCATGCTCAATGATGTGCTGGCATATGCCACGACCAGAGTGCAGCCGCCTTCGGATAAGGGTCGTCGCTTGAAGATTTACTATATCACGCAACCGTCTACCAAGCCGCCGACGTTTGTCATTTTCGTCAATCGGGCGGATCTGTTCCATTTTTCCTATCAGCGGTATCTGGAAAACCAGATTCGTTCGACCTTTGGGTTGACAGGAACGCCGGTTCGGTTCATTGTGCGGGAACGTGCAACCAATGAAAAGTAAGAGGTGGAACTCGTGATGCTGGTGTTAAGTATTGTTTTATCGGCAGTCATTGCCTACTTGCTGGGAAGTTGCAATTCCTCGATTCTAGTGGTTCGGTTGCTGGAGCATAAAGATGTACGGGATTATGGCAGCCACAATGCCGGATTGACCAATACCCTGCGCTGTTTTGGCAAGAAGTGTGCGGCACTGACGCTGATTGGAGATCTGGCAAAAGGCGTTGTGGCAGTTTTGCTCTGTAAGCTGCTGTGTACACTGCTGGGTGTGGGATTGACACCGGAACAGGATGTGCAGTTTATCGGCTATCTGGCAGGTATTTTTGCTATTTTGGGACATGTGTACCCGTTGTATTATCATTTCAAAGGCGGAAAAGGCGTACTGGTTGGTGTTTCTACCCTGCTTGCTGTAGATTGGCGGGTATTTGTATGCCTGATTGCTGTATTTATTTTGGTATTGGCTATTTCAAAGTATGTTTCGCTTGGCTCTATCATCGGAGCAGCTTGCTGTCCGGTGGCAACTTTTCTGCTGCAAACACCTTGGACGGGCGACTTTCCGTTGTGGTACTGCTTGTTGAATACGGGTTTATCCATGATTATGGCAGGTATGGTCATCTGGATGCACCGCAGCAACATCCAGCGTCTGAAAGCTGGTACCGAAAATCATTTTTCCTTTCACAAAACAGGACAGGTTTCCTGATCCGTATCAGTAGGAGGTAAGAGTATGGCAAACGTGACAATTTTAGGATCCGGCGGATTTGGCTTGTGTCTGGCGCTGGCAGCGCTTCGAAATGGACATCAGGTCACAGTCTGGTCCAAATTTCAGCAGGAGTTGGATGCCATTCGCCGAGATGGAGAACATAAGGAAAAATTACCGGGTGTTCCCATTCCGGAAACCATCCGATTGACCGCAGATATCCACTGCATTACAGGAAGTGATGTGGTACTGTTCGGGATTCCGTCGCAGTTTCTGCGGGCAACTGCCAAACTTGCAGCACCGTATATTGAACCATCCATGCTGGTGGTCAACAGCGGAAAGGGACTGGAAGAAGGAACCTTCTTTACGCTGAGTCAGGTACTGGAGGAGGAGATTCCAGGCGTTCCGGTTGTAACGGTAACAGGGCCTTCCCATGCGGAGGAGGTTGGACGGGGCGTTCCGACGGCACTGGTGGCTGCTTCTAAAAATGAGCAGGCAGCAATCTACGTGCAGAATCTGCTCAACAGTTCGGTGCTGCGGTTGTATCTGAATGCAGATATCATTGGCTGTGAAGTGGGCGGTGCTCTGAAAAACATCATCGCTCTGTGTGCCGGTGTCTGCGATGGACTGGGATGTGGGGATAATACGAAGGCTGCTTTGATGACCCGTGGCATTCATGAGATTACCAACTTGGGCGTTGCAATGGGCGGAAAACGGGAAACTTTCAGCGGTTTATCCGGCGTGGGAGACTTAATTGTAACCTGTTGCAGTATGCACAGCCGCAATCGCCGGGCAGGTATTCTGATTGGAAAGGGAACCGATCCGCAGGAAGCTGTGCGGCAGGTCGGAACGGTAGAAGGGTATTATTGCTGCCATGCTGCTTGGAACCTGGCACAGAAGCTGGATGTTTCTATGCCGATTACCGAACAGCTGTATCATATTTTATTTGAACAGGGCAGTGCCAAGGATGCCATTCAGGCATTGATGGGACGGCCGGTAAAACGGGAAGATGATTTCCTACAGGCATAACAGTACAATTATTTGAGATGACAGCATAAAAGCCGTCAGCGGAGTGAAGTTCCGTTGACGGCTTTTTGTGTACCAGTTGGAATTACGATTAAAGCTGATCTGCGATGGAGTAAATCAGTTTCTCGGATTTTTCCCAACCCAGGCAGGGATCTGTAATGGATTTTCCATAAACGCCTTCTCCGATTTTTTGTGCACCATCTACCAGGTAGCTTTCAATCATAAAGCCCTTGACCAGTTTGCGGATATCATCAGAGTGGCGGCAGCTGTGCAGCACTTCGTTGCAAATACGAATCTGTTCCAGATACTGCTTGCCGGAGTTTGCATGGTTGGCATCAACAATAACAGCTGGATTTTGCAGGTTTTTCTTTGCATATAGAGTATGCAGCAACTGCAAATCTTCATAGTGATAGTTTGGAAGGGACTGACCATGTTTATTGACATAGCCACGCAGAATGGCATGTGCATATGGATTGCCCTTTGTCTGTACTTCCCAGCCACGGTATAGGAATACATGAGAAGTCTGTGCAGCAACCAGAGAGTTCATCATAACAGAAAGATCGCCGCCGGTTGGATTCTTCATGCCGACTGGAATATCCAGTCCGCTTGCAGTCAAGCGGTGCTGCTGGTCTTCTACCGAACGGGCACCGATTGCAACATAAGAAAGCAAATCGGAGAGATACCGGTGATTTTCCGGGTACAGCATTTCATCGGCGCAAGTCAGACCTGAGCAGGCAATGGCTTTGGTATGCAGCTGCCGAATGGCAATCAGTCCTTGCAGCATGTCCTCTTTTTTCTCTGGATCCGGCTGATGTACCATGCCCTTGTAGCCTTCTCCGGTGGTACGGGGCTTGTTGGTGTAGATTCTTGGAATTAGCAGCAGCTTGTCTTTCACAGCGTCCTGTACTTTTGCCAGACGGGATACATACTCCAATACGGCATCCTCCCGGTCAGCTGAGCAAGGGCCGATGATCAACAGCTTTTTATCGGACTCGCCGGAAAAAACCTTTTTGATTTCAGCATCTCGTTTTGCTTTTAGGTCAATCCATTCTTGTTTCAGTGGGAATTGCTTTTTCAGATCGTTTGGAATTGGCAGTTTGCGGATAAAATCCATGTTCATAATTTGATAATTCCTTTCCTATATATGCTTGCAAAGCTTTTTTGCGGACAGTGGCTTAGGCATCTAGTTTACAAAGTTCTGTGAGATATTGTTTTCCGGTTTCGGTTTGAAAAATCTTCTCATAGACCGATCGAATTTTTTTCTGATCCATGTGTTCTTCTTCTACATTGACCAAAAAGTCTGCTTCCACCAAAATCTGGTAGTCTATTCCGTCAATGTCTGTATAGGTATGATGATGCCCGACTAGGTAGCAGATACGTTCCGTTACATTGGGCGCGTATCCAACGGCAAGCAGCATTGCGCGTGCAATCGGTGGGCCTTCCTGCTCCTGGAATTTTCCAACAGAAGAACCATACTTTTTCTCTGCGGCATGGATGCCGATATCGTGTACCAGTGCAGCTGCTTCTATGGTTTGCAGCAGCTTTCGGTTGACTTGCTCCTCCAATGCAATCATGCGTGCATAGGCATAAACTTTCATAAAGTGTTGAATCCGCTTGGCATCACCACGATAAAGTGTAATCATTGCGGTGGCAAGCTGTCCGGTCAGATCGACTTCTGCCATACTATCCGCCTCCTTTTGCTAACAGTATAGCACATTTTCCGATTGGAAAAGCAAAGTTTCCTAGTAAAAAATATTTACATAATATGAAAAAATGCGGTTTTGCATGCAGAAAAAAAGCTTTTCGGTGCAGCCAATCCAAAAAGATTGCTGTACCAAAAAGCTTCCTGTGCAGTCGATAGCAGTTTTTATAAAATAAAGCAGATGAGTCCGCTGCATCCTTCATTGATGATGCGCTCTAAGGTTTCCTGCAGCTTCAGCCGAGCATCTACCGGCATTTTGCAAAGCTTGTTGTGTAGCCCTTCGTTGACCAGCTCATGCAGAGATTTTCCGAAGATGTTGGAAGCCCAGATCTTGGTGGGATCCTCCTGGAAGCCGTCTAATAAGTACATGACCAGCTCTTCGCTTTGCTTTTCCGTTCCGA
Organism: Ruminococcus sp. CAG:403; assembly: GCA_000437255.1. Classification (GTDB taxonomy): domain Bacteria; phylum Bacillota; class Clostridia; order Oscillospirales; family Ruminococcaceae; genus Ruminococcus_C. Next base: position 147,276 of record FR899103.1, read on the forward strand.
CAATGGGGCTGACGGTAGTGCGGATAGAGGCTTTCATCATGTGGATAGAGGGAGCAGAAGCACGTAGCCGAACGCCGTACTTGCCGCCCTGTTTGATGATTTCCGGTTCTTCCAGCGCCATTTCTTCCTGATCCGGCATGACAATGCCATAGCCGGTTGCCTCCACTTCTTCCAGTGCCGGCTGAATCTTGGCATATGCCTTTTGAATGCGGCTCAGTTCCGTCAGAATGGGCAGGAGATCATTTTCCCCTTCGATTTCCAGTCCGGTGGCTTCTCCCAGAATTTTATAGAATAAGCCTTGATCCAGTGTAACCGCAATGGTGATGCTGCCGGTTCCGAGATCCATTTCCGCAATGGAAGCAGCTTGGATATAAGGACAGTCACAAATTGCCTGTGCCATTTGCGGCGTATCCCGTACCACCTGAATGGAAGCGGCAGTCTGTCGAATGCAGGAAAAGACGGCTTCTTTGAGCCAGTGTCCCTTTTCCAGTCCGGTAATCCAGTTTGCCATGCGGACATTGATTTCCCGAACTGGGAAGGCATACAGCAGCTGGGTCAGAATGGCTTGAATGTCCGCTTCTTCCAAATCCGGACAGCAGACCGGGAGGACAGAAGCGCCATATTGCTCCTGCATGGAAGCAGCCAGTTCCTTTGCCTGCTTGCTGTGGGGATTGACGCAGTTGAGCAGAACGACAAACGGCTTTTCCAGTTCCTGTAGTTCTGCAATGACGCGTGCTTCGCAGGCAGCATATTCTTCTCTTGGTAAGTCGGTGATGCTGCCGTCTGTGGTGATGACCAGCCCAATGGTGGAATGCTCACTGATGACACGCTGGGTACCGACTTCAGCCGCCATATTGAATGGAACTGCTTCTTCAAACCAAGGCGTCTGCACCATTCTCGGTGCTTCTTCTTCAAAATATCCCAGTGCACTGGGGACGATGTATCCGACACAGTCAATCATTCGAACCCGAAAGCGTGCATTTTCTCCAAGTGTTACTGTCACGGCTTCCTCTGGAATGAATTTGGGTTCTGTGGTCATAATGGTACGGCCGCCGGCAGACTGCGGCAGTTCATCCACGGCACGGTCTCGCTTGGATTCCTGGTCAATGTTGGGAATGACCAGCTTTTCCATAAATTGTTTGATGAATGTGGATTTTCCCGTTCGCACCGGGCCTACTACGCCAATATAGATATCGCCGCCGGTGCGCTGTGCAATATCGCTGTAAAGATCCTTCGTCATGGTCCGCTCCTCCTAACATACAATGGGAATTAACAACATGCCCGGTTCGGTCAGACGTTCTTCGGTCAGATCGTTTTCTTCCATAATTGCCTGCACGCTGGTGCTGTATCGTTTGGCGATGTCCCAAATGGCTTCCTGTTCCACGCCGTAATAAAGCTTTAAGGCGTAGTCTCCATCCCGAATCAGCTTTTTGCTTTCATCAATTTCCAGCTGTGACAAACAGGTATGCTGTGCGGAGGGGAACAATTGTCCATCCAGTTGGAGGTTTGCCGTTACCGACACGCTTCCGTCTGCGGATAGATGATAGGTGCAGTCTGCCGGGCGTACATCGCCATGGAACCGTGCGGCTTCCGCAACTGCGTCAGCAGAAACTTGGTTTTCAAAGGCTTCTTCTTTTTCCAGAAGCATCGGACTGCCGTTCTCATCCCGCACCAGCAGCCGGCAGCAGAGCATGCCGCTGATGCGGATGCTGCCCGATTGGGGCTGTAGGGTGGTGTTGACGTTTTTCACCCGGCATTGGAGGTCGTAAACATATTCCACCTTGGAATCTCCGCCGGGAACGGTTGTTTTGCAGACAAAGGCGGATTGAACCGGAATGGGTTCCTGATCGATTTGCAGGGGAATGGTGGTATAAGCGCAGGGATGCAGGGTGGAGAAAGCATCGGTAACCAGCTGGGTTGTGGCAGATTGAACGGCCGTGCAAATCAGGCGCAGTTCTGTTTCACATTGCAGAGTGTGCAGCGTACCATCCTTTCCGGTTACTGGTTTGCAGTTGCAGTGCACCACCTGAATTTGCGCCATTCCATGGAAGCTGTCATCGATTTGTTCCATGTCCACAATCTGACTGTAGGGAATGGGGAACTGGATGGCTTCCATGCCGGGTGCGCCATCGCTTTCGCAGGTGTACAGCACACGCACGGCAACTTCCCCCTTGACAATCAATTTTCCTGCCAGAATGGATTGCTCACCCGGCTGTACCCGTGCATCACACCGGACGATCTGCAAAATGTCCGGCTTGGCCGAACCCAGTTCCATTTCCTCATTGAGCACAATGTTTTTGGTGACATGGCGTTTCTGCGCTGCATAGGAAACGGTGCATTTGCGCAGCTGGGTATGTAAGCCAAAAATGTCGCAGATGACTTCCTGTTTACGTTCTCCGGTCAGCTTAATTTTAACAGAGATAGCGCCACGTACTTCCAGTCTTCTGGGGTTGACGGCACGGCAGTTTACGTAATCGGTTTTCGGCTGAATGTGCACAATGGGATTTTCGCAGCTGCGTGGCAGATCAATGGTTTTGGAAACATTCCATTTTCGGCAGATGCACTGCACCTGATTGCTTTCTGCGCCGCAGTACAGAACCCGAATTTCGGCTTCCATCTCATATGTCATCCGCTCTGCGCTGATGCTGTAACTGCATATGGTTGGGGTACAGCTACAGCCGATGATCCGGAAAATATCCGGATGATAATCCGGAAGCACGTAGTCCAGTTCCACACTTTGCTCCTGCAATTCATCCAGAATGGATTCTGTCACAGGGATCATTTCTCGATTTACTTTCAATTCCATCTGTTATCCTCCTCTTTTTGTGCCGCCGAATGGATGCGGGGTACAGCAGCAGTTTGCTATATCCTATGCAGCAGCGGCAGCGGTTATGTCAAGCTGCCTGGCAAATCCGGATTTTCTTTTTGTCGGGGGACTTGACAAAGCGGAGCGTTGGTGCTATACTAATGGCAGAGAGCAGCGCTTGTTTTTGTTGCTTTCTGCGTTCCATCCGCTTCAGGGTATTGTGTAATTCATAACCGGTGGTAATAGTCCACGAGCTGCCAGATTGGTAAGCTGATTCGGTGTAAGTCCGAAACCGACGGTATAGTCCGGATGAAAGAAGATGATGTGAGCATTCGCCAATTGTCAATGCAGACAATGGCGGTACTTGGTTCGTCTTTTCACCCCCCTGCGGCAGGATTTGCCCAGGGGGATTTTTTATGGAAGGAGGCGATTGCTTGACCCAACATGGTTTTTATATGGAACGAGCCATTGCGCTTGCTAAAAAGGGAATGGGGTTTGTATCTCCCAATCCGCTGGTTGGTGCAGTGGTCGTGAAAAATGGACGCATCCTCGGAGAAGGGTATCATGCCCGGTACGGGGATTTGCATGCAGAGCGCAATGCGCTGCGTGCCTGCACAGAGGATCCAGCTGGTGCGACACTATATGTTACGCTGGAACCGTGCTGCCATTACGGCAAGCAGCCGCCCTGTACGGATGCTGTGATTGCTGCCGGGATTTCTACCGTTTATGTCGGTTCCCGGGATCCCAATCCACTTGTTGCCGGAAAAGGCATTGCAAAGCTGCGGGAAGCTGGAATTACTGTAATTTCAGACTTTATGCGGGAAGCTTGTGATGCGCTCAATCCGATTTTTTTCCATTATATCACGACAGGAACGCCTTATGTCATTGGAAAGTATGCCATGACAGCAGACGGAAAGATTGCCTGCTGCGGAGGTGCTTCCAAATGGGTGACCGGTGTGGCTGCACGAGAGCAGGTTCAGCAAACGAGAAAACGGGTTTCCGCCATTCTTGTGGGCATTGGAACCGTTCTGGCAGATGATCCGCTGTTGACCTGTCGCTGCGAGCAGCCCAGCCATCCGGTTCGGGTGGTTTGTGACACGCATTTGCGGCTGCCGCTTTCCAGTCAGCTGGTACGCACGGCACGGGAAGTGCCAGTGGTGGTGCTGACTTGCTGTAAGGACGAGGAAAAACAGCAGGCGCTTCAGCAGGCAGGCGTAACGGTTTTGCAGACAGAATCAGAACCGGAAACGGGATGGGTTTCGCTGCCTGATGGGCTGCGGAAGCTGGCTGCACAAAAAATAGACAGTGTGCTGTTGGAAGGCGGTGCGGCGTTGCTGACGACAGCTTTGCAGCAGCATTGCATCCAGGAATTGCAAGTTTACCTTGCACCGAAGCTGTTTGGTGGAGACGGCATTTCTCCCACCGCTTCGATGGGGATTACCGATCCGGCACAGGCGATTCTTTGGGAACGTCCCACGGTGCAGCAGCTGGGCGACGATGTCCTGCTGACATATTTGCATCGGCGAGAGGAGGCAATGTCATGTTCACCGGAATTGTAGAAGAAATGGGTTCTGTTTTGCGGATAGAACATACGCCCGTTCGCTGTGTGCTGCACATTGCAGCAGATGTTGTGCTAAACGGTACACAATTAGGGGACAGCATTGCCGTGAACGGCGTTTGTCTGACGGTTACGCAGTTGGCGGCCACCTCCTTTTCGGCAGATGTGATGCCGGAAACGCTGCGCCGTTCCAATTTGGGACAGCTTCGTCCCGGCAGTGCTGTCAACCTGGAACGTGCTATGGCAGCAAACGGCCGATTCGGCGGACATATCGTTTCCGGACACATTGACGGAACCGGAACCATTGCTGCCATGCAGCCGGAGGGAAATGCAACGATTGTGACAGTTTCCTGTGCACCTTCCCTGTTGCGTTATATGGTGGAGAAAGGTTCGGTTGCCATTGACGGAATTAGCCTGACGCTGATGGCGGTTACCGCTTCATCCTTTCAGGTAAGCCTGATTCCGCATACCGGTATGCAGACCACGCTGCTACAGCGGCATCCGGGCGCACTGGTCAATCTGGAATGCGATATTTTGGGAAAATATGTGGAAAAACTCATGCGGCCGGCAGCAGCGGATTCCAGTGATTCCGATCTGCTTGCGCTGCTTTCCTAAATGGGAAAAAGGAGGAACTTCTTCGATGGATTATCATAGCATTACACAAGCACTGGACGCATTGCGTGCCGGACAGTGTATCCTGGTGACGGATGACCCCGACCGGGAAAATGAAGGCGATTTGATTTGCGCTGGTGAATTTGCAACCACTGAAAACGTCAACTTTATGGCATCCTGTGCCAAGGGACTGATTTGCATGCCAATGAGTCATGCCAATATTGTTCGTTTGGGATTGACGCAGATGGTGGCACACAATACCGACAACCACGAAACGGCATTTACGGTTTCGATTGACCATGTGGATACCACAACAGGAATTTCTGCTGTGGAGCGTGGCTTGACTGCACGTATGGCAGCTGATCCGGAATCGCATCCGGGAGATTTTCGGCGGCCGGGACATATGTTCCCGCTGGAGGCAAAGCCAGGCGGCGTGTTGGAGCGGAATGGGCATACCGAGGCAACTGTAGATCTGATGCGTCTGGCTGGCTTGCGGCAGATTGGACTTTGCTGCGAAATCATGGAAGACGATGGCACCATGATGCGTGGAGAACGGTTGCAGGAATTTGCCGAGCAGCATCATTTGGTTTCCATTACCATTCATGATTTGCAGAAATACCGCCGTTTGCATGACCACTATGTAAAAGAAATCGGCAGTGCCGATCTGCCGACCAAGTACGGACATTTCTCCATCCACGGATTCCGCAACACTATCAATGGAGAAGAACATGTTGCTTTGGTGATGGGCGATGTTGCCGATGGTGCACCGGTTCTGTGCCGGGTGCATTCGGAGTGCCTGACCGGGGATGTGTTTGGTTCCTGCCGCTGTGACTGTGGAGAACAGCTGGAACGTGCCCTGCAAATGATTGCCAAGGAAGGCAGAGGCGTGCTGGTTTATCTGCGCCAGGAAGGCAGAGGCATTGGACTGCTCAATAAAATTAAGGCTTATCAGCTTCAGGAGCAGGGATTGGATACGGTAGAGGCCAATATTCAGCTTGGCTTTGCGCCGGATTTGCGGGATTACAGCGTCGGTGCACAGATTTTGAAGCTGCTCGGCGTGTCCAACCTCAACCTGATGACCAACAATCCAGAAAAGATTGCGGATCTTTCGGATTATGGTTTATCTGTTGCAGAACGGGTGCCGATTGACATTCCGGAGCGTCCGGAAAATGCAAACTATTTGAAAACCAAACAATTTAAAATGGGACATTATCTCCATTTTTAATCAATGCAGAAGGAGCAAGAACAATGAAAGTTTTAGAAGGCGTATATTGCGGAACCGGAAAAAAGATGGCAATTGTGGCATCTCGATTCAATGAAATTATTACCAATAAGCTGGTTGGCGGTGCAGAGGATTGCCTGCTGCGGCATGGCGTAGCAGCAGATGATATTACCCTGGCATGGGTGCCGGGTGCATTTGAAATTCCGTTGGTTGCCAAGAAGCTGGCAAAGTCCGGACAGTATGATGCAATCATTTGTGTGGGTGCAGTCATTCGTGGTGCTACCAGCCATTATGATTATGTGTGTGCAGAAGTTTCTAAGGGAATTGCACAGGTTGGATTGGAAAGCGGTGTTCCGGTTCTGTTCGGTGTTCTGACTACCGATACCATTCAGCAGGCACTGGAACGTGCCGGAAGCAAGGCTGGCAACAAGGGCTATGACTGTGCGATGTCTGCACTGGAATTGTCCAATTTGCTCAAGGAAGTTTAAGAACGAATACCAATAAGCGTCGAAATTCCCATCTTTTGCAGGTGGGAATTTCTGCGCAATAGGAGAGAACGATATGGGAAAAATCATCTTTTTTGATATTGATGGGACACTGGTTTCTGCATCTGGTACCATTTTGGATTCAACTCGGCGTGCAATTGCACTGGCACGGGAAAATGGGCATAAAACGCTGATTAATACAGGCAGAACTTTTCAAAATGTTGATCCGGAAATTCGGGAACTGGGCTTTGACGGGTTGGTCTGCGGCTGCGGCACCCATGTAATTCTGGACGGAAAAACGCTCTTTTATCAGACTCAGCCGGCGGAACGTTGTGCACAGATTGCAGCCTGCTGCCGGGATTGTCAGGTTTCTCCGCTTTATGAGCGCAGAGATTTGATGTTTTATGATCCAGCCGCTCGGAAACTGCCGGGATTTCTGGAGCTGGAAACGGTATATGAACAGAAAAAAGCCATTATGCGTGCGATTGCATCGCCAGAGGATCCTTCTTTTTGGTTTGATAAATTTGTCATTTGGTACGATGCTCAGAGTGACTTAGAACGGTTCCATCAAGTGGCAGATCCGGAGTTCTTCTGCATTGACCGTGGTGTGGGATTTGCCGAACTGGTGCCGCATGGTTATACAAAAGCTTCCGGTATGCAGGTGGTGTTGGATGCGCTGCATGCAGATTCGACGGATACACTAGCCATTGGTGATAGTTTGAATGATCTGGAAATGTTGCAGGCAGCACAGGTCGGAATCTGCATGGGAAACAGTCCCATGCTGGAGCCGTATGCTGATTATGTAACGGCTCCGCTGGAAGAAGATGGACTGTTTTTGGCAATGCAGCACTTTGGTTTGTTCTAGCTGGATTTAAATTTTATAGGAAAATCTGATATTTTTATTTATTTTAAAAAGCAAACAACGGAAAATGCATTATAAAAAAAGCTTTTCTGATTTTTCGAGATTTTTTCTTGACAAGCACCTTGCTTTATGCTATAATATATTTTGTCAGCGGCAAGGTTGCTGATGCTGTTATAGCTCAGTTGGTAGAGCACTTCCTTGGTAAGGAAGAGGTCACCAGTTCGAATCTGGTTAACAGCTCCATGAAAAGCACGCAGTTTCGGAGTTTCCGGGATGGCGTGCTTTTTTGTATGATTTAGAATGCTGTTTGTGTCTGTATGGCGTGCTAATATGATATACAGCATGCAGCTGATGATGGGAAAGGGAGTTGTTGGGGTGCAGAGTCGTACCAAAGGGATGCTGTGTCTGATCGCATCCGCTTTTTGTTTTGCATGGATGAATGCATTTGTTCGGCTTGCTGGAGATTTGCCGTTTATTCAGAAGAGTTTTTTCCGCAATTTGGTGGCGCTGCTGTTTGCGGTAAGCATGCTGCTGAAGGAACATGGCTCTTTTCGTCCTCAAAAAGGATCTATGCCATATTTGCTGGCACGTGCAATATTTGGAACCATGGGGATTTTGTGTAACTTTTATGCCATCGACCACCTGGCGCTTTCGGATGCCTCGATTCTCAATAAGATGTCTCCGTTCTTTGCCATTTTATTTTCGTTGATTTTTTTAAGGGAACTGCTCAGCGGGACGCAGATTCTCATTGTGCTGGGTGCTTTTCTGGGAAGCTTGCTGGTGATTAAGCCAACTTTTTCCAATGCAGATTTGTTTCCCTCTTTGATTGGACTGCTGGGCGGTATGGGAGCTGGAATTGCCTATACAATGGTGCGTATCCTGGGTCAAAAAGGGGAAAACAAGACGTTTATTGTGTTTTTCTTTTCCGCTTTTTCCTGCCTGGTAACACTGCCATACCTGCTGCTTCAATATCAGCCGATGTCCTGGAAGCAGCTGCTGTTCTTGATTGGGGCAGGGCTTTCCGCAGCAGGCGGGCAGTTTGGCATTACCTCTGCATATTGCTATGCTCCGGCAAAGGAGATCTCGGTTTACGATTATACGCAGATTCTATTTGCAGCCGGTCTTGGATTTGTGTTGTTCGATCAGATTCCGGACTGGATGAGTTTGCTGGGGTATTGCATCATTATCGCAATGGCAATCTGGATGTATGGATACAATCGAAAACGAACTTGAACCCCCATTCAATAAAATCAAAAGCGTGTTCTCTTTATGCAAGAGAACACGCTTTTTTGAGTAAGATGGTATTTATGGTTTTTGTTTCTGTTCCTGAATGTGATAGGTAACGGCTGCCAGCAACTTTTGCGGAACCAGACGAGCGCCAAAAAGGGAAAGCTTCATAAGCAATCCTGGAACCAGGATGGTTTTGCCATGCAATGCACCGTCAATGGCATAGCGTGCGACTGTTTTGCTGTCCAGTGCTTGTACGTGGAAGGAAACGCCGGCACGGTTGTTGAAGTTGGTGTCAACCGGGCCAGGACAGAGTACGCTGACGGAAACGGAGCTGCCTGCCCGTCGCAGTTCTTCTGCAAGCGCTAGAGACAGTCGTACCACATAGTTCTTGGAAGCATAGTAGCTTGCCATCAATGGTCCAGTGAGAAAACCGGCGCTGGAAGCAACATTGAGCAGGATACCGGAATTTCTGCGGCGAAACTCTTTTACGAATAACTTGGTTAAAATGTGCAGTGCACGGATGTTGACATCCAGCAGTTCCAATTCCTCCTGCAAATCGGTTTCCCAAAGGTTGCCGAATAATCCAAATCCGGCATTGTTGACCAGAAGATCGACACGTTTTCCTTTGCAGAAGCGGTAAAGTGCAAACGGGGCATCCTGTTTGGAGAGATCCAGTGCAATCCACTGTACCCGGGTGGGAAGCTGCTGCTGCATCTGACGCAGCTTCTCGCTGTTGCGTCCGGTCAAAGTCAAATCCCAGCCCAATTCGCTGAGGTAGACTGCCATTTCATATCCAATGCCGGAAGTGGCTCCGGTAATTACTGCTTGCATAAAGAAGCTCCTTTCTATTTGTCAATGGAAGGCGGCTGCCTTGTATGAGAATAGTATAACACAATTAGCTGGAAGAAAAAAGGAAAAAAGCCGATCTTTTTGCAAATATTCCAATAAAGTCTGCCATCGTGAAAAAAATTTTTCAGAACCTATGGACATTTTCGATAAAATATAGTATAATGGGAAAGTATTTGATATTTTGTTACGGAGGTACATTCATGAAAAAGCTCTCAAGATTGGCTGCTTTGGCCGCTGCTGCTGCAACGACCTGCCTGTTTGGCGCCTGCGGAAGCAGCACAGCAAATGCGTTGACCATTAACGGCATGCAGGTAAAAGCCGGTATCTATATTTATTATTCCTATACGGCATACAATGAGGCAATCGACACCATTTCCACACAGAATTCCGAGTTGGATACATCTGATGATAAGTTGGTGAAGAAGCAGACCATCAATGGAAAAAGTACGCTGAACTGGATTCAGGATCGTGCACAGAAGTATTGTCAGGAATACGTTTCCGTTTTGCAGAAGTGCGAAGAGCTGGGCGTTACGCTGACAGACGATCAGGTAACAACAGTGGATACCCAGCTGGCACAGGTTTGGGAACAGCGGGGAGAAACATTCCGGGATAATGGAATTTCCGAAGATTCCATTCGCTGCATTTTGGAATACACCTATTATGCAACCGATTTGTTCCTGTATTACTATGATGTAGATGGTGCAGAAGGCGTCAAGGATTCTGAGGTACAGGATTTCTATGCAGAAAATAACGCACGTGTTCGTTATATCACTTTTAATCTGAAGGATGGCAACGGCGAAGCACTGACCGATTCCAAGGATATTCAAAATATGAAGGACATGGTCAACGGATATTGTGACGATGTCAAGAAGTGCACCTCTGAAGAGGACAAGCTGGCAAAGTTCAATGACATTCAGAGCGAATACAATGCATATGTTACCTCTTTGTCAGAAGAAGCAGCCGGCGCAACAACCAGTTCTGATGCAGCTTCCGGCACTACAACGACAACCACTGCTGGTGAAACCGATGCTGCGCAAGAGACAGAAGCTGCTGCACAGACAACAGTTGCTGCGGAAAATGCACCTGCTTCCGAGGATGCTGCTGTTACGACAACGGCT
>FR899103.1:158036-159888 GCA_000437255.1 Ruminococcus sp. CAG:403
CCGCAGAAGGGGAAACCACAACCACCACTGCTGCGGAAAGCACAGATACGACAGAAACCACGACTACAACCAACATTCATGCCAATGAGCAGATCATTGCCAAGGTGACCACTGCGCCGGCAAAGGATGATGATGGAATCGTTACCACTACAACAGAGCCGACGTATCAGCCTTCTAAAGCTGCTTACGATGCCATTTTTGCAGAAGATGTGACTTATGATGCACCGTTTGTAGTAGAGGATGATACGGCATACTATCTGATTATGCGGATGGATATTCGGGATCGTATGACAGCAGATGATTTGTGGACAGAAGACCGGGTACAGTCTGTTATTTCACAGATGTATAGTGATGCCTATATGGACAAGATGGATGAATGGACTGCTGCACAGAAGGTAGAAGTGAACAAGCGTGCAGTAAAGCGGTATGATCCATTTGATATTGAGCTCTCCTTTGACAGCCAGTCTTAATAGGAAAACGATCGAACTGCAATAAAACAAAAGCGATTGGATGAAAAGTCCAATCGCTTTTTCTTTTGTATAAGATTGTCAGAGCGTTAGCTGTTTAGCTGTTGCTCAATTTCCTTTACAATATCGCTCATTTTGGTGTTGAGTGCCATGGAAATGCGGTATAGGGTTTCGAGTGTAGGCTTTCGTTCGCCTCGCTCAATGGCACTTAGATGGGTTCTGCCGATGTCGGCAAGTCCGCTTAGTACTTCTTGAGAAAGACCACGTTGTTTTCGAAATTGCGCAATGACCTGTCCGACAATCACAGGATCCAGTGTAGGCTGATACATTTCTTCACCTCCCATTTTATCATAAACTTTTTTTGCACTTTTTCCGAACACATATGTTGACATATGAATACATATGTGTTATAATAAGGGAGAAATATGTGGGAAAAAGTATCGAATTTTCCGAATGCATCGAATGAAATATATGAGAATTAGAAATCAATCGCTTGCAAAGAAGATACTGATTTCCGGGAAGAAGGTATGTAAAATGTATTGCGGGAAATGTGGACGTCCGTTGGGAAAAGGCGGGGTGTGCTTTTATTGTGGAAACAGAATGACAACTTGTTCTCTACAGGCACAGAGTAGGAATGTGTTTTCGGTTTTGTGTATCTTGACTGTTGCATTGCATGTATTGATTACTTTATGCGGTAATTTTGTGACTTATACTGTTTTGCCATTAATAGACGAAGATATTGCGGAATCATTTGCAGAAATGGAGGCGTATGGGTTTGAAATGCCGTCTCTGTGGTGGTCGATTATTCAAGGTGTTGTCCTATTAGGCGTTTCTATCATTTTACTTCAAAGGAAAAATTTACGGTGGAGTGTGCCTTTTTTAATAATTGCTGCAATTTTAGGTTTAATGTATATGATACTTGTTTACACTAGGGCAGCGGATGCCGCAGAATCAATGTATATGGAAGAAATAAAACAAGCATCATATGGAATGACGAGAGCAGATATTCAGGCAGCAAAAGATATGTGGAAATGGGCTTTAAAATTTTTTAGTGTAGCATGGTTTGTTGGATATAGAATGACGTTAGCGCCAATTGCATTATTATCTGCCACTGTTTTCTTTGTAAGAGATCGAAAGGTATTTGATGCTTTAATGATTACATCGGGTATCCTTTTTATTGCATTTTCTATGATTGGGACATTCTTAGGTGCATCAACGGGTATTCCAATGTTATTTCTATTATTCATGGGTTTATCTTTGAGGAAGGACTATCAAACACTGGAAATGGAGCGAAAGAGGTAATGAGAGGAGCCTATTTGTTCAACCTTCACAAAATTCAACAATAAAATTTAACGGGTAATTTACTTGACAAAAGGGGAAGGAGA
>FR899104.1:0-2008 GCA_000437255.1 Ruminococcus sp. CAG:403
CGCTCTTCCGGCAGAATGGTGCACAATTGCGCTGTTTTTTTATCTCCGTAACAAAGGCCTTTGGCAGAGATCATTTCGCTGACGAGTCCAGCTGCACCATACTGCTTGCAAAGGATGCGGTAAGCACGGTCTGCTACACCTGCCATTGGTGCGAGCATGGCAGTTTGCGGCAGTGTGACGGTTCCAAAAGTAATTGTTTTCATAGCATTCTCCTAAATTTTGATTCAACAGGTTTATTATACCGTATTTTTTTGTTTTTTGCAAATTTTGGAGTTGCTTCAAATGGGAAATATTCCACAAGCGAATAATTCCCGAAAAATAGCCGACTTTCCACCATTTCAACAGGATTTTCCACAAAAAACACTGCGGTTTACAAGCAGAATGTGGAAAAAATGGGGAAAGCCGGATTAAGCCGGAAAAAGCCGGGCATACTGCTTTTTGAAAACAAGTTGTATTGGGAGGCAGAAATAGGATGGTAAAAGGTGTGCATAAAAAAATTATTGAGCTCAATCATCCGGACAGTGTGTATTTTGAAAAGGCTGTTTTTTATCTCAAGCCAGGGATTACCCATTTTCCGGCACAGATGGCAGAATCGGAAGCCAAGCGCTTCCTGCTGCGTACGGGGCAGCCGGAATGTTCTGCTGCCGGTCGGTGGCGGAAAATTGGCACCCTGGCAACCGTTGGTTTGGTTTCCAGCTGTCTGACGATGATTTTGTGCTATGTGCTGATTCGATGACACAGTTCTTGCCGATTCGTCAAAATGCGTTTGGCTTTGCAAAAACTTTTGCATTTCTCGGAAAAGCCCTTGTAATTTTTCAAGCATCATGGTATAATTTTAGGAAGCACGGATTCTTTCCGTGCTTCCTATCTTTTTTTGATAAAACAAGAATGATGTGCATGACAGCCACGAAATGTGGGGATTGTTCCGGATGTGGAACCAAACATGCATAGGATGTTGGAGGTATTTTTATGCGCCCCAAAAAAGACGCTTCTGCTGCATCCAAACGCCAGCCGTTCCGGTCGGAACCGGCAGAGGAAGAGCAGTTGATTGCCGGTCGGAATCCGGTTCTGGAAGCCCTGAAAAGTGATCAGCCGCTGGATACCATTTATCTGAGCGGCACCAATGGGACACTGCATCAAATCGCAGTGCTTGCCAAAGAAAAAAATATTTTAGTGAAGATGGTCTCTGATGCGGCGCTTTCCAAAATGACGCATCAGGCAGTGCATCAAGGCGTTGCAGCATCTGGTGCCTGCGGGCAATATGTCTCCGTAGAAGCCATTTTACAGGCTGCACGGGAGAAGCAGGAAGCACCCTTACTTGTTATTTGTGATGAGATTCAAGATCCGCACAATTTAGGTGCGATCATTCGAACCGCAGAAGCTGCCGGCGCACACGGCATCATCATCCCCAAGCGACGCAGCGCTTCTTTAACAGTGACGGTTGGAAAGACCTCTGCCGGAGCAGCAAGTTGGCTGCCAGTGGCACGGGTTTCCAATTTGGTGCAGGCCATGGAAACGCTGAAGGAAAATGGCGTTTGGATTTATGGAACGGATGCTTCCGGTTCGCCTTACACAGACGTAGATTTTACAGGCGGAACGGCATTTGTGATTGGTTCGGAAGGTTTTGGAATTGGCCGTCTGGTCGGAGAACACTGCGACGGCATGCTGCGGCTGCCGATGTTTGGTCAGGTAAATTCTTTGAATGCATCCGTAGCAGCCGGAATCTTTTTGTATGAGGCGGTTCGGCAGCGACAGTTGTAAGAAACTGCTTGGCTTCCCCATCCCCTCCCTTTCGGGACGGCAGTCCATTCACCCCGATTCGCAAGGAGTATTGCAAAGATTATGGCAAAAACAACCTTTACCCTGGAAGAAATTTTACAAGAATATGGACCAGACGGAAAAGACAGCAGTTCCAAACAAGTGGAACATCAGCCGCTTCCGTCCGGAAAACTCGAGACAGAAAAAATGCTGTCGGCTGCTGCACCGACTCCCATTGGCAGACAGCGTG
>FR899104.1:2069-6104 GCA_000437255.1 Ruminococcus sp. CAG:403
CCAGACCCGCAGCGCCGTCCGGCTGCAAAAGAACCGGACGATTGGGCAGAGATGCAGTCTGCTATTTTAACGATTAAACAAAAGAAAGAGCGCCGCCCTAAAATTCCGGAAGATTCTGCAATTGCAAAAATGTATCAGCAGGAAGCGCCGCGCAAGGCGGTTTCCTTTGTACAGTCTCCGGCTATGCAGGCTCGTGGCCCGGCAGAATCTGAGGAAGAATCCTATGATGAAGCTGTTATTCTTCCGCAGAAAGAGCGGGAACCGGAATCTGTGCATCGTCCCAATATTCGGCAAATGGAGTCGGCAGACTCTGCCAAGAAGCGGAAAAAGCGTGCCAAGCGGCGCAAGACCGAACAGAAAGCAGATGTGGATTTTCTGTATGACACAGCAGAGGATTCCGAGCAGGAAGAACGACAGCCTGCCAAGCGTCCAACTGTTCAAACAGAACGCCCCTCTCGCTTCCGGAAAAAGAAGGACAAGGATTTCTTTTTTCATTTGTCCGAAGATCGGGAATCGAATTCGAAGCCAAAAGAAGACAAAAATGTACATATCCCCAATCAGGATGCAGAAATTTTGGAAAACATCCACGCACTGCGCAATGTTGTGTTTGTGCGTACTGCGTTGCTGTTGCTGCTGAGCATTCTCGGCTGTATTTTGGCATTTTGTGAAACACCTGGCAATCGGCTGTATCATTTCCTGATTGAACGGCTTTCTGCACGAGGGTATTGTCTGCTGGAATTGGCGATGGCAGCGATTGCCATTGTCATTGCATTTCCTACCATTCGAAACGGTTTGCGCAACCTCGTCCGATGGCGTGCCGATTGCGACAGCATGGCAGTTCTGCCGATGATTGCCGGTTTGGCAGCCACCATTGTAACCTGCTTTTCGCCGGAGGTGCTGACTACATATGCGGTGCATCTCTATATTCCGGCGGCAATTCTGGCGCTGCTGTTTAATTCGGTTGGAAAACTGTTGATTATTCGGCGGGCTTCCCGAAACTATGGCATCCTTTCCAAATCGTTTGAAAAATATGTGCTGACCTATGTTCATACAGAAGGCAATGCCGAGCAGCTGACCCGTGGTGTGGTCAATGACCTGCCGATTTTGGCAGCTGTTCGAAAAGCCAACCAGCTTTCGGATTTCCTACGCTACACGTATTCCAGCGATTTGGCGGATCATTTTTGCAAGCTTGCAACGCCGATTCTTGCCATTGTTTCTCTGTTGACTGCGGTGGGCTTATCCTTGATTCGCTATGGTGTGCATTGGCAGCTGCAAACAGTTTGCATTTGCCTTTCTCTGCTGGCTGCTCTGATTACCATTAGTTGCTGCATGGGTGCAGCATTGGTGGTAAATTTGCCGCTGGATGTTGTCACCAAGCGTGCAGTGGTGCGCAATCGTGTCTTGCTGAGCGATCAGAGTGTAGATGATTATTATGATACCAATGCGCTGCTGCTGGATGCAGCAACATTATTCCCCAAGGGCAGTGTACAAGTCAGCGGCATTAAGCTGTTTTCAACGTTTAAAATTGATGAGGCGCTTCTATATGCCGTGAGTCTGGTGCATCATGCAGGCAGTTTTTTACAGGATGCATTGGAAGATGTGGTGCCCAACAAAAAGACATTATACCCGGTAGAGGATTTTCAATATGAGGATTCCTTCGGCATTTGCGGTTGGGTACAGAATCGCCGGATTTTATTTGGAAATCGAGAAATGATGGCAAGCCACAATGTAGAAGGTTTGCCAACCCGTACCCGGGAAGCAGAACTGGCAGAGGGCAGCCGAGATATTTTGTATTTATCTGTCAGCGGCAACCTGGCTGCGATGTTTCAGCTGAATTTGCAGGCAGATTCCATTGTGAAAAAGTGGATGCAGGAGTTGAAGCGGGAGCGGGTTGCGCTGGTTCTGAAGAGTGTGGACAGCTGCCTTTCCCTGCAAAAACTGTCAGCGCTGTTCCAGTTCCCGGAATATTTGCTGAAAATTCTGCCAGCTTCCATGCATGACATTGCCGAAGCGGAAACCGCAGAGAAAGACTGCGAAAGCGCTACCATGATTTGTGACGGAAGCTTTGCCGGAATTGCAGAGCTTTTGACAAGTGCCAAAAAGGTACGACGTGCTTCTACCATTGGTTTGGTGCTGCAAGCCGTAACGGCCATTCTTGGAATCAGCTTAGGGATGGCGCATTTGGCAGTTGGCGCTTATGCAACCCTAACCGCACAGCTCTATATTCTCTATCAGCTGATTTGTACAGCGGTAACAGTACTTGCCGTGCGCCGGCTCAAGTAAGCCATATTCTGGGCAAGTTTTGCATTTATTTTTAAGTTTCGCAGGCAGTTTTACGAAAGGAGTTCCTTATGAGTCAAAATCGCAACACAGACGGAGAAGAAACCATCTTTTTCCAGACCCCTTCCAACAAAAAACGAACCGATCAATATGACACCCAACAACTCCAAGCAGATGTGATTCGTAGACAATATCAACAGCAAAATGGGTATGCTGGAAATGATCCATATGCGCAGCAGAACGGTTATGCTGGAAACGGACAACCCTATCCGCAGCAGAATGGTTATGCTGGAAATGGGCAGCCGTATCCGCAGCAGAACGGTTACGCTGGAAACGGACAGCCCTATCCGCAGCAGAATGGTTACGCTGGAAACGGACAACCCTATCCGCAGCAGAATGGCTACGCCGGAAATGGGCAGCCCTATCCGCAAAGAACCGGCTATGCCGGCAATCGCCAGGCAGCCTCTCGTCCAGCAGTGCGCAACAATGGTTCTGCTCGTCCGGCATCGCATCATACCCCCTCCAATGGGTATCATCGTGCCGGCAATCCACAGCCGCAGCGAAACGCTCGGCCTGCACAGGCACCTAGAAATGCATCTGCGCCACGCAATGGGCAACGTTCCTATCAGAATGGCGCAACACCGCCGCCACCTGCTTCCAGAAATACACAGCACCGTGCATCGGCTCCTCGTGCCAGACGGCCACGCAGACGCAGACGATCTTTGCTGGGACGGCTGTTGACGGTTCTATTTACCATCGTTCTGATTATATTTGTGCTGTATTCGGCTTTGGCGCTGCTGGGTATTTCCCGTATGGATAAAGTGGACACCAAAGATCGTGCACCGTCTGCTACTGCAATGGATGAATCCTATGTGCGGAATATTTTGGTGATTGGAACCGATTCCAGAGATCTTTCCGAAGAATGTGGACGGTCGGATTCCATGATTCTGCTTTCCATGAACTCCAAGAGCAATACCTTTACCATCACTTCCTTTTTGCGGGATGCTTATGTAGAAATTCCCGGAAATGGCTGGGATCGTTTGAATGCGGCTTATTCCTACGGCGGCGCAGAACTGCTGATGGATACCATTGAATCCAATTTTCAGGTTTCTGTCGATGATTATGTTCTCTTTACATTTGCAGCTTGTTCCGATTTGATTCAGGCAGCTGGTGGGGTAGACCTAGATCTTTCCGATGAGGAAGTGGAATGGGTCAACGGAATTCTTTCCGTTGAACTGAACGAATTGTTGGGCGATGATGCCAACGATGACCTGCTGGAATTCGGAAAAGGTTCCTATCATTTGGACGGCAAGCAGGCGCTTGCCTATAGCCGAATTCGAAAAGTACCAACTGTGGTAGATGGAATTCCATATGCCGATGATTTTGGACGTGCACAGCGGCAGCGGGTTGTAATGACACAAGTCATGCAGAATGTGCTGAAAAATCCAACACGGCTGGGTGCTGTTTTAACCAGTGCACTGCCCAATGTTTGCACCAATATGCATACAGGCGGGCTGTATTGGCTTTCTTTGAAGGCGCCTTTCATGCTGCTGACCTACGACAAAACGCAGCAGCAGATTCCTTATCAGGATGAAACACAATCGACTTTCCAGGGCAGCAATATCGATGGGCAGGATGTTCTGGAAATTACTGATTTTGCAGCCAATCAGCAGCGGCTGAAAGAAACCATTTATGGAAAATAATTGCTTAAGTGTGCATAGATCCAAAAAGGCTCCGTATGGGATTTCCCATACG
>FR899104.1:6147-16955 GCA_000437255.1 Ruminococcus sp. CAG:403
AATGATTCTATTTTAAGGAAGATCAATGGAGTCGATTCTCCAGCCATCTGCTGTTTGGACAAGGTGCAGCGTCATTTGAGAAACAGCACCATAATCATCATATTCCGCTTGTGCCGTGCAGGTGGTGGCGCTGGAATCGACAATGTTGATGGTTCCGTTCCATGCAAAGCCGCATCCGGTTACGTGGTTGATGTTGCCGTAAAGTGCCCCGTCAATGTCTTTGAACTGCGGCAGGGATCCGTCCACCAGATTGGAGTAGCGGCTTGCAATCATATTTTCTGTGAGATAACCGCTCATAAAGGCGCGGATATCATCGGTATTGGAAAATCGTGTATCAGAAACTTTTGCATATTGTGTAGTGCCGCCGCCGCTGATGATTTGTTCCGGGTCATAGGTGAAAGCGCCGCCGCCGAGTCGGTCAATTTCGTTCAGTCCCTGCATCAGCTGGTTGGTGATGTCCTTGTAGTCGATCTGACTGGCTGCTTCTGTGGTAGAGGGTTCGGTTTCAAGTGTTGTCTGTACTGCGGAGGTGGAAGTAAGCGCTGCTTCCGATTCTGTTGTACGGCTGCCGGTTGCCTGCGGTGGCGTGGTTGTTGCTTGTTCTGAGTCGGTCTGCGGCTGCGTTTGGGAAGCATCGGCGCTGCTGGATGGAGCCTGACTGCTGGAGTCTACGGCATCACATGCCGGCAGCATGGTGCAAAATGCAGCAGCTAATAAGATTGCATAAATTTGTTTTTTCATGATAAAACGTCCTCCTAAGTGGAAATTTAGCACGCTCTATAAAGAAAGCGGCTTATTTTTATTTTGTTTCTTCTTGCATCTCCCGGTCATCTACAATAGCGCCGGAAGCGCCTGCCAGGGTGGATTCCGGAATGTCTTCGACCGGATCCGCCTGCGCATCCCGTTTGAGGTCGGTCAGGAAAATGGACTCAATGTATTGGGTGGGATCATCAGAAGAAATGCTGTCACAAAATTCATATTTCAAGATGGTTCCGGTGTCCTGTTCCACCAACAGACGAATTGCGGTGCTTGTTTCCGTTTCTGTATGCGATACAAGTATTAAAATATAGCAGGGACGTGTGGAAAAAGAAGCGGTTCCGATGGGCAGTAATGTATAAAGTGCGTCGTCATAATCGAATGCATTCAAGTAGGTTCCAGACGCACCCAGCAGGGCATTGCTGGCGGCTGTTTGAAAATCGGAATAGGATTCTGTTTGCAAATCAGCATCTCGTACAGTGGTACTTGTGCCGTCTGCAAGCTTGATGTCTACGTTGTTTCCAAATTGAATTTGCTGAGAAGATTCAGAATCATAGTGCATGTATGCTGTTTGATTGTTTGCGTCATATTGGAAAGGCCCATCGGCAGATGCAGTTAAGGTTACGCCACTGTTTTCCTCGTTGCATTGGAGAAAGTGGAAGGTCAGATAACCGGAAAGCTGCCCAACGGCATCCGGTGCCTGCTGTATTTGCTGATAAATGGGTTCCACTTGCAGCTGCATGGAGGCAGCAGAAATACTTGGCATAGCCTCTGCTGGTTGTGCCTTCAGGTCGGCAGCCTGCTGAGTAAGCTGTTCCAAAAAAATTTGTGCGGTGGAAAGACTCAGCTGGTAGAGGTTCCCCTCCGGAGAACTGAGTGTTTCCAGCAGCAGTCCAGTATCGACATCCAGCCAGATGTTGCCGCTGATGCCAAAGGCAGAAAGTTGTAATTCTGCTGCAAATTCCCAGCCGACCGATAGAACGCTTGGCTGAAATGCATTTTCCTCTCCGTTTGGATCGAGTGCATGATAGAGATTTCTGCGGTTGGAATCTGTGTGCAGCAGGATCTCCAAACAAGCGGAAAGATCCATGGAGTATGTCTGTATGGTATCGCCGTCTGCCAGAAAAACGGTGCCGACTTCCAATTGATCGGATTCCTGTGCCAGCGGAGAAGCGTCCAGGGTACGAAAGCGTGCGGAATCCTGTACAAAGCAATACCAGGTGTCCTCTCCCTGCGGATGTGCAGCAACTGCATAGGGCAGGGAATTGCTTTCCAAAGCCTGTAAAGAATCGGTACTCTGTGCAATTTGATAAACTTCCGCAGAGACTGCGCTGGATGCGCCGTTGTAAGGCTCTATGATGCCGGTATCCAGATAATCACCCAATTCCGGCAGTTCGGCTGCCGCCCACCTTTTGGTGCAGTGCCAGGAAATACCGCTCAGCGTCATGGCAGACGGCATAGAGAGATGGTCTTCTACAGCGGAGGGTTCCAATTTCACCTCTTGCATGGAACCGGAAGATACGTTGTTTGCCGAAAGATCACGGGTGTAAAATGGGAAGAGGTAGAACAGTCCCATCGCCAGACAAGCACAGGCGCAGACGACGCCTACTGTGCGAAATAGGATGGGTTTCTTGGATTTTTTGGTGTGTGTGGGATTGGTTCGTATGGTTCCGGGTTTGCCTTCCTGCGCAAGCTGTTGATACAGGCGCTGGACGGTTTCTTCCGGTGCATCCATTTGTGCATACATATGCCGCATTTTTTCATCCAAATGCATCCGGTTCGTCTCCTTTCAGTTGTTTCCGTAAGATGGCACGTCCTCTCGTCAGCTGCATGCGGATGGTTCCGGGTCGCATCTTGAGCATTTTTCCGATTTCTTCAGAAGTATATCCGGCAAAATCATGCAGATACAAGACCGTTCGGTATTGCAGGGAGAGGGTGTGAAATGCTGCAAACAGTTCGTTTTCTTCCGGCAGGGAAAAGGTGAACGATTGCTCCGGGACTTCCTCCAGGGAAACCGTTCGTTTTCTCCAGGTGCTGCCGGTAATTTTCTTGCAGTGATTGCATGCGGTGCGGATTAGCCAGGCACGGCGATGTTCTTCGCTGCGAAATGATTTTTTCGCTCGGTAATAGGCAAGAAATGTTTCCTGAAAGACATCCTCTGCATCATGGGCATTTCCCGTTCCCGACAGTGCAATGCCATAGATCAGCTGCCGGTACCGTTCAATGAGCACTTCTATGGAACAGTCATCGGCTGCCTGTACATTCTCTTCAAACGTTCGCTCAAGTGATTCTGTTGCAGCAAATGCGATTGGCGTCATGTGAATTCCCCCTTTCTTCATAAGGAACTACCGGGACAGCTCCTTTTTGCCACACACTTACAAAAGAAAAATGCTGACAAATCACAGCTTGTCAGCATTTCAAATGGTTTCTGGAGTTAAAAAGCAAAGGGTGTTTACTTGGTCTGTTGAATTTTTTCTGCACGGTTTACCGGCTTCTTGTCCTTTTTCGGAGTATACTGATCCAGCATTTCCTTGACATCCGGATCACGGGTCAGTCCATAGAGAACGGTTAGGTAGAACAATGCCTCATCGTTCTTTTTTGTTTCCATAGCGTGCTTGGACAGAGAAGCAACCACGCTAACGACCTCATCATCTGCGCCCGGGTGCATGCCGTACTTTTCAAAGGCAGCTTCCACTTCCTTACGGGACGGCGGAACCAGTTTCTTTTGGGTGATGGAACGAATGTGATGCAGCTCGCCCTGTACCACCGGATTGTTGTCATAGATCAGGCTTTCATAATAGAAGCAAACAGCGCTGTCATAATCCTTGACTTCTACGCAGTAGTAGCCCAAATTGCAGTAGCAGCGAGACAGTTCCTTGGGAGTTGTGGCAATTTCCAGTGTTTCCTTTGTCACAGAGAGCAGGTCTTCCGGCTGTCCCAATACCTTATAGCATTCTGCCATTTCAAAGAACGGATCGGTATTCATCGGATTGTAGCGGATGGAATCTCCCAGTACCCGGATGGCTTCTTCCGGACGATTCATTTCCAACAGTACATAGCCGTGCAGCATAATCATACGGGACAGATCAAACGGCGGTCGCTGTAAAGTCTTAGAAGGATGATATAAGTGTAAGTATAACTGGTGTTCCAGCGGATTGCGCAGGCTCAGGTAAATTTCATCCTCGGTTTCGCGGTAATTGATTCGAATTTTGGTATACAAAGCTTCTGTCAGACGAAATGCCTCTTCGATTTTCTTGTCTGTTACCAGCTGAATGGCTTCTGCCAGAACGGCATCCAGACGCTTGCCGTCTAAGTACATCAGTTTGCCGATTTCCTGCTTTTTATCTTCCGGCAGAATTTCATAGGCAATGTCTGCAATGGCGCCTTCGATTTCTCTTCCATTTGGTGTATTGCGGTATTTTGCAGCCTGTCCTTCCAGGTAAACAATATCTACGCTGTATTCTCCGGTTAATCCCTGGCGAATTTCAGCCAACAATTCTTGAATGTTCATAGCGGATGATTCCTTTCTTTTTCATGCTAGAAATTTGAATAGATATAAAAAATGGTTCGACTCTTTTTCAAACACTTTCTTTATTATACAGGATTTTATCATAAAATGCAACACCTATTTTCATGATTTTTATGAAAAATGTATAAGAGCCTGTCTGCATTGCAGGACAGGCTCTTGAAAGCATTTAATCTAATTTTAAGTATTCATCCGGAATGGATTCATGAATCATATTCAGAATTTCTTCCCGGGTCCAGGTGCGGTAGGTGCCGGATGTTGTATAGGGGATACCATGCTGGGCAATGAGTTCATCGGTGTAATCCTTGTAGGCATACAGCCGCAGGTTGGAAAGATTGGCGTCTTCATAGTGGGTAATCACCGGCATGGCCTTGACATCCTGAACAGTAACGCCGCCGGTACCGTCAACCACCAAATTGAAGTCAACGACTTCGCCGATCAGATTGAAGTTGTCCGTCTGAGCAGAGATGAAATTTCCGAGCGAGTAGAAGACGAATCCCTGTGTGCCGTCATCCCGTGTGACATATTCCATGGTTTGTGCAACGTGGGTATGGGTGCCGATGATGACATCTGCGCCCCAGTTGATGATCTTCTGTGCCCGTTCCTTGACGTCATCCCGTACAATGTAGGTATCTTCGTTGCCCCAATGACAGCTGACGACTACAACATCTGCAATTTCTTTTGCCTGTTGAATTTGCTGCTGAATCAGGTCTTCCTGTTCGGTTCTCGGAATTTCAATATCGGAATTTTCCGGCAGGGAGTAACCGTTTAAGTTTTCCACGTAGCCCAGGAATGCAACGGTTTTTCCGTTGACTTCCTTGGTGCGGATTTGCTGCATATCCATATAATCCCGGTAGGTACCATATACGACAATGTCGTCATGTTCCTTCTTCTTTTGATCCCAATAGTTCAGGCAGGAGGCAAGTCCGCCTTCACCCTTGTCCAGCAGATGATTATTGGAGAGCGTAATGACATTGAAGCCCAAGTCCAAAACGGCATCTCCCAATTCTACCGGGGAGTTAAAGTTAAAATTGGAACCGGAAATTTCGTAGTCTCCATTGCAGATCAATGTTTCCTGATTGATGATATTCAGGTCGCCTGCGCTGACCATATCCTTGACATTTTCATAGCAGTAGGCAAAATTATAATTTTCGCCGTTTTGTGCGTGTGCTTGTGCAGTTTCATAGACGCAGCGCTGTACCAGGTCGTCTCCGACTGCAACGACTCGAATGGTTGTGTCGCCGGAGGAACCGGCATCCGCATTGGAATCGTCTGATGCAGGAACCGATTCTCCGGAACCGTCTGTGCTGGCAGAAAGGTCTGCATTGGCAGGGACTGCCGCACTACTTTCTTCGATGGACTTGGTGCCGCATCCGGCAAGCAGTCCCAGCAGCAGCGGAACCAGTATCAACTGTTTGGGGGAGATCCATTTCATAAAACATCCAACATCCTCTCTGACTGGCAGGCAGAAAGAAAAAGTATTCTTTTGCCGTATTTTTGTATTTCATCCGAATTGTGCTCGTTTAATCGGGAAATTACATACAATCAGTATACCATAATTTTGACAAAATTGCAATTCTTTCTGTATAACTTTTTTTCAGATCGCAATACTAGAAGGGTAATCGATACGATCCATCTGAAAGGAGTGTTCTTCCATGGAATCTTATCAAAATCAACCGCTTTTTGCACAGTTGGATCAGAGTATTCAATACATTCAGGAAGTGGCACAGTCTACCTCTGATTTGCTGGTGAATCGCTTCCTGCTCAGTGGTATTCCGGCAGCGCTGCTTTGCTGTGAAGGCATGCATTCTACAGCAACCATTACCGAATTGATTTTGCGTCCGATTACGCAGGTGCAGCTGGAGCATCCCACTGCACAGAATCTGTTGCAGTATATTGAAATGCGGCAGCTGTACTCCACCGATCGGGCACAGGCAGAAACCTATGGGGAGCTGTTTCGCTTTTTAAATTCTGGATTTGCTGTGCTGCTGATTGACGGTGCAGCCAAAGCACTGACCTTTGGCGTGCAGGGATATGACAAGCGAGGTGTCAGTGAGCCGTTTGGAGAAGGCAACCTGATGGGTGCACAGGACGCCTTTATTGAAGTAGTGCGTGTCAATATGTCGCTGCTGCGTCGCCGGATGAAGTCTCCTTATTTAAAGATGAAGCTATTCGTAAAAGGAGAAAAAAGTCAGACTGATCTTTGTCTTTGCTATATGTATGATCGTGTGCCAAAGAAGCTGCTGAAACAGATTCAGGCGCAGCTGGATGAGATGGAACTGGAAACAATTCTATCGATTGGATATGTGCAGCCATTTTTGGAGAATCGGCGGGGCGGTATTTTTGATGCAGTCGGAACCACGCAGCGCCCAGATGTTCTGTGTGCCAAGCTGCTGGAGGGGCGTGTGGCGCTGCTGATTGATGGTTCTCCCTTTGCATTGGTCATTCCCAAGTTGTTCAATGAAAATTTTCAGACAATGGATGACTACTGTTTGAAGCCATATTATGCAACATTTATTCGATGGCTGAAGTTTATTGCTTTTTTGATGGCGGTACTTTTGCCGGCATTGTATCTTGCCATTGCGCTGCATCATCCGGAATTGCTGAACCGAACGCTTTTGCTGATTTTGGCGGAGGCAGAGGAGCAAGCGCCGTTTTCTTTAACCGCAGAGGCAATCGGCATTACTCTGGCGTATGAAATTGTTCGGGAAGCCGGGCTGCGGCTGCCCAAAGCCGTAGGCGGTGCCGTCAGCATTGTAGCAGGACTGATTATTGGAGATGCAGCAGTAGCTTCTGGCTTGATTAGTACGCCGCTGCTGACTGTAACAGCGCTGGCAGTGATCAGCGGCTTTGTGGTTCCAGATCTGAACCAGGCCATTACCATTCTGCGGCTTGCCTTTTTGCTGGCAGCCGGCTTATTTGGCTTATTTGGCATTAGTTTATTAGGCGCTGTCGTCCTTTTCAATTTATGTGCAACCGAAACCTTTGGATTCCCCATCACAGCGCCGATTTCGCCGTTTCGAAAGAAAGCCATGCGGGATATCATCACACGAGTAAGCTTCCGAAAGATGCAGTCTGGTCAGTTTACAGTGGAGGAGTATCATGAGTAAAATCAGCAGCGGACAATTGTTTACACTGTTATTGGTATCCAGTGCCTTTTCGTTTATGTGCGGCAGGGGGAGCTATTCTCTCGATGCCATTTTGGGAACGGCAATTGGAACGTGCATACAGCTCTTGCTGGTTATTCCCATGCTGCTGCTCTATGAAAAGCATGCGTTTTCCTTTTCGCAGTATGCTGCCAGCAGGAAGGCGGTGCCGCTGCTGTTTGCCCTGTATGGGGTACTGATGGGAAGCAGTGCATTGGTACAGCTTTGGGATGCGGCAGGCAGCCTGCATTTGCCGGTTTCCACGCCGATGTTAAGTGCTGCACTCATCGCAGCAGTTTGCCTGTATACGTCTTCTCTTGGCATCAAGGCACTGGCACGCAGCAGTGCTGTGGTATTTGGCATTTTGCTGGTGACATTGGTCGTTTTATTGGTGGGTGCCTATTCCAATTTTCAGCTGCAATTTGTGACACGCTCAGAAGAACATACGCTTTTGAAAAGTACGCTGCATGCAGCCGCCAACATGGACTTGCTGCCGATGTTGTTTTTGCTGCTGGATGTTGCCGGAAAACGCCGAATCGCAGGAACAGTCGGTTATTTAACTGGAAGCTTTCTTCTGACGGCTCTGCTGATGTTCCTTGGAATGGGCGTGCTGGGGCCTTTGATGCAGCAGGCAGAGTTTCCGTTCTTCATGATGACGACAGTTTCACAGCCGCTGCGCACGCAGCGTTCGGATGCGCTGTATATTTTGGTATTTGTCATGCTTTGCGTCATTCGCATTACATTGTTTGCTGCAATGTCGGCGCATTTGCTGGGCTTTTCGTTTCAGAAGCTGCAAGGGCGCAGCACCATTTGTCTGGGTGCGATGTTGCTGCTGGCAGCACTGGCGGCATGGCTGCATCCTTGGAACAGCGTTTGGTATCTGCTGCTTCCGTTGGCGCTGGTGCTGGCGGTTCCGATTTGGTTTTTGCTGCATCCGGCAAAACCGGTAAAAGGAGGCGTAAGATGAAACACTGTGTTATGGGTTTGGTTTCCTTGCTGTTGGTGGGTTCTTTAACGGGGTGCGGTGCCGTACAGGTGCGGGATCGTGCCTATGTACAAAGCATTACATTGTCTGCCAAAGAATCTGCATCGGAAGTGGCGCTTCATCTTTTTACAGAACCGGAAGCATCGGCACAAGCATATGGCGACACCATTTCTGCTGCGCTGGAGCAGGCACAGGTACAGCTTGGAAAATCCTTGTTCATGGGGCATTTGGAACTGCTCGCTTTGGAAAACACTTCCTTTTTGGAAAAGTTGTCAGCACTGCGGGAAACGCATCAGCTTTCTCCTTCCTGCAAGGTGTTGCTGCATCTGGACGAAGAAGACGGGCTTGCAGATGCCGATACGGAATTGCTTTTGCAGATGCTACAGCAAGAAGAAGCTGCCGGCAGTCTGCCGGAAACAGATTTGCTTGCCATCTTAATGGAGCTTGCAGAGGAACCGAAAACTGCCCTGCTGCCCACGCTTACTGCGCAGGGATTTGGTCTGGCAGTCTGCCGTCCAGCAGAAGATCCCTCGTTGCTTTCCGCTGATTCAGTGGCGGGACTTTGCTGGATGCGTGGCAAAAATTTGCCAAAGCGTCTTTCTGTTGCGACGGAACAGGGAACTGTGGACTGTGTGCTTTCCAGCAGTGCAGCAAAGTTCACGGCTGTTGTCGCAAAAGACGGAACGGCAGCGGTCACGCTGCAAATTCAGCTGACGGCAGAAGATGCGGTGTCGGAAGAAACAGAAGCACAGCTCCAGAAGCAGATTCAGCGGCAATGTCAGTCTGCCTGGGAAGAAACGGTTTTTCAGCTGCATGCGGATGTGTTTTCTCTTGGAGCACTGCTGAACAGTCAATGTCATTCTTACGCTGTGCAAACGGACTGGGCAACCATTTGTGAAACAGCGACCTTTTCCTGTCAGATTTCCATTCGCAGTTAGCGCCTACTTTCTTTCAATTTGACAGCACATGCCAATTGCATTTTTTTGAAAATTATGCTATAATAAAGCACATCAAGTACGTGAAAAAAGAAGGGATGTGCGGCAGTTGAAACGATTCGTTGTAGGGATTTTGGCACATGTAGACTCCGGGAAGACCACGCTTTCCGAGGCGATGCTGTATCGGACGGGAACCATTCGCAGTTTGGGACGTGTGGATCATGGAGATTCTTTTTTGGATTCTCACACCTTGGAGCGCAACCGTGGCATTACAATTTTTTCCAAGCAAGCTGTTCTCACTATGGAGGACTTGGAACTGACGCTGTTGGACACGCCGGGACATGTAGACTTTTCCGCAGAAATGGAACGCACGCTGCAAGTGCTGGATTATGCCATTCTGGTCATCAGTGGAACAGATGGGGTACAGAGCCACACAGAAACGCTTTGGCGGCTGTTGCAGCGGTATCAAATTCCCACATTTTTGTTTATCAATAAAATGGATCTTGCCGGAGCAGATGCAGATGCGGTGCTGCATGCTCTACAGGATCGGCTGGATGCTCGTTGTCTCTCTTTTAGTGGGCCGACTGAAACACCGGAATTTTACGAACAGGCAGCACTTTGTGAAGAATCTCTGATGCAGGAGTACCTGGAAACCGATCAGATTTCAACCGATGCGCTGCGTCGTGCAATTGCAAAACGAGCCTTGTTTCCCTGTTATTTTGGTGCGGCACTGCGCTTAAAGGGCGTGGATGCGCTGCTGTCCGGCTTACAGAAGCTGACCGTTTCGCCGAAAAAGGATGCTGCATTCGGTGCAAAGGTATTTAAAATTGCAGCCGATCCGCAGGGCAATCGGCTGACTTACTGCAAAATTACGTCCGGCTCCCTGCATGTGCGAACCATGCTGTCCGGTTTTACTCCAGAGCAGGAGATCTGGCAGGAGAAAGTCAGTCAGATTCGCCGATATTCCGGCGAAAAATTTCAGGCATTAGAAGCGGCACAGCAGGGAATGGTCTGTGCGATGACTGGATTGACGCAGACGTATCCGGGACAGGGATTGGGCGAAGAGCCGGATTCGGAAACGCCGGTTCTGGAACCAGTGCTGACCTATCGGGTCATACTGGAACCGGAGCAGGATGCTACCATTGTTTTGCGGCAGTTTCGGGAGTTGGAGCAGGAAGATCCGCAGCTGCATGTGATGTGGAATGCACAGTTGCAGGAAATTCATATTCAGCTGATGGGAGATGTGCAGCTGGAAATTTTGAAAAGTCTGATGCAGGAACGGTATCAGACAGCTATAGAATTTGCACAGGGCAGCATTGCCTACAAGGAAACCATTGCAGAGCCGGTAGAGGGCATCGGACACTATGAGCCGCTGCGCCATTATGCGGAGGTACATATTTGGATGGAACCGGGAAAGCCAGGAAGCGGTCTGGTGGTCGCATCGAATTGTTCAGAATCGG
>FR899104.1:16971-17231 GCA_000437255.1 Ruminococcus sp. CAG:403
CGGAATTGGATCGAAATTGGCAGCGGTTGATCTTGACGCACCTCAAGGAAAAAACACATGTTGGTGTACTAACTGGATCACCGCTGACGGATGTCAAACTCACACTGGTGGCAGGTCGTGCGCATCAAAAGCATACAGAAGGTGGAGATTTCCGGCAAGCAACGTATCGGGCGGTTCGCCAGGGACTGATGCAGGCCAAATCGGTTTTGCTGGAGCCATGGTATCAGTTTCGGTTGGAGCTTCCATCTGATTGTGTCGGG
>FR899104.1:17236-41165 GCA_000437255.1 Ruminococcus sp. CAG:403
GAGCTTCCATCTGATTGTGTCGGGCGTGCCATTGCGGACATTCAGCGCATGGACGGAACCTTTTCCGGGCCGGAAACCATGGGCGAACTGGCTGTTCTGACTGGAAAAGCACCCGTTTCAGAAATGCAGGGGTACCAGAGTCAGGTCAACAACTATACGCATGGAATGGGACGACTGAGCTGTATGCTGAGCGGTTATGCGCCTTGTCACAATGCAGAGGCTGTCATTGCTGCCATTGGATATGACTGTGTACGGGATTTGGAGCATCCAGCCGATTCCATTTTCTGTGCACATGGTGCCGGATTTGCTGTAAAATGGGATCAAGTGCCACAGCATGCACATGTTTCCTATGAGCCGCCTGCTCCGCAGGCAGAACCGGAATTGCCAGCTGTTTCCCAGCAGCAGGTACGCCGCTATTGCAGCCGGTTGGCAGAGGATCAGGAACTATTGAAGATCTTTGAACGAACCTATGGCCCCATTCGGCGGGATTTGCGGTATGCAATGGAAAAACCACCGGAAGCACAGACTGCCACTACCAAGCAGCTTGCCGTTCCGGCTGTCCCAGAGGGGCCGGAGTATTTGCTGGTCGATGGCTATAATGTCATCTTTGCCTGGGAGAATTTAAAAGCCCTGGCACAGGAAAGCCTGGATTTGGCACGCAGTCAATTGATTCACTTGCTTTGCAATTATCAAGGCTTTCGGCAATGTGCTGTTATTTTGGTGTTTGATGCGTATAAAGTGAAAGGCAATCCCGGCTCTGTGGAGCAGGTGCACAATATTCATGTGGTCTATACCAAGGAAGCAGAGACAGCGGATTCCTACATTGAAAAGGCAACGCATGACCTTGGAAAAAGGCATCGGGTTCGTGTGGTGACATCAGATTATCAGGAGCAGATCATCATTTTGGGAAATGGTGCGCTTCGGATTTCTGCGCTGGAGTTTCAGGAAGAATACAAACGGGTGGAACAAGCCATTCAGGCTTATTTACAGGAATCATAATCAATGCAAAAAGCAGACAGTACCCATTTTTCATGTGGGACTGTCTGCTTTTTTATCAGGATTCCAGGTAGGCAATGGGATCCACATACTGTCCATTTTGCCGAACTTCAAAATGCAGATGGGGTTCCAATTTGCTTTCAATGTCAGCAGTGTTGCCAGTGGTGCCGATCTGCTGCCCACTTTCCACGGCATCGCCTTCTTTGACCAGAACATTTGCATCCAAACCGCAGGATCGGCTTTCTACGTTGTTGCCGTGGTCGATGGTCACGCAGTAGCCCCAGATGGGATCCTGTACCACTTGGGTAACGGTACCGTTGTCCATTGCGTTGACCGGTGTGCCGGTTTCACAGAGAAGATCCACGCCGTTGTGGGTCTGCCATGTACCGGTGGTTTCTGATTTGACCAGTTCTCCGTCGCTAAAGGGAGCCAGAATATCGCCTTCCAGCGGACGAACCAAAACATGTGCAATGGTTTCTTCTGCGGCTTCTGTTGCGGATTCTGTTTCTGCTTCTGTTGACTCCGGAACAGGGGATGCTTCTTCTTGAATGGGCACAGTAGTCGGCACGGTTTCCACAGGAGCGGTGAAGAGAGCCGTTACGGTTGCCGGGACACCAGCTGCTGCATAGGAATTGGGAGTCGTGGTGCTGCCGCTTGGAAGCTGTGCAAACTCGGTTACGGAAGAAAGATTTTCCTCCAGGGAATCCGATGTGGTTTTGTAGGCGAACCAGCAGGCGGCACCGATCATTGCCAAACTCACTGCCAGAGCCGTATAAAATCCACGGTATCGGGAACGATGGGACTTTGATTTTTCAGAATGTCCAATAGGATTCATGGATAACACCTCCGATTCTAGTTTGAACGCAAATCGGAAGAATTATACATGGAGTATTGTCATTTTCTGAAAAAGAAGCAGCCGCTTCCGGTTAAAGGAAGCCGCTTCCGGTTAAAGGAAGCGGCTGCAAAAAAAGGAGAATTGTAAAAGGCTTATTGAGCTGTTTTCACAGAGCCATCCATATACGTGCAGAGGGCAGCTGTCACGTCTCCTGCGGAAACGACACCATCCTCATTGGTGTCTGCCAGAATGGTTTGCAGAGAATTGAATATTGGATCTTTTTCCACACACAATTGTGTGTATTCCGTCAGGATAGCAGTCACATCATCCAGGGAAACGGTTCCGTCCAAATCCACGTCACCAGATGGAACATTCAGTTTCGAATTGCAGAACCAGCGGATAGACTGTGGGGAAATAACAAAATCATTGGAGCTTTCCCAAACATTGGTGATTGCAAAATTGGCAACCTGTAAGGGAGACAGCATAAAATCGGCATCTACATTTTTCCAAGTTAGTGCTTCGCCGGGATGTTCCTTTTGAAATGTGGTGTAAGCTTCCGCAGCCAATTCGGCATCCTTTGCATCCACCACACCATCTAAGTTGACATCATATGCAAGATAGTCTCCATGTACTAACACTTGGATAGAATCCTGTAGCGTGATTTTTCCATCGCCATCATAGTCTGCCAGAGCAGTTTGCGCTTCTGTAAGCGGAGATGGTTCGTCTACGGATAATGCAGCATAGCAGTCCAGAATGAGACTTGCATCCATGGCGGTAAGCTTTCCGTCCATGTCAACGTCACCAGGACGATAAGTGGTTTCTTCTGCGGAAGCCGGCAGGGCAAAGCAGGCACCTGTCAGCAAAGCAAGCGCAGCGGTACAAGCAAATAATTTTTTCATAACAAACACGCATCCTTTCCCAAAATAAAATATCAAAATTAATCTAAAATGATATCCTTCCATATATAGGATACTACAAAAATGGAATGGCGTCAATATTAAAAAAGAAAAATAATAAAAAAGGAATTTTGATGAATCATATTCTTTTTATAAAGCATCCGATACAATGATGAGGCAGGAGCGAATGCATGGAAATTTTCTTTTCCTGCAAGCGCAAATGGCTTTTCTAAAAAGAAAGTTTTTCTTGCCAAAACAAGGAAAACAGGCTATAATAAAAAGTAAGAATCATAAAAGGAGAGATGGAAGTATGAAGCGTTTGATTCCCTATTTTCGGGGATACTGGAAGGAATTTTGCCTCGGGCCGGTTTTTAAGTTGTTGGAGGCAATTTTTGAACTAATTGTTCCGCTGGTAATGGCAAAAATGATTGATGTGGGCATTACCAATCGGGACACCCATTATATTTTGAAAATGGGTGGTGTTTTGGTGCTGCTGGCAGTCTGTGGACTGATCTTTGCACTGATTTGTCAGTATTTTGCTGCGAAGTGCGCTTATGGATTCGGAACGCAGCTGCGAAATGCGCTGTACCATCATATCAACACCCTTTCCCATCGGGAATTGGATCATTTGGGAACAGCTTCCCTGATTACTCGGCTGAATACGGATAGCAACACCCTGCAAAGCGGTGTCAACATGTTCATTCGGCTTGGAACCCGTGCGCCATTTCTGATTATTGGTGCAGCTGTGATGTCCATACGCATTGACTTAAAGCTGTCCCTGATCTTTTTCATTGTGGTGCCGTTGATTAGCTACATTCTGTATCGTGTCATGCATTACACCATTCCGCATTATGAATCCAACCAGGGGCAGTTGGATGTAGTTGCACGGCGTACCAGAGAAAACTTAGACGGTGTGCGTGTCATTCGTGCCTTTTCCAGACAGAAGCAGGAGAGCCAGGCCTATGCGCAGGCGTGCGGAGAACTGTCGGAGCAGGTCATTGCAGTTGGTCGGGTTTCTGCTTTGCTCAACCCGATTTCATTTTTGATTATGAACCTTGGAATTGTCGCAGTGCTCTGGTTTGGCGGCTTTCAAGTTCACACAGGCTCTCTGACACAGGGCGAAGTGACCGCATTCGTCAACTATATGACGCAGATTGCATTGGCACTGGTGCGGGCAGCAGAATTGATGGTAAGTTTAACCAAGGCGGAGGCTTCTGCCAAGCGTATTTCCAAAGTGTTGGAGATTCAGCCGGATTTGGTTGGCGGAACAGATACCTTGCAGCAGGATCACAGTACGGCTGCGGTGGTATTTGACAACGTGACTTTTTCCTATCCGAATGCTGGTGCACCGGCAGTCAGCCAGATTTCCTTTGATTTGCAGCCTGGTCAAACGCTGGGCATTATCGGCGGAACCGGAAGCGGAAAGAGTACGGTTGCAGCTTTGATTCCCCGCTTCTACGATCCGCAGGAGGGAACGGTTTCCCTATATGGAAAGCAGGTCGATTGCTATGATCTGCAAGCGCTGCGCCAGGCGGTTGGAATTGTTCCGCAGCGTGCCACTTTGGTTTCCGGCACCATTGCGGACAACCTGCGCTGGGCCAAGCAGGATGCAACCGAAGAGGAGCTCATTACTGCCTTGAAAATTGCACAGGCATGGGAGTTTGTGCAGCAGCTGCCAGATCAGCTGGAAACAACGGTTGCACAGGGCGGAAAGAACTTTTCCGGCGGTCAGCGGCAGCGTTTGACCATTGCCCGCGCGTTAGTTGGCAGTCCGGATTTGCTGATTCTGGATGACAGTATGAGTGCGCTGGACTATGCAACTGACCTTGCTTTGCGGCAGGCATTGGAACGGGAATTGCCGCATACAACAAAGATTATCATTTCGCAGCGTGCGACCTCCTTACAGCATGCCGATCACATTCTCGTCATGGAAGATGGTGTATGTGTGGGGGCAGGAACCCATGCGCAGCTTTTGGAAAGCTGTTCCGTTTATGCAGAAATTTACGCTTCACAAATGGCAAATTAAGGAGGGTGTGCACCATGTCAGTCGTTAAACGAATTTTATCGTATTTAAAACCCTATCGGGGATATTTTGCTTGGACCATGTTATTTGCATTGATTGGAACTGGGTTGTCTTTGGTGATTCCCATTCTAATTGGCTATTCTGTGGACTGTATGATTGGACCGGGGGATGTTGATTTTCAGCGGTTACAGCATCTGGCATTGCTGCTGATGCTCTCCATCCTGGTCAGCGGTGCATTCCAATGGGCAATGACCCTTTGTACCAATCGTTTGGCAGCATATACCATTCGGGATTTGCGCTGTCAGGTATTTGATCACTTGCAGCATGTTCCGATTTCTTATATTGATGGACAGGCAAAGGGTGACCTGATCGGCCGTGCCGTTACCGATATGGAAATCATTTCAGAAGGGCTCTTGCAAGGATTCACACAGTTTATCACGGGAATCTTTACCATCCTTGGAACATTGATTTTCATGCTGACCATCAATGTGAAAATTACAGTCATTGTTGTAGTTTTGACGCCGCTTTCGCTGTTTGTGGCTGCAAAGATCACTACGCTTTCCAGAAATTCGTTTTTGAAACAGTCACAGGTTCGAGGCGAACTCAGTGCACTGGCAGAGGAGATGATCAGCTCGCAAAAAGTGGTCAAGGCGTTTGCCTATGAGAAGCGGGCAGAAGACCGCTTTCAATCCATCAATAGCGAATTGCAGACAGCCGGTTTGAAGGCAACTTTCTTCTCTTCGGCTGCCAATCCGAGCACGCGGTTTGTGAACAACCTAATTTATGCGGCAGTCGGTGTATGCGGTGCATTGGCGGCAACCGGAAATGTTGCACTGCTGGGCGTTATTACTGTCGGACAGCTGACCAGTTTCCTGACCTATGCCAATCAGTATACCAAGCCGTTTAATGAAATCAGCGGCGTTGTGGCAGAGCTGCAAAATGCATTGGCTTCTGCACGCCGGGTATTTGCCGTATTGGATGCTCCGATGGAATCTGATGACAGCAAGCTGCCGGATTTACAGCACTGCGATGGTACCATGCAGCTGGAACATGTGCACTTTTCCTATGTGCCGGATCGTCCGTTGATTACAGATTTTAATTTATCGGTTCGGCAGGGGCAGCGGATCGCCATTGTTGGCCCGACCGGATGCGGCAAAACGACAATGATCAACCTGTTGCTGCGGTTCTATGATGTCAACAGTGGACGGATTACAGTTTCTGGACAAGCGGTCAATGAAGTGAAACGAGATAGTCTGCGTGATTGTTTCGGGATGGTATTGCAGGATACCTGGTTGTTTACCGGAACAGTAGCAGAGAACATTGCCTACAGCCGACCGGATGCTTCCCGGGAAGAAATCATTGCCGCAGCCAAGGCAGCCTATGCAGATGGATTCATTCGTCGGCTGTCTAATGGCTATGATACCGTTTTGAATGGAGACGGCGGCGGATTGTCTCAGGGACAGAAGCAGCTGCTTTGTATTGCCCGTATTATGCTGACCAATCCGCCATTCCTGATTCTGGATGAAGCCACCAGCAGCATTGACCTGCGAACAGAACAGCGGATTCAGAAGGCATTTGAAAAATTGATGGCGGGTAAAACCAGCTTTATCATTGCGCATCGTCTTTCCACCATTCGGAATGCCGATTGGATTTTGGTGATGAACAACGGCAATGTGCTGGAGCAGGGCACACATGAAACCTTGATGCGGAAGGGTGGCTTCTATGCCAACTTGTACCAGAGTCAGTTTGCACAGTAGAGAGGAACTTTGCATGGAATATACCATTCAGCCGATGGTATCGGCATTGCGGGAAAATCTCTCCCGTGCGATTTTAGGAAAGCAAGAAACAGTTGAGCAGATCGTGGCAGCGCTGCTCTGCGGTGGTCATGTACTGCTGAGTGATCTTCCCGGTACCGGAAAAACAACACTTGCCCGTGCACTGGCAGCTTCCATAGAGGGAACCTGCCGCCGCATTCAATTTACACCAGATCTGTTGCCCTCCGATCTGACTGGCATCCATTATTTCGATCAGAAACAGCAGACCTTTTGTTTTCGGAAGGGTGCTATATTTGCCAATGTGGTGCTGGCAGATGAAATCAACCGTGCTGCACCGCGTACGCAGTCCAGCTTATTGGAGTGTATGGCAGAACGACAAGTGACAGTGGATGGAATCACCTATCCACTGGAAGCACCATTTTTGGTGCTTGCTACTCAAAATCCCATTGAATTGCAGGGGACTTTTCCGCTTCCAGAGGCACAGTTGGATCGCTTTTTGTTTTGCTTAGAGATGGGATATCCAGAGCCGGCAGCAGAAAAACAGCTATTGCAGGGCAGGCAAGTGGTTCCGGAGCAGCTGCCGTGTGTCGCATCCGCAGCAGAATTGCAGCATGCCCAGCAGCTTGTAACACAAGTACGGCTGACAGATGCTGTGCAGGATTATATCCTGGCGTTTACGCATACCACTCGTACTGCACCGGAAGTTAAGTTGGGACTGAGTCCACGTGGAATGCTCGGACTGGCACATGCTGCCAAAAGTGCAGCAGCCATGCAGGGACGGGATTTTGTGACGCCATATGATGTACAGCAGATGGCGGTGCCAGTTGTGGCACACCGCTTGATCGCACAAACACCGGATTGGACGGATGATCTGGGGCAGCGACGGGCAATGGTGAGAGCCATTTTGGAAACAGTTCCGGTTCCACGAGAATCCCTATGGAACTGTTAGGCGTTGTATTGCTTCTGGTGGCAGCAATGCTGCTGGAAGGCTGGTTGTATAGTCGTTATGGATTGCGGCATCTTCAGTATCGCTGTTATTTTCAGCAGAAGGAAGTGCCGGAGGGTTCTGTCTTGGAACTGGTCGAGGAACTGGAAAACCAGAAATTTCTGCCGCTGCCCTGGCTCAAGGCAGAGCTGACGCTTCCAAAATGGTTGGAGGTTTCTGGTGCCCATACGGTACAGACCGGAGAAGTGCAGGTTTTAACGAGTATTTTTGCTGTGAAAAGTTATAGTCAAGTGCGCCGAACCTGGCAGGTGCGGGCCAATAAACGTGGGACGTATTCGATCGAACATGCCCTCTTGATGACTGCCAATCTTTTGGGCAATACCAGGCAGTCGATGCGTGTGGAAGATCGTGGAAATCCGATTTTGGTGCTGCCAATTCCCTATGAGCAGGCAGCACCTGTTTGGCAGCAGCTTTTGGCATTTGGGGATGCACAGACCTTGCAGCGGCGAGGACTGCCGGATCCGTTTTACAGCGCCGGTGTACGACCCTATCAGGCAGGAGATGCCTGGAATCGCATACATTGGAACGCAACCGCCAAAGCACAGCGGCTGATGGTTCGGCAGGAACTGTACACAGCAGTTCCATCCATTCGAATTCTACTCAATTTGCAGACTGACCCAGATTCTGCCAGCAGAAACGTTTGGTATGCGGATCGATTGGAACATAGCATTCGGGTTGCACTGCGCTGTGTACAGGAGGCGCTGTTGCAGGGCATCTCAGTGCAGCTTTGGGTGAATGGGTGCATCAGTGGAGCGGAGTCCCCCTATTCTGTTATCATGTTGACACGAATGGCACAGGAACCGGAGCTGCGCCGCTTTTTGGCTCGTTTGGAAGATCCCCCAACCCAATCCCTTTCGCAGTTTTTGCAGGAAGTCCCACCGTGCGGCATGCATGAGGCACAGATTTGCATCACACCCTATACGACTAAAGAATTGCAGGCATGGCGTCGTCGGCAGCGGATGTCCAGGATTTTGGTCACCGCAAGAGGAATGGATCCACTTGGACTTGCAGATGCGGTTCTTCCACTGGCAGAAAGGAAGGAGGCAGACAGATGACGAAAAGATTGCATCATATTTGCAGCAGCGCCCTGCTGCTTTCTCTTTATCCGGTTGTATCCTTTTTAATGGTTTATGGTGGGGCTGCCTCTTGGCAAGTCATTTTTGCTTTGATTGGGTTGCCGCTTCTTTCGGAGCTGGCTCGTTTGCAGGAATGTTTGATGCGTCGGTTTCGCCGTCGGCATGCAAAAATCTGGTTTTGGCTGTTCTGTTGGCTGGTTGGAATCGGATTGGGTGCCGTTTGTTTTGAGTTGACTGCTTCTTGGAGTGAACCTTTTTTTCGCTATGTTGCAGTAGGATGGACTGTTTTGCTGTATCAGGCAGCCATTCGGATTCAGCAGCGCAGCTGGATGGAGCTGGTCAATCCGTATTTCTATGCCGCAATCTGTACTTGGACCGTGGTGCCGGGGCTTTTGATTGGGCTGCGTGGGGGAGCGCCGTTTGGTTGGATTGCCATTGTTGTGTTCCTGTTGGTTTCACTGGTATTTGCCGTTGCCTATCATGCGGCTGGCATGGAACGGTCTCTCAGTCGAGCCAGGGATGGGGTTGAACAGGATGCAATGCCTGCGTTTCGCTATAATATTCGTCTGATTGGGATTGCATTTGGTGTGGTAGCAATTGTTGCATGGCTGAATCGATGGATTGCAGCCGGTCTGCGCTTCGGAATTCACTGGTTGCTAATTGGAATAGAACGAGTGCTTTCCTGGTTGTTGGGATTGTTTCCAGACACCGGAACCAATGAGACAGGTGCCATTCCGGCATCCGATGGCATGCAGGAGGCAGCTGCACAGCATACTTCTTTTTGGGCGATTTTGATTCTTTCCAGTGCAGTCTTGCTGTTGGCGGTGGTTTTCATTTGGAACCGAACATGGATTCTGGAAAGGTTGCAGTATGCCTGGCAGGCTTTGGTGTATCAGCTGCGGCAGTGGTTTCATCCGGGCGACTGGGAGACGCAGTCTGCACGCTCAGGTGCTTATCTGGATGAAGTGCGCAGTTTACCCGGAAAGAAACAGTCATCTGCCAAAAAGAAACCCAATCAAACCAGAAAGAATTGGAACCGACAGTATCGCCGCTATCGAAGTCTTCCGCAGAATGCACAGCGCTATCGATTGGGATACGCACTGGCAGTGGAGCAACTCTCCACAGCAGGTGTTGCGGTGTATCCATGGGAAAGCGCCGAGCAGATTTTGGAGCAGGTACAGCAGATTCGGCCGGAACAGGCTGCTGCTTGGAAACAGCTGACCGATGGATATAATCAGGTACGTTACGGCTTGCAGCAGCCGGATGCACAGGCGTTTGCAGCATTGGAACAGATTTTGCAAAAAAGAGGATGAAACAGGAACAGGCGGATTCGGATTCCAGCCCATTCAAGTATTTAACAGACAAAAAGCGCCTTCCCGGCATGTTGGGAAGGCGTTTTTTAGAGCTTCTATTTATTCTGCTTTTTGTGGTTTGATTTGAATGCCCAGAACCTCTAAGCTTTCCGGGTCAACCGGAGACGGGCATTCGCTCATCAGTTCGCTTGCGTTCTGTACCTTCGGGAAGGCAACGACATCCCGCAGGCTCTCAGCCTGTAACATTACCATTGCCAGACGATCCAGACCAATGCCCAAGCCGCCGTGCGGTGGTGCACCGTACTTATAGGCATCTACCAGGAAGCCGAACTTTGCTTCGATTTCCGCATCATCCATGCCCAGTGCTTCGAACATTTTCTGCTGCAATTCATAATCGGTAATACGAATGGATCCAGAGGACAGCTCGGTTCCGTTCAGTACCAGATCGAATGCCTTTGCCACTACTTTTTCCGGATGGGTGTCCAGATCATCCAGACATTCATCCATTGGCATGGTGAAAGGATGATGCATTGCCATCCAGGTCTGTGATTCTTCGTCCCATTCGAAGAACGGGAACTGTGTAATCCACAGGAAGTTGAATTGATTCTTTGGAATCAAATCCAGCTGCTTGGCAACTTGCAGACGCAGAGCGCCCAGTACCGGCAGCGTTACCTTGTTCTTATCGGCAACGATCAATACCACGTCACCTTGTTCACAGCCCAGGAAGGAAATGATTTCGTTCAGTTTTCCTTCCGGCAGGAACTTTGCAAATGGGCAGGTTGGAACAGCATCATTCCAGCGGATGAAGGCAAGTCCCTTCGCACCGATTCCCTTTGCTTTTTCTGTCAGCTTGTCGATTTCTTTTCTGGTCAGTGTTTTCACTGCCTGCTTGGCGACGATAGCGCGCACGCTTCCGCCGGCTTCCAATGCATTGCGGAAGACTGCAAAGTCTACGTCCTGTACCAGGGAAGAAATATCCTGCAATTCCATGCCGAAACGTGTATCCGGCTTATCAGATCCATAGCGGTTCATGGCTTCTGCATAGGTCAGACGAGGCAGCGGCAGTGTCACATCTAAGTTCAATACCTTCTTGAACAGGTACTGTACAAATCCTTCTGTCATTTCCAGAATATCGTCTACATCTACAAAGGACATTTCCAAGTCGATCTGTGTAAATTCCGGCTGACGATCTGCACGCAAATCCTCATCCCGGAAGCATCGTGCAATCTGAATGTACCGATCCATTCCGGCAACCATCAAAAGCTGCTTGTAAATCTGAGGAGACTGCGGCAGAGCATAGAACTTTCCATTGTGAATGCGAGACGGAATGAGATAATCTCTTGCACCTTCCGGGGTGGATTTCATCATCATCGGTGTCTCGATTTCAGTAAAGCCGTTGGCATAATAGTATTCTCTTGCAGCCAGGGCAATCTCATGACGCATAATTAAATTTCTCTGAAGCGGCGCACGGCGCAGATCCAGATAACGATACTTTAAGCGCAGTTCTTCGTTGACCTTGGTTTCATCGGTGATGGCGAACGGCGGGGTCTGTGCTTTTGCCAGAATCCGCAGGTCATCCACCAAAATTTCTACCTGTCCGGTTTTCATATCCGGATTCACATTGGAACGCTGCATAACAGTTCCTTTGACCAGTAACACATATTCGCTATGGCAAGTTGCAGCTTTCTCGAAGATGGAACGATCTGTTTCATCGTTGAATGCCAGCTGTACAATACCGGTCTTATCCCGCAGGTCAATAAAAATTAAGTTGCCGAGATTCCGGACTTTCTGAACAAATCCGCCTACTACGACAGTGGTTCCGACATCAGACACCTCGCCGCAATAGCAGGTACGCTTTAATCCTTTCATGGTATCCATTATGCTTGTTCCTCCTCAAATTCTGCTAATACATCCTGATACAGGAACTGGATTGCAAGATTTTCAAATTCCTGTGGGAAACGATCATCCAGATGAATTGAGAATTGTTCACCGGTTTCCATCCATTTGATCTTGGCTTCTTTCGTGGTGCGCTCATTTTCGCCCAGGACGATAACAAATTTTGCGCCAATTTTATTGGCAAATTTCATTTGTGCTTTCAAGCCACGGTTCATCAGGTCATATTCTGCCCGATAGCCCATTTCCCGAAGCGACTGTGCCAGCTGCATAGCAGGGGCAACCGATTCCGGATCCATAGGCGCCAGATACAGGTCGCAAGGGGTTGGCTCCTGGAATGCGCAGCCCTGCTTTTCCATGGTCAGAATCAGACGTTCCAAACCCATGCCAAAGCCCATTGCCGGTGTTGGTGCGCCGCCGAGCTGCTCAATTAAACCGTCATAACGACCGCCGCCGCAGACAGTACCCTGTGCACCAATCTCCGTTGTAACGAATTCAAATACAGTTTTGGTGTAGTAGTCCAGTCCCCGGACAATTTTGGGGTTGATGGTAAAATCAATGTTTAAATTTTTCAGATAGCTTTGCAGCAGGGTAAAGTGATCGCTGCATTCCTGACACAAATAATCCAGAATAACCGGCGCACCCTTTGCGATTTCCGAACAAATCGGACTTTTGCAGTCCAGAATACGCATGGGATTTTTTTCCAGACGGGTACGGCAAGTGTCACACAGTTCTGCTTCCCGGTCGGCAAAATACGCACGCAGTGCCTGGTGGTATCCAGCACGGCAAGTTGGGCATCCAATGGAGTTGATGTTCAGTGCAATGCCTTTTAAACCAACACGATCCATCACTTGCTTGGCAAGGGAAATGATTTCCGCATCTGCTGCCGGGCTGGCGCTTCCTGCCATTTCCAGACCAAACTGATGGAATTCCCGTAAGCGGCCTGCCTGCGGACGCTCGTGGCGGAAAAAGGACAGAATATAGAATGCCTTTTGCGGCAGAGCGTCATTGAGCATACCGTTTTGCAGCATGGCACGAATGGTGCCGGCAGTTCCCTCTGGTCGCAGGGTAAATTCTGTTTCTCTTGCGACAACGGTGTACATTTCTTTTTGTACCACGTCGGTTGTTTCTCCAACAGAACGCTGGAACAGAGCGGTTTGTTCAAAGGTCGGGACACGGATTTCCTGATAGCCGAAAGCTTCAGCCGTTTCCCTTGCAATTTTTTCCACGGTATGCCATTTATAGATTTGCTTTGGGGTAACATCTTCTGTTCCCTGCGGGCGTGTAAATTTATTTGCCATCATAACCTCCTACAATTCGCATGCAAGTGCTTGTCCGCAACTTCATGTACAAAAAGGCACAAAGTGTGCGAAACGGATACACGTTCTTGCAAAAAATTGTCCCTTATAGCAAGGGACATGGTATGGATTCCGCATGGAGCGCACCGTTGTGCAGCAAAGCGGATCCGAATATCAGGTGTTGTGTTGTCAGCTGATCAATTGTTTAAACCGTTGGATGTCCAATTTTTCTCCAATCCAGATCACCGCGTTCCAATGCCATAATGAGTGCTTCTGCTGTTGCAATATTAGTGGCCACGGGGACGTTATGCACATCGCAAAGACGCAACAAGTTCATTTCATTTGGTTCAGAAGCCTTGCGGTTGATCGGGTCACGGAAGAAGAGCAAAACATCGATTTCATCGCAGGAAATGCGTGCGCCGATCTGCTGATCTCCGCCCTGGGAGCCGCTTAAATACCGTTGAATTTTCAGTCCTGTTGCTTCGCTGACCTGTTTGCCGGTGGTTCCGGTTGCGCAAAGAGTATGCCGAGCCAGAATTCCGCAGTAAGCGATGCAAAATTGAACCATCAATTCTTTTTTTGC
Organism: Ruminococcus sp. CAG:403; assembly: GCA_000437255.1. Classification (GTDB taxonomy): domain Bacteria; phylum Bacillota; class Clostridia; order Oscillospirales; family Ruminococcaceae; genus Ruminococcus_C. The sequence goes on from FR899104.1 coordinate 30,931, forward strand.
ATCATGTGCAATCAGTGCAATTGTCATATGCCAGAATCAGTCCTTTCAAATGCAAATAACAGTTTATCATTGTAGTGGTTGTTCTAGAAATTGTGATGCAATTTCTAAATAAAGTTCGTCTGGTGTTACTTCGTTTATTGCTGGTAGTCCGTTTTTTGATTCACCGTTTCATCTTTTATTATACTCGTAAATTTGGATTTTGTCAAAGATTTTACAGCGAAAAATAATAAAATTGTGCAATCTATCTTTTTTCATAATTTTGGTTTTGTGCATTTTGACATGTTTGCAGGAAAGAGCACCGAAAAAAAGCTGTTATTCATTTGGAGAAACGGTTGTTGCAGTCGTTGTACCGGCTGCGGAAGCAGCAGCTGTTGTGGTAGTCGCCGGATCAGCTGGGTGAACGAAACGGTCTTCATATGCTTTTAAGATAGAGCGGATCATGTACTTGGAGTATTCTGCACCTTCTACCACTCCGGCAAATGCAATCTGCGGATCGTCTGCCGGTGCATATCCAATGAAGAAGGAATCCTGTACCCGTCCACCGCCAGCCTGTGGGGTACCGGTTTTAATGGCAACCGAATAGCCCAGGTCAGAAAGGGAATACTGTCCCGGCATATTGGTAGAAGCGGCAATCATACCTTGTTGAATGGTGTCAAAGTAGCTGCTGTTGTTATTTTTAATGGTTGCAGCAACGGTTGGTTCGGTTTTCCGAATCATAGTTTCCTGGTTGTAGTCCCAGATGCTGTCCACCAAGTACGGCTGATACCGTACGCCGTCATTGGCAAGTGTGTTGGCAACCACTGCCATTTGCAGCGGTGTGACAGCCCATTCGCCTTGTCCGATGGCAGTCTGTAAAACCTGACCAACAGTCCATTCCTGTCCGAGCTCTGCGAAAATTTCCTGATCGGAAAGGTGTCCGGCAGCGTCTCCGGTTTCCAGTCCGGTATGCTGTCCCAATCCGTATTGGGTTGCATAATCGGTAATGCGGTCAATGGTCAGCGCTTCGGAAAGGTGATAGAAGTAGATGTTACAGGATACTTCCAGTGCACGGACAATGCCGATGTTGCCATGTGAGCCGGTACAGCTATATGTGTGGTCATGGAAAAGGTAAGTCTGTCCGCAGAAATAGGTGCTGTTGGCATCGACGATTCCTTCGCAGAGACCAGCTGTTGCCGTAATGGTCTTGAATGTAGAACCGGGTCGGTATAAACCGGAAGTAGCACGGTTCAGCAGCGGACTGTTTTCATCCTTGGTCAGGGACTCGTAATTGTCCTTATAGGTCAATAAGTCATAAGTTGGCGCCGTTGCCATGCCCAGAACGGCACCGGTTTTGGCATCCAATACGACAATAGAGCCACTTGTAACTTTTCCGAGTCCTTCCTCTTCGGTTTTGGCATCCCGAATGGAATCAAAGTTTTGAATGAATCCAGTCAGAATGTTTTGCAAATCCCGCTGAAAATCGCTGTTGACAGTCAGCTGCACGGTGTGCCCGGACTGTGCAGGTTTGGAAACTTCGGAAGATAGCACACTTCCGTTTTGCACAGTGATGGTTTTTTCGCCGTCGGTTCCACGCAGTTCAGATTCCATTGCCTGTTCAATGCCGTTCTTTCCAACGGTGTCATCCAGGTCATAGCCCTTTTGTGCCAGTTCTGCGTATTCTTCTGCATAAATTGGGCCAACGGTACCAATTTCGTGTGGGATGATATCTGCTTGCGCAATGCTTCGGGTTGCCTCTTCCACAATGTTGATGCCAGGCAGACGGATGCTGTTTTCCTTAATTTCTGTAACCACTTCAATGGGGACATCCTCTGCAATGATAAAACGGTTGCTCAGGGAAAAGCCACGCAGCAGCATTTCATAGCGAAGTCCTGCAATGGTGCGCTGCTGTTTCTGGGTATAGGTATCTGCAATTTTGTAGTCGTCCAGCAGCTTATCGATGCAGTTGTCTGCTGTTGCATAGACATTCAGATTCAGCAGCTCTTTCAGCTTGGAGATGGTGTCTGCTTCTGTATCCGTAAAGGCATACGGAGCAGTCTCTGTGATGGGAAGAGAGGTCTGGATGTCGATGTTGTGCTGTTCCAGCAGATCAGCAATGGAAAGCAGAATGGCATTGGCTTTTTCCAAATCATCCGGGAATTTATCCGGTTCGATGATTACATTGTATCCCACTTTATTTTCAATAATGGGGTTGCCCTGTGCATCCACAATTTCTCCACGTGTGGCAGAAATGGATTGGGTATAGGTATAGGTGGAAGCGGCACGGGTTGCATAGCTTGCACTGTCTACCACTTGGATTTTTAAAAGGCGATATCCGCAAAGTGAGGTGGAGGTCAGCACCAACAGGACGGAAAGAATGATTTTTAAGTAAGTGGCAACGGTTCGTTTCATAAGATCGGCAAACTTCCTTTCTTCCTTAGGAATGGGTGGATTCTCGGATGATACGATTTTGCTTGGGAGACAAGCAGTGGGCAATCAACCGAAACAGATAGTAAATCGGAATGGTTGCGATGACAGTTGCCAGCCAGCTTGGAATGGTAACCGTCAGAAAAATTTGATTCACATGATCATATCCCCAAATTACATAAGAGAAGAAGAAATCGAGTCCTGCCTGCAAAAAGCTGCCAACAGCAGTCAAAACCAGCATATTGAGCAGACGCTGCTGGAGCAGATTGGTATAGAGCAGAGACACGCATAAACAAAGCGCCAGCAAAATGATGGCGTTGTACCCCAAAAGTTTCCCGCAGCTGATGTCCAATAAGAATCCGCAGACAATGCCTACACCAACTGCTGGAACATCCTTACAAGTAGAAGAGATGCACAACGCAATGGGGATCAGCAGGAGCGGTTTGATATGATTGCCGGCTGCGGCAATGACAAAGGCGAATAGGACGAGCAGACTGTATAGAATCCAGCGAAGAACGGTGCAGCGTTTTTGCCGGCTGGAAGTGCGAGCGGATTTTAACGTTCTCATGGGTTCAGCTGTTCCTTTCCCTCAAAGTCTGTAACAACCACAACTGTGGTCAGCGTTGAAAAATCAACAGCAGGCTGCAAAACAGCATAGTCGCTCAAACCACTTTCCATAGGTGCAATGGACAGAACCGAACCGATGAGGTATCCTTTTGGAAATAGACCGCTGCTATTGGAGGTGACGATTAAATCATCCGCTTTTAATGTATGATCCTGATCCAGGTAGATCATACGGCACTGCTGATTGGCAGAAAGGTCAACTTGTCCTTCTACAATGCCGGTGTTTTTGCCGTCGGAGGAAATGGCACCCATAGACAAGTCTGGGGAGAGCAGGGTTTCTACAGTGGCATAGGTGTCTGAAATTTCGGAAATAATTCCAACAACGCCTTCTGCTGTGATAACTGGATCATAGAGGGAGATGCCGTCCTTGCTGCCCTGATCGATGTAAAAGGAACCAAATGGGTCATTGGTTACATAGCCGATGATATCGCAGGGTTCTGAATACTGATCTTCGGTGTGTTGCTGCTTGATTTCCAGAAAACCTTGCAGGTCTTCCAATTCCTGTTTGGTCTTGTCGTAATCCACCAGCTGATTTTGCAGAGCAGCTACTTGCTTTTTCAGGGACTCATTTTCCTCTTGGTATGCTTTTTTATCGGTAAAGGCACGCAGTCCTCGTTCAACCTGATAGGAAATAGAGTTGGAAACTTTACGCACCGGATTCAAAATGGTGCCGACAACGCCGGTTTCCGGCAGGGTGTAGCCTTTTTGCGTCACAGCAAACAGCATAATTCCAATCAAAAGTGCGACAATACAGAGAATGATTCGAAATTTTGCACTTTTAAAAAATTTTCCCATGTAGGGACCTCCTTTTGTGGTACGGCGGGAAAAACGGAAAGGACGTGTATGGATCCTCTTTGTTCACACGTCCTTGCTTCTTACGTCTATTTTACATCGAAGTCTGCGCAAAGCTGCACAGGCAGAAGAGGCGCTTAGTAGTATTTGACTTCTTCAGTCAGGGTATCTTGGTAAAGATCCATATGCTCCAGAATTTTTCCGGTTCCTTCTGCAACGCAGTCCAGTGGATATTCTGCGACATACACAGGAATGCCGGTTTCCTTATGAACCAGAACGTCCAAGCCCCGCAGCAGAGCGCCGCCGCCTGCCAATGTAATACCGTGATCGATGATATCCGCTGCCAATTCCGGAGGTGTTTGCTCCAGGGTATATTTGATGGCATCAATGATGCGAGCCAGCGGTTCCAGCAGGACTTCCCGTACTTCAGAAGAAGTAATATTGACATTTTCCGGCAGACCATTGAGAAGATTTCTGCCCTTAATCTGCATCACTTGTTCTGCTTCTACCGGATAGGCGGAACCAATTTGTACTTTAATATCTTCTGCTGTACGTTCACCGATCAGAAGATTATAACGTTTTTTGATGTGGTTGACAATGGAAGCATCCAATTCATCTCCGGCACAGCGCACGGAACGGGAAACCACAATGCCGCCCAGAGAGATTACTGCCACTTCACTGGTTCCGCCGCCAATATCGACAATCATGCTGCCGCATGGTTCCAAAGTCGGCAGGCCAGCACCAATTGCCGCTGCCATGGGTTCTTCGATGATGTAGACCTTTTTGGCACCGGCTTGATCAGCGGCATCCTTTACGGCACGGCGTTCTACGGCTGTTACGCCGGAAGGAATGCAGATAATGACTCTAGCTTTGGTAAACATTTTTCCACGCAGCGCTTTGCGGATGAATTCTTGCAGCATGACAATGGTGGTCTCAAAATCTGCAATGACACCGTCTTTCAGCGGACGAACGGCTACGATGGAACCAGGAGTACGACCAATGACATCTTTTGCTTCTTTTCCGACATATTTTGCGCTGTCTGTATGGGTGTTGACCGCTACAACAGACGGCTCTCGGATAATAATGCCTCGTCCTCGCAGATAAACCAAAGTATTTGCTGTTCCAAGGTCAATTCCGATATCTTTTGTAAACATTTTGTGCACTCCTTCTATGATAAAAGCGGTTTGCGTCTTTTCTTTCTTTTGCGCAAACAACGATTGTGAAACGAGATGGTACAGAGTTACCGTTCATTGTTTGATTCATATGCTGCTGCCGCATCCATCATGCCAATTCATGAAAAAAAGAAACAGGCAGAATGCCTGCTAGCGGAATCTTCAGGATGAGAAGCAGAAGACGGTTTTATTTGAAAGCCTTTGATTCCATTATACCACGAAACGCAATGTGGTACAATCTTTTTTTGGGGAATTTTTTGCAAAACTGAAATTCCGTAATTTTATAAAAAACAGGTCTGTTTTCCCCCTGCTTTTTTGGTTGGTTTTACAGCTGCCAGCCAGTTGCAGGAGCATGCCACAGATCTGTATGTGCTGGGATACGAAGCATGCTGTCGGTACCGTTATTTTTTGGATTTTGCGAAGACAGATTCCATTTTCGGTGCAATAAAAATCGAAAGAATGAGCATAATAATCTGGATGACGCTGACGCGCACATGGAATCCCAGTGTCAAGTCCAGCACGTATAGGTCGCAGGAGAAGGCATTGAAGCCGATGGAATGCGTGGCGATTAGCCAGTTGAGGGAATCAATTGGCTTTAAAACAGCTGCCAAAGCGGTTCCCAGCATCAATGCTGCTACAATGGTCAGAAAGTAAATAAAAAACTTTTTCATATGATTTTTGGATTTCCTGCGCAGCAGAAAATCCGCCGCTCCTTTCTCTTAGGTTAATCCGGTGGATCCAAATCCGCCTGCTCCACGCTGTGTCTCTGTTAAGGTATCCGTTACCTCAATTTCTGGCAGAAGAATGGGAGAGACCACCAATTGTGCAATGCGCATGCCTGGTTCAATGGTGAATGCTTCCTTTCCCAAATTGATGAGCGGAACGCAAATTTCGCCCCGATAGTCGCTGTCTACCAGTCCGATTGCATTGGCGAGGGTGATGCCGTGCTTGCTTGCCAGTCCAGAACGGGGAAAGATAAGCAGGGCAACAGAATCGGTGTCCGGTTCTGCGGCAATACCAGTTGGAATGCTGCGGATTGCTCCGGCTGGAATGGAGAGGGGCTCTTCCAAAGCGGCGTATAAATCACTGCCGGCACTGCCTGTGGTTGCTTGTTTGGGAACCTGTGCATAGGGACGAACACGTTTGATTTTTAATTTCATAAGGAGCTCCTTTGTTTATTGAATGCCACGGAAATAAAGGCCGCGGGTAATGGCTTGCGGCAAATTGGGATCGCCTGTTTGGTAGGCATGCAGAACAGCTTGCTGCTGTGCTTGCGCAGGAAGCTGCGAAACATCTAAGATCAAGTGGTGCAGATGGGTCAGCTGCTTTTGCTTGTCTGCCAGCCAGATGGGAACGGCATTGTATAGTTCCGTATATCCGGCTTGGCATTGCACTGCAAACGTTCGATTGGTTCGGTCAATCAGAGAACCGGTACAGGATTTGCAGCCCACTTCTTCCCGAACGGGACAATTGCGCATCAACATAACCGGGAAATATCCGTATCCATAGATTCCAATTGGAAGCGAACCGGCACAGGCACGTGTCTGTGAAAGTGTCAGCTCCGGAGAAAGGGTGGCATCTGTCATGGGATAGGCAGACAGTGCCAGGAGATTGGTCAAATTCAGTCCGGTTCCACCATGACAGTGGAATTGTAACTGTTTGCCAAGGCGCAGATGTGCCACATTCTGACAATATAAATGTTGATAGCCAGCTTGTGCCAGTATCTGTAATTGCTGACGCAGCGTTTGTTCTGCGTGATTGGGTGTAAAGCGAGGCGGAATCAGCAGGATGCGCGCCCGATCTGCCTGCGGCAGTTCTGCTGTTAGCAGTTGTTCCAAGGGCAGCATCAGAAAAGCGACTCGTTCTTGCTGAAGCCAGAAGGAACAATCTTCTGGTACTGTGCGCAGCTGCACCCAAAAAGCAGGTGCCTTTTGCGGAGTCGGTGTTTCATGCGGCAGGGGGTGGAACGACTGCGGCACAACCGAATAGAATGGGGTATGCGCTTGGATTCGTGCAGCATCCATTGCAGCTGTTCCGGCACGCCGCAGGGCATTCCAGGCAGAAGCTGGCAGCATGGAAGTGCCGTCACAAACAGCGGTCAGCCTTTGGAGCATATAAATGGTATCGCCCAGTTTGCTGAACTGTCGCTGTAGCGTCGCCGAATCGGTAGGACGGTTTTGTGCCGGCTGCGGAACGGCGCCGGTTACTGTGACAGTCTGTCCTTCTGGATCGGAAAAGGTAGCTGTAACAGGCTGTCCCGAAATTGCGGTAACAGTAATCTCTAAGGGAATGCGATCCGGCAGTTTTTGATAGGTTTGTGCCAGACGGGGCAGCACGGCTTTTGCGGCTGTCACATCTTCTTTTTCTCGTTTGCCGAACATCTGGCTGCGGGTACCGGTATAATAGCCGTCTGTAAAACCGCTTCTGGAGAAGACTGCACGCAGATCCGATAAATCCGGCTGTTCTCCATTTAATGCGGCACGCAGAGCCAAAACGGCAGCAGCAACATATTCCGGTCGTTTCATTCGGCCTTCAATTTTCAAAGAGGTGATGCCGTCTGCAATCAGCTGCTGGGCATACGGAATTAAGCAAAGATCTTTCAGGGAAAGTGCTGCTTGTTCGGGATGACCAGATGCAGAAAAGGGGAGACGGCAGGCTTGTGCGCAGCGTCCACGGTTGGCACTGCGTCCGCCGATCATAGCAGACAAGTAACATTGTCCGGAGACGCTCATGCAAAGTGCACCATGGACAAACTGTTCGATTTCGATGTCACAGGCACAAAGCGCCTGTACTTCTGATCGGGAAAGTTCCCGTGCTGCAACCACACGGCAAAAGCCTTGCTCTTTTGCAAAGCGTGCGCCTTCCGGGGAATGAATGGTCAGTTGAGTTGAGGCATGCAGCGGCATTTCTGGTATGGCTTGCCGAATGATGGCAGCAGCACCAAGATCCTGTACAATACAAGCATCCACGCCGATGGAGGCGATGGCTTGCATATAACGAGAAAAGGCTTCCAGTTCCTGCGGAAGCAGCAGCGTGTTGACGGCTAAATGCAATTTTGCGCCGTACAGATGGCAGAGACGTGCCGCTTCTTCCAGAGCAGGCAAATCAAAATTTCCGGCATTTTGCCGTGCGGAATACTGCGTGCCACCAACATAGACTGCATCTGCGCCGCATCGAAGGGCAGCTTGCAGCGCTTCCATACTGCCGGCAGGCGCCAGTAATTCCGGGCAACATTTAGTCGTTTGATTTTGCATGATTTTCCAGTTGTTCCAGTTTTGCCTGGAGTGCTGCGACTTGCTGCAAGGCAGCATCCCGCTCCAGACGTGCTTTTCCAGCTTCGTCTACATATTCCTTGGACTGTTCCCGCAGAGTATCCAGGCGCTGGTTGGCCTTGTTCAGGTCATCCAGTGCAGCCAAGCCTACCATGATAGAAGCTGTGAACGGGGAAGCACTGCTGTTGGCAGACAGCAGCTCATTGATTCTGCCTTCTAATGTCCGTGCCAGACTAAATATGTAATTGGAAGATTCTGCCGTTTGCAGCGTGAATTCCTTGCCGCAGATAACGACTTTGATTTTATTGGTCATAATGAAGTTCCTTTCCCATAGGTGATCTGTTCTTTTTATTATAATACATTTCCCGAAAAATGCAAATACTTTTTTATGAATAAATCCGAAGCAGTGCCACAACAACACCCATCAAATCCAAGTCCTCTGTATAGATGGGATCCATGGCGTCATTTTCCGGCTGGAGCCGGAAGTGTCCGTTTTCTTTATAGAAACGTTTTACAGTGGCTTCCTCCTGATCGAGCAGAGCTACTACGATATCACCATTTTCTGCATATGCGGTCTGTTCCACAATGATTAGATCGCCGTCACAGATGCCGGCATTGATCATGCTTTCTCCCCGTACTTTTAACGCAAAGAGGGGATTGTCATGCTGCTTTTCCGGTTCATAGTGAATATATCCAATGATGTTTTCCACAGCAGTGATTGGCGTGCCGGCTGCAACCGTTCCAAGAATCGGAATTTCTTTTCCCGGTTCCCGGCTCCGTTCCTCTCTGCGTGGAGAACGCAGAGAGCGGTTTTTGTTGCGCCGTTTGACCAGATAGCCTTCTTCAATCAATCGGTTGACTTCTTTATGGGCGGTGGAGGTGGATTTGATTTGCAGATCGCTGCAAATTTCCCGAATGGTGGGCGGAATGCCATCGAGTTCCATCTTGGTTTCGATGTACTCCAGAATTTTTTGTTCCCGTTCGCTTAACATACTGCTCCTCCGTTATTTTTGCTGTGCAGCACGCTGCTTCAGGGTGTCCAGAATCTGATGGTTGACCTTGTTGACATCGCCGCATCCCAGTGTAATCACCAGATCACCCGGCTGTGCATGATCGCAAATGTAGTTGCAGACCTGCTCGAAGTTTTCATATTTACGGGTATCGTTGGAGTTGGGGTCGGATTCATCCTGCGGGAACCAGACAGCGCCCGGAATCTTTTCGCCCAGATTGCGGGTAAAGATGCCATAGGTGTTCTTTTCCCGGGATCCCATAATATCGGTTAAAACAGCATGATCCGGAATGGACAGTGCTTTTGCAAAGTCGTCCAGCAGCGTTGCAGTGCGAGAGAAGGTGAACGGCTGGAAAACGGCCCATACGGCATGGAAGCCCATTTCCATAGCAGCAGTTAGTGTTGCAGTCAGTTCTGTCGGGTGATGCGCATAGTCGTCTACTAAAGTGATGTCGTTTACAACGCCTTTCTTTTCGAACCGTCTGCCTGCGCCACGGAAAGCTGCCAGTCCCTTTGCGGCATCTGCAAAGGAGACGCCAACGTATCTTGCAGCTGCCAGCGCAGCCAGTGCATTGGTGATGTTGTGCAGTCCGGCAACGTGCAGGGTTACATCACCCAGCGGTTTGCCCTGATACATGACTGTAAAGCAGGTTTCCAATCCATTAACCCGCCGAATGTCGGTCGGATAGTAGTCGTTTTGATCGGTTTTGCCGAATGTAATCCGTTCTTTTCCAGTAATGCCTTCCATGGCACGACAGGTATTGGCATCGTCTCCATTGTAAAAGACCGCAGTGGTTGTTTTTTCTGCAAATCGATGGAAGGATTCGATGGCGCGGTCAATGGTGCCAAAGTAGTCCATATGGTCATTGTCAATATTCAGAATGATGGACAGATTGGGGTAAAGCTTCAAGAAAGTATCTACAAATTCACAGGCTTCGCAAGTCATAATATCGCTGGAACCGC
>FR899104.1:41187-43087 GCA_000437255.1 Ruminococcus sp. CAG:403
GCAGCGGCCGCTGCCATGGATGCAGGGGAGTTTTCCACCGATGAAAGCAGAGAGATCGACACCAGCGGTGTACAGAATCTGTGTCAGCATTGAAGTGGTGGTCGTCTTTCCGTGTGTACCGGAAACGCAGATGGCGCGGTCGTACCAGCTGGTTACAATGCCCAGCAGTTCACTGCGTTCCAGAACCGGGACACCGCTTTCTTTTGCGGCAATCAGTTCTGGATTATCTGCCATAATGGCGGCAGTGTGTACAATTAAATCTGCACCGGCGATGTTTTCGGCCTTCTGTCCCAGTGTGACTGGAATGCCCATGTCCCGGACAGCCTGGAGGGTTTCGGTTTCGTTGTTGTCGGAGCCAGTCAGAAAATATCCCTTGGCGTGCAGGATTTGTGCGAGTGGATACATACCGGATCCGCCAATTCCGATAAAATGGATATGCTTTTTACCATTTAAGATATTAATGTTCAAAAAAACCACCTTTTTCTTTCTCATATCATTAATTTTTTTCGTGTATACTGGTGACTATGCAGAAAACAGGGGAGAAAAAACGAAAAATAGAAAGTTTTGACCTGTTTCACTGTGTATATTTTATCCGGCTTCCTTGCATACTATTCCCGAAAGCCGGATACAAAAGCAACAATCAGAATGAACAGACTGTTTATTCGGCTGCGGAAAGAGGAGGGCATCTTATGGAAATCACAGATATCAAAATCAGAAGAATTCTTACAGAAGGACGGCTTCGGGCAGTTGTTTCTGTAACAATTGACGACATGCTTGCCGTACATGATATTAAAGTTGTACAGGGAGACGCACGTCTGTTTGTCGCAATGCCCAGCAGAAAAGATGAAAACGGAATCTTCCGGGATATTGTGCATCCCATTTCTGCCAGTGCAAGAACCATGATGGAAGAGCAGATTTTGGAAGAATACCAGAAGCACCTTGCTTTAATGGAAGCGGAAAAACAGGCTTCTCAGCCGGAACCGCAACCCATTTCGTAAAGCATATGGCGTTACTTGCTGAATAGAATAGGAAACCTGCGCCTTTGGCGGGGAAGGGACTGTATGGATTACAGTCCCCTTTTTTTATGCAGCATCACGTAAGTCTTTAAAAGTGCAATCTGTGTTTTGGCATCCGGGATTTTGTTTTGCAGGATTTGTTCCACTGCTTCTTCCAGAGGAAGCTCGGTGATATCCAAAAACTCTTCTGCATCTAATTGTTGGCTCTGCGGAGCCGAGAGGCCCTGCGCCAGGTACATATGGATCACTTCTGTATCATATGCCGGAGTGGGGTAAACAGCGCCTAGATAGGTGTATGTTTCGCAGGTTCTGCCGACTTCTTCCAGCAGTTCCCGCCGCCCGCAGGCAGCCGGATCTTCCCCTGGCTCGATTTTTCCAGCCGGAATCTCTAATGTGACTTCCTGCATGGGGTAACGAAACTGCCGAACCATCAGTACCGTATTTTGTTTTGTCAGTGGCACCACACAGACTCCTCCGGAGTGGTGCACCACATCTCGAATGGCAGTGCAGCCATCTTCCAGACGGGCAGTGTCTTGCGTGACATAGAAAATTTTTCCCTGATAGGTTTTCTGGCTGTCTAAGGTTTCTTCTTTTAAATGCATAGGAATGCCTCCTTTAAGACGGATCTTTGGATGATGGGGACTGTATCAGTTGTTCCAGATAAGCGGTATGTGCCGAAACGGCATCCGGATCGAAGTCCTCATAGTAATGCACATGCGGTGCATCCAGATCTTTTCTACAGAATTTTTTGCAAAGCAGCAGGTAGGCAAGCAGCAGAACCAGTCCGCCGGCTGAAAGCAGAAGTCCTGCATGCAGTCCTGGTGTTTCATAAGTGCATACAATGGTATGATCGCCTGCCTCTACCGGAACCGCCATAAAGCCAA
>FR899104.1:43114-47727 GCA_000437255.1 Ruminococcus sp. CAG:403
CTTGTTCAATGGAGACTGGCTTTCCATCGACGGTAGCCGACCATCCTGCTTCATAGGGTACACTGAAAAATACCAGGTTGTCGGATTTTGCAGAAATGGTGGCAGTGAAACCATTGGAATCATAGGTAAAAGAGTCACAGCTGGAAGCAGCACGGGCAGCACAATCTTCCAGGTAATGTTCCTTGGTGCAGGTGGTATGGTCGCTGTCCATACGCTGCATATTGCTGCCATACTGTTCCACTTGCCGGTCGTTGAGTACGATGGCGTGCATCAGCAGACTGGCACGTTTGTTGTCTGCACAGGCTTCCCAGTCTGATTCTGTGATATACTGATCGAATGTAAAGCCCATTGGAACATAAGCGGTATTTTCATATACACGGAATCCATTTTCCGTATTGCGATAGGAAAATCCGGGCAGTGCGATGGATTGGGGATCCGATTCCGTGGAGAGATCGATTTCTGCAATTTGGTCGTAGTAATACTGTACGGAAAATAATCCACGCAATGTATAATAGGATAGATCTGCTCGGGAAGCAACATCTCGTGTGACACCAATTGCATGGTAAAATTCCATGATGGAAGCCGGGACAATACTGTGGAAGGTTCGCATGCATGGCAGCTTCCAGAGCATCGGATAGTTGTCACAGTTTTCTGAAATATCGATTCGGAAGAAGTGGTTGGAATCAACAGATAGCGAAACTTCCTGTTCCGGATCAATTGCCTGGTCAATGTAGCGCTTGGCACCTGCTGGTGTCTGTGCCCCAAAGTAAACAATCGAAGCCGTACAGAGGATGCAGGCGCATATGGTGCCTGCCAGTGCCGGCTTGCAGACATTTTTTTGCTTTTTCCGTGCACGGTGCAGCAGAATTACAAATACCAGGGAGAGTGCACAGAGAATCAGTACCAGGTAGAAATGTTCCGGGAAGTTTGCAAATGAGAACCAGGTAACGGTATCGTTTTCCTTTTTCGGCAGGAAAGAGATGAGGAAGCATGCACTGAGAAATGCCAGAGAGACAGTGATGCCAAATCGCAGCGAGATATTGGTATGATCCAGTGCATAAGCAGTCATCAATGCCAACAGCAGAATGGGCATGTAGAACCATCTTGCGTAGTAGGCGCCATTGAAGGTATAAAATGCGCTGTTTAAAATGGGGATGCAGGCGCAAATGGCACAGATCACAGTCAAAATCGTTGCCCAGTGCCGTTTCTTTGCCTTCATAAAGGAGAGCGCTCCAGCCATGCCAAACAGCGGCAGGGATCCGCCGATGGAAGACCATTTTGCTGTATTGGAGGAAAACAGATTGGGACGTGCCGGTGCATCTGGAATCATGAAGAAGCTCTGGATGATACGCCAGATGCGAACAGAATCATTGTATGCAATCAAGCTGTTTCCATATAGATGTTCCGATACCCGGGAGTTTGCAAGGATCGCCAATGCAGAGGGCAGCAGAATAAAGCATGCCAGCAGCACGCCCAGAACCGATTCGATTGCCAGATACAAAAACTTTTTCGGGGTTGCTAGAAAATCTTTTGAGAAGCAGCGAACAATGAAATATAGAATCAAAAAGACAACCTGACCGGTGAAGAAAAAGTAGTTCAGAATTCCCATGAGCGCAACCGTGAGGGCAAAGACCCCCTTTCGGTTGTTGTTGACCAGTTCTTCCATGGCAATGAGCAGAAGCGGGAAAAATGCAGTGACATCTTGGAAGTGGTTAAAGAACAGATTGTAAATTTGAAATCCGGAGAATGCATACAGCAGACCGCCGACACATGCTGCTGTTTGGCTGTGTACAAAACGGCGGATATAGGCGTATGCAGTTACTGCGGCAATGCCGTGCTTGGCTGCCAGCAAAATGGGCATGGAGAAGGTAACGGCGCCTCGTGGCAGCAGTGTTGTAATCCAAAAGAATGGACTGCCCAGCAGGTAGAAGGAATAGGAACCAATGAAATTGGATCCTAAATCGGTAAACCAGTTCCATCCAAAGCTGCCGCTTCGAACAGCATCATTTGCAAGAGAATAAAATGGAATTTGCTGGGAATTATAATCTCCATAGTAGATAAAATACCCCTTATCCGCAATGAGAATGGGGAGTAGAACCAACAGCAGCGAGAAAAAAGCAATGCAAAAAACTTTTCCATAAGGTTCTTTTCCGCTGGAAGGCTTACGAAGTGTATGTGTCTGCATGTCAATTAAACCTCATTATATAGTCGTTTCGGCAACAAATAGAAGCCCGTGCATATACTGATAGAAGAACGAAGGAATGGAAACACGTTTTTAGGTTAGGGAGACGATGTTGGTCATGATTCCCTGCGGTGTCACATCCAGAATGCCATAAGAGGGAGCACGGCAATCTCTTGGACAGGAAGCACTGCCCGGATTCATGATATAGATGCCATCCTGATAGGTGCAATGCTGAATGTGGGTGTGCCCATACAAGGCAATGTCGCAGTTCTGTTCTGCGGCACGCTGCAACAGACCGTCGATGCCCATTTTGACACCGAGCTTATGCCCATGACAGGCAAAGATGCAATGGCCATATGGAAGCGGAATGGTACGTTCCAGCGGTTCTGGACTGCCGTAATCGCAGTTTCCCTTTACGTAGCGGAACCGTGGGGCATAATCCGGAAAGTTTTGGCAAAGCAGGTGGTATTCTTCCTCGCCGTCTCCGAGATGAATGAAGAGGTCTGCATCTGCATGCTTGTGTACAATTTGGCTGAGACGCCAGTAATCGGTATGCGTATCCGACAAAACAATAATCCGCAATCTGTTTCTTCCTTTCGTTTTCGGCAGCAGTGCCATGCTGTACCGTTTGTTTTTTGTGTTCGGTAAACAAAAAATTCTATTTGTAATCGATTTTATTATAGCATAAATTGGCAGGGAATACAATATATTTTAAGTGAAATATTTGCATGGCGGTTCTGCTGCGAGATGCTGTATGAGGGGAAAGGAGTTTGGTTTTATGGGATCCAATCCAAAAGTGAATCCAAATCATATGGAAGGCTTGCTGCAAGCGGTAAGCAAAAAGCTGGGGATTCCTGCTTCCCAGCTGCGGCAGGATCTGGAGGCCGGAAAGTTTGACAACGCTATGAAAAACATGAGCCAGAAGGATGCTGCAAAATTCCAGCAGGTGGTCAATAATCCAAAGGTTGTGGAAAAGCTGATGAATGCTCCACAGGCAAAAGCCCTATATGAAAAATTGACCGGAGAAAAAAAGTAGCAGAATTGAGGCGATGCACGAATGGATGATCTCATGGGAATGATGCAGGAGCTGCTGTCGGATCCGGAAAGTATGAAACAGATTCAGGAACTGACGCAAATGCTTCAGTCGGAATCCGGAGGTTCTGAAGATTCGGCGCAATCCGCTCAGGCAGAAACACAGGGCGAACAGGCGGAAGGGGAGGGAGGCAGCGCAGGATTTGATTTTGGCATGCTTTTCAAGTTGCAGCAGTTGATGCAAGCGACTGCTGGAGAAGATAAGGATGCGGAATTGCTGCTTGCTTTGAAGCCGCACCTGAAAGAAGAACGGCAGAAAAAGGTGGATAAAGCAGTAAAAATTTTGAAATTGCTGTCCATTTGGTCAGTTCTGCGGGACAGCGGCATGCTGAAAGACTTTTTGTAAACGGAGGAGGCGAGACGGATGGCACAATATTCGCAAGCGGAACTGCATCAAATGCGCAGCAATGCCATGCGTCGTGCCCAGCAAATGCGCCGCAGCACCAGGGATTATAGTTTTTTGCCGCTTCGGGAAGAACCCACTCCTGTTTCTGCACAAGCGCATGCAAAGCATGTGCCGCCTTCTCCGCCGCCGCTGCAGAGCCAGCCGGGCAATCGTATGACACAAAATCAATCCCGGCAGCAGGGAATGGGTTTCCCGGTTTTTCCAAGGAATGGACTGCATCCAAAAGAGTGGCTGGATCATTTGGACAGCGATAAAATGATGATCCTGGCGCTGTTGGTGGTGCTGTACAAGGATGGTGCCGATCAGAAACTACTGATGGCGCTGGCATACTTATTAACGTAATGGGATGGAAACTACGCTGAGATTTGCTTTTGATAAGCAAAAGAACAGGAGCAAAAAGATGATGGATTTGGTATTTTGGAGCATTTGGGGACTGCTTGGCGTTGCAATGTTTTTCTACTATATGCGGCGGTTTCATACCGTACGCTCCATACTGATTGGGGGATTGAGTGGGTGGACGGCGCTTGTTTTGCTGCATTATTTTGGGGGTGTGATTGCGTTTTGCCCGGAGCTGAA
This sequence comes from Ruminococcus sp. CAG:403, assembly GCA_000437255.1. Taxonomy (GTDB): domain Bacteria; phylum Bacillota; class Clostridia; order Oscillospirales; family Ruminococcaceae; genus Ruminococcus_C. The sequence goes on from FR899104.1 coordinate 47,371, forward strand.
TCTCTTTAACTTTTTGCAGGCAGCCATACTGGGCGTGCCAGGTGTGATCATGATGACGGTGCTGCATTTTGTGCTGTAAATGTTTCGGAAAGACGCAAAAAAAGCGATGCAGAACTTCTGCATCGCTTTTTCAAAAAAACTTGTCTCAAAAACCAAATTACTTGATTTCGATGGTAGCGCCAGCTTCTTCCAGCTTAGCCTTCAGTTCTTCAGCTTCTGCCTTGGAAACGCCTTCCTTAATGGTAGTCGGTGCGCCTTCAACAACAGTCTTAGCTTCCTTCAGGCCCAGACCCAGAACGTCCTTAGCAGCCTTGATAACAGCCATCTTAGCGTCACCAAAGGAAGCCAGTACAACGT
>FR899104.1:47800-54709 GCA_000437255.1 Ruminococcus sp. CAG:403
AGCAGCAGCTACAGCTGCTGTTACGCCAAATTCTTCCTGAATTGCTTCAACGAGTTCTGCCAGTTCCAGAACGGACAGTTCCTTGATATCTTCCACAAATTTCAAAATCTTTTCAGATGCCATGGTAATAATCTCCTTTACGATTCATTTATACAAGTATAGTTTGCAAATATCCAATTAAGCAGCAGTTTCGTCGGACTTGCTGTCCACAACTGCCTGCAAAGTAGCAGCCAACTTCTGGATCGGACCCTGTAAAGAGCCAACCAACTGTGCCAGCAGGACTTCCTTGGACGGGATTTTGGACAGAGCCATTACGCCTGCGGTATCATAAGCAGTGCCTTCTACGTAACCAGCCTTCAGATTGAAGTAATCTTCCTTATCTTCTGCAAACTTGCCCAGGATTCTAGCCGGGGCAGTCTGGTCACCGTTTGAAAGTGCAACAGCAGTTGTGCCATGCAGAACGTCATCAAACGCATCGATGCCCATGTTCTTAAAAGCAAAACGCAGCATAGAGTTCTTTTCTACTACATACTTTACGTCAGCTTCCCGCAGTTCCTTTCTCAGCTTGGTATCATCTTCTACAGAGATTCCCTTGTAGTCTACCAAAACGAAAGAAACGCTGTTTTGCAGCATTTCTGTCAATGCAGCAACTTTTGCCTTTTTGCTTTCTAAAACCTTTTCACTTGCCATGTGAGTTCACCTCCGATACAATATTCATCGCATCAAAGAAATCGCAATAAAAAAACGCCTTTTCGACAAAGAGAAAAGAGCGTCTGTTTTCACATTGCACATTCCTCGGCTGGATTTACGGATTGCTCCACCAGCTGTCTTTAGAATACGATATTGTTATTCACAACTTCTACAGTATAGCACATTCCGAAGCATCTGTCAAGCCTTTTTTGCAAAAAAGTGAGAAAAATCAAAAAAGCTGCTGTATGAAAATCATACAGCAGCTGATTTCAGTTGATAATCTTTTTGAATGCTTCCAGTTGATTCAGCGATCAATCAGACACCATACTTGTTGGTAGAAACCTTTACGCCAACACCCATTGTAGAAGTAACGGTGCAGGACTTCAGGTAAGTACCCTTTGCAGAAGCCGGCTTTGCCTTTACAATTGCTTCCATCAGGGTTTCGAAGTTCTGTGTCAGCTTTTCTGCGCCGAAGGAAGCCTTACCGATCGGGCAGTGGATGATGTTGGTTTTATCCAGACGGTATTCGATTTTACCAGCCTTTGCATCGTTGATTGCCTTTGCAACGTCCGGTGTAACGGTTCCAGCCTTCGGGTTCGGCATCAAGCCACGAGGACCGAGGATTTTACCCAAACGGCCAACCAGGCCCATCATGTCCGGAGAAGCGATAACAACATCGAAGTCCATCCAGTTTTCCTTTGTGATCTTGTCAACCAGATCCTGACCGCCTACATAATCAGCGCCGGCAGCCTTTGCAGCCTCATACTTATCTTCCTTGCAGAATACGCAGGTACGAACTGTTTTACCAGTTCCGTTCGGCAGAACAACAGCGCCACGAACCTGCTGGTCAGCGTGTCTGGAGTCAACACCCAGACGGATGTGCGCTTCTACTGTTTCGTCAAACTTTGCCTTGGCATTGCCGCAAACCAAAGCCAGAGCTTCTTCAGAAGCATACTGCTTGCTGGTATCTACAGCCTTTAAGCTGTCAACATATTTCTTTCCGTGTTTCATTATAAATTTTCCTCCTAAATCAGTGGTAATACCGGCTTGCTGCCTCGCAGAACCGGTTAGCGGAATGTTCCTCCCACCATATGAGAAATCAGGGCACAGGCAAATTTACTGTGCAGCTCTGAATTCAATTAGTCAACGACAACAATTCCCATGGAACGTGCGGTACCGGCGATCATGCTCATAGCAGATTCGATGGAACTAGCATTCAGGTCAGGCATCTTGGTTTCTGCAATCTTCTGAATCTGTTCCTTGGTGATGTTTGCAACCTTTTTCTTATTCGGTTCGCCGGATGCAGTTTCCAGACCGCATGCCTTTTTAATCAGGACAGCTGCCGGCGGTGTTTTTGTGATAAAGGAGAAAGAACGGTCTGCATAAACCGTGATAACAACCGGAATGATCATGCCGATTTCATTCTTTGTTCTTTCGTTGAATTCCTTTGTAAATGCCATAATATTGACACCGTGCTGACCCAGTGCAGGACCAACCGGCGGTGCAGGAGTTGCTTTTCCTGCCGGAATCTGAAGTTTAATATAACCAGTAACTTTTTGTGCCATAATGCACACCTCCATTATGTGGTAAATGGCGAGACAGACACAGTTGCTGTCTCTCCCACCGGAAGCGTAGGCTTCCGTGTTTGTTCAATTAATCGTCCAGCTTGATAACCTGATTCAAGGTTAAGGTAGCTGGTGTCTCACGGCCGAACATGGAGATCATAACATCTACTGTTCCGTCTTCGACATTAATGTTTTGTACAACGCCGACAAAGCCATCCATTGCAGTTCCGGAGATCACAACGCTGTCTCCAGGTGCATAGTTTACTTCCACGGTTGTACCCAGATCCACGCCGAGTGCAGCCACTTCTTCTTCGGAAAGCGGGGTAGGCTCAGACGCAGGTCCTACAAAGCCCGTCACACCACGAATGTTTTTCACGATGTGCCAGGAGTCGTCTGTATAGATCATTTTCAGCAAAACATAGCCGGGGAATGTTTTCCGTTCCACTTCTTTTGTTTTGCCGTCGGTAATTTCCGTTACCTTTTCCGTCGGAACTTTTACTTCCAGGATGAGATCATGAAGCTTGCGGTTTTCCACAACTTTTTCAATATCCTGTGCCACTTTATTTTCGTAACCGGAGTAGGTGTGGATGACATACCATTTTGCTGCTTCTGTCATAATGCGTCCTCCTTGGATTGAGCCGTTACTTGGAAAGTTCCATCAGGAATTTCATCAACTTGAGGAATCCCGTGTCCAGCAGGCCAACTACAGCGGAGCCCAAAATGACAACGCTCAGAACAACCAGGGAGTTTTTAAATACGGCTTCCTTTGTCGGCCAAACGACTTTTTTAAATTCTTTTTTCAAGTCCTTGAACCACTGAGCGATTCTTGCAAAGAGACTTTTCTTTTTGCTATCGGACTTTTTTGATTTTTTGGAGTCTGTTTCTTTGGATTTGGACGCAGCCTTTTTTTCCGTTTTTTCCTTTTCGGACATGTTCTTCAGACCTCCAATCTTACTTGGTTTCTTTGTGCAAAGTATGCTTCCGGCAGAACTTGCAGTGTTTGTTCATTTCAATCCGCTCCGGATTGTTCCGCTTGTTCTTCTTGGTAACATAGTTGCGACGCTTGCATTCTGTACAAGCCAGTGTAACCTTCACTCTCATAATCGGCACCTCCTGCTCATTTACTTCTTTCGTATCAAAACGAAAGCCTAGGTTGTTTGCCTCCCTCAGCGTACGGATTGCTTTTTCTGCAAAATTGCAAAAAAATAAACCCCGTAAAGAGGTGATACAAGTATAGCATATCTGCGCAAAAAAGTCAAGCTCTTTTTTGAATTTTCTGCATCTCCTGCAAAAAAGACGATTTCGTCCGGGATAAAATGAAAAAAATTAGCTTTTTTGCAAAAAATGCTTGCAGTTTTTTGTGAAGTATGATAAAATGTAAGGTACGATACATAAGTGCTGCATAATATAATATAAATAGTGTAGGTGGCTTTTGGCCCACGGTGGATATGCTTGCAGTTGGAAAGGAAGTTTTTTCATATGGCAAAAACAAGAGTAGCAGTGATTTTTGGCGGTGCGTCCAGTGAACATGGGGTTTCCCTGCTGTCTGCAACCAATGTCATTCAGAATATCCCGAAGCAAAAGTATGAAGTAATCTGCATTGGTATTACCAAGAAGGGCAGATGGCTGTATTTTCCGGGCGATGTTTCCGAAATTGCCACCGGTGCATGGGAATATAATCCAGATTGTACCGCAGCTATTTTGTCGCCGGATCCGATTCATAAGGGTATTATTACCATTGAAAATGGGGAAGCATCTGTAAAAAAAGTAGATGTTGTATTCCCGGTTCTGCACGGCAGAAATGGAGAGGACGGCAGATTGCAGGGGCTTCTGGAACTGGCAAAGCTGCCTTATGTTGGCTGCGGAACGCTTGGTTCTGCCATTTGCATGGATAAGAGCATGACGCATACGGTTCTGGACTATAACGGAATCCGTACGGCTCGCTGGGCAATGATCAATCAGCGGGATCTTAGCCGTTTGGATGAAAAGTGTACTGCAATTGCAGAAACATTGGGATTCCCATTGTTTGTAAAACCTGCTAATGCAGGATCTTCCATTGGCATCAACAAGGCAGTGGATGAGGAATCCTTAAAGGAAGCTGTGAAGATTGCCTTTTCTCACGATTCTAAGGTAGTCATTGAAGAATTTATCGAAGGACAGGAATTGGAAGTTGCTGTATTTGGCTATGACAATCCATTTGCTTCCTACGTAGGAGAAATTCGCCCATCTGCTGATTTCTATGATTATGATGCAAAGTATGTAACCGGAACCTCTCAGTTGTTGATCCCGGCAGAAATTCCGGAAAAAGCTTCGGATACCATTCGGGAAACAGCAGTTGCTGCTTATAAAGCACTTTGCTGCAAGGGACTGTCAAGAGTCGACTTCTTCCTGACGAAAGAAGGAGAAGTTCTGGTCAATGAAATCAATACGCTTCCGGGCTTTACCAACATCAGCATGTATCCGAAGCTTATGGAGCATTTGGGCATGCAGCCGGAGTACTTAATCGATAAGCTGATTGAACAGGCAATAGAAAACGCAGAGCGTACCTATTAATAGAGAATCAGGCTCTGAATAGAACCATGACGAAAGGAGCACTACAGCAAACAATTGCTGTAGCAACAAAACCATGAAACGAGATGCCATTGGCGTATTTGATTCTGGAATGGGCGGTCTGACAGCGGTCAAGGAACTGAATCGAATTTTGCCTCATGAAAATATTATCTATTTCGGCGATACGGCAAGAGTGCCGTACGGCAGCAGAAGCCCGGAAACCGTTTGGAAATACGCACAGGAAGACGTTGCTTTCCTGCGAAAGTATTCCGTTAAGATGATTATTGCAGCTTGCGGAACAGTTAGTTCGATTGTAGGCAATCGTCCGCTGGTGCAGGATATGCCGTTTACCGGTGTTATTTATCCAACCGTAGATGCAGCTTGTGCAGCCACCAAAACCGGACGCATTGGCGTAATTGGAACGCCGGCCACAGTACGCAGCAGCAGCTATCAGAATGCCATTTTAGAACGCAATCCGGATTGGTTTGTAATTGCGCAGGCCTGTCCGCTGTTTGTACACTTGGTGGAAAACGGTTATACCGATCGGGAAAATCCAGTTACCAAGCTTGTGGCGCAGGAGTACTTGGAGCCGATTCGAAAAGCTGGTGTCGATACCTTAATTATGGGCTGTACCCATTATCCTGTGATCCGGGAGATTATTCAGGATGAGCTGGGGCCGGATGTTACCTTGATTTCCTCCGGTGCGGAAGCGGCTAACTATGCAAAACGCTGCTTGGAAGAGCAGGACTTACTGACAGATTGTACGGAAAAAGGTCACAATACCTATTATGTGAGTGATAGTGTCACGATGTTTGAAGAAAATGCCCGTCATTTTCTGGGGGAAGACGTTGTGGGAGATGTGTTCCGCAGCAGTTTTTGAGGAGGCCGTACATGAAACAGGTACTGATCAAAATGACCAGCATTCAAGTCGCAGAAGACGACAAAAATGAAACTGAGCTGACAACAGAGGGTTCTTTTGAGCGCCTGGGCAACACTTGGAAGATTTCCTATGAAGATTCCAGTGCAACCGGATTTGAAGGCTCTGTTACAACGATTGAAGTGGACGGCAGCAAGATGGTATCCATTGAGCGAACTGGCACCTCCGCTTCCAATCTGATGATTGAAAAAGGAAAAAAGCACTACTGCCTATATGATACGCCATATGGTGATATGACGGTTGGAATCTTTACCCATCAGATTCAGAATCACTTAAATGACGTAGGCGGTACGCTGCACTTTAAATATACTGTGGACATCAATTCTGCGTTTATGTCCGATAATGAAATCTATTTGGATGTGCAGGATCTTTAAAAGATCGGCAGCCAGCGTTTGCTTTCCGTTTTGTCCATTTGAGTGATGATAGGGAAACAGGCTGAAAGATTACCAGAAAGAAAAGGAAGAAGAATATGGCAAATTGTATCAAACTTGCATCCGATGCACTGTATACCTTGATTTTGGAAGGATTGGGTCGCCTGGTAGCAGATCAGAAGCTCCCGGCAGAGCCAATTCCTGCTTTTAAAATTGAAATTCCGGCGGATAAAAGCCATGGGGATTTTGCTGCGAATGTTGCTATGGTCAGCGCAAAAGTGTTCCGAAAGGCACCACGTCAGATTGCGCAGCTGCTGGCGGAGGAACTGCACCTGGAAGGCAGCTTGTTTGATCGGGTTGAAATTGCTGGCCCTGGCTTTTTGAATTTCTTTCTGCGCAGAAGCTGGTTTTCCGATGTTCTGCGCTGTGTCCGGAAGGAACAGGGCGCATATGGCAAGACCAACATGGGCGCTGGAAAGCGTGTCCTAGTGGAATTCGTTTCTGCCAATCCGACTGGTCCGATGCATGTCGGCAATGCAAGAGGCGGCGCACTGGGAGATAGCCTGGCTGAGATTCTGGCATGGACAGGCTGTGACGTACAGCGGGAGTTTTATGTCAATGATGCCGGCAATCAGATTGAAAAGTTTGCAACTTCTTTGGAAGTGCGGTACTTACAGCAGTTCCAGGAAGGCATTGAGATGCCGGAAGATGCCTATCAGGGGGCAGATATTGTTGCACATGCACAGGCATTTGCAGCAGAAAATGGCGATCGTTATGTGCATTGCGATGCCAAAGA
>FR899104.1:54737-62292 GCA_000437255.1 Ruminococcus sp. CAG:403
GGGATGCGCTGGTTGCATTTGCGCTGCCGAAGAACATTGCCGGTCTGGAACGAGATTTGAAGCAGTACCGCATTGTCTATGACAACTGGTTCCGGGAAAGCAGTCTGCATCAGAACGGTAGTGTAAAGCGTGTTGTAGAGGAATTGACTGCACGTGGCTATACCTATGAACAGGATGGAGCCGTTTGGTTCAAGGCAACGGAATTCGGCGCGGACAAGGATTTCGTTTTGGTACGTGCCAATGGCATTCCGACTTATATTGTACCGGACATTGCTTATCATTATGATAAATTGGTGACACGAAAGTTTGACCAGGCAATTGATGTGCTGGGTGCCGATCACCATGGTTATGTGCCACGTTTAAAAGCTGCTTTGACTGCATTGGGTGTAGATGCCAGCCGTTTGGATGTGGTATTGATGCAGATGGTTCTGCTGCTGCGCAACGGAGAAGTGGCAAAGCTTTCCAAGCGGAGCGGAAAGGCAATCACACTGGTTACATTATTGGAAGATATTCCGGTCGATGCAGCAAGATTTTTCTTCAATATGCGGGAATCCAATTCGCATTTTGAATTTGACCTGGACTTGGCAGTGGAGCAGTCTTCTCAGAATCCGGTTTATTATGTACAGTATGCACATGCCCGGATTTGCAGTTTGATTCGCACCATGGAGGAAGCCGGCGTAACGCTTCAGGATTCTGATGAGCAGTATCTGGATCTGTTGGAACAGCCGCAGGAAATTGAGCTGATTCGGCACATTGCCTCTCTTCCGGTAGAACTGGATCATGCTGCTGCTTCTTTTGATCCTTCTAAGATTACAAAGTATGCAATTGAACTGGCAACGCTCTTCCATAAGTTCTACGATGCTTGCAGCGTCAAGCATGCAGAAACGGAGGAGCTGCAGCGTGCACGGCTGCTGCTGTGCAATGCGGTTCGGCAAACCCTTGCCAATACCTTGCAGATTTTAAAGATTACCTGTCCGGAAAAAATGTAAAAAGAAACAAAATAGTTACAAACTTTTTCAAAAAGCATGGAAATCATCACAAGAAAAAAGCACGCATTTTTGCGGTAAATTGCAGATCAATCAAAAAATTAACAAAACGTTTGCAAATAAGCGGATGCAATGTGTTACAATTTGAATACATTCAGACGTTGTGTAAAACGGATTTCAACGAATGAAAGGATGTTATTATGTCGAATCGATTATTCCAAGGTCTTGTGCACCAGATGCGGGAAACCATTCATGCAACAGTGGGCGTTGTTGATGAAACCGCCACAATTATTGCGTGCAGCGATCTCACAAAGATTGGAACCAGCAACGAATTTGTTTCCTTGGATCTGAGCGATGTGCATGACATTTTTATCCGTGATGGCTATACCTATAAGCCGTTTGGCTCCCGTACCAAGCCGGAATATGCCGTATTTGTAGAGGGCGTGGATGATGCTGCTGCCAAGTATGCCAGCATTCTTGCCATTTCCCTATTTAATATTAAGCAGTATTATGATGAAAAATATGACCGCAACAACTTCATTAAGAATGTTGTACTAGATAATGTTTTGCCGGGTGATATTGTCATCAAAGCAAGAGAACTGCATTTCAGCGCAGAAGTAAGCCGTGTTGTTTTGCTGATCCGGATTATTTCCGCCAATGATGTTTCCGCTTATGATGTCATTCAGAATTTGTTCCCGGATAAAAACAAGGATTTTGTTTTCACCATTTCCGAATCTGATATTGTTCTGGTCAAGGAAGTAAAGGGTTCTGTGGAAACAACCGACCTGGAAAAATTGGCACGCTCCATTGCCGATACGCTGAGCAGTGAGTTCTATACCCGTGTCAATGTTGGAATCGGTACCATTGTTGGCAGTGTAAAAGAACTGTCCCGCTCCTTTAAGGAAGCGCAGATGGCCCTGGAAGTTGGAAAGGTATTCGACACCGATAAGGCAATTGTAAGCTATGATAATTTGGGAATTGCACGTCTGATTTATCATCTGCCAACCACTTTGTGCGAGACATTTTTGCACGAAGTATTCAAACGGGGTAGCATTGAATCTTTGGATCATGAAACGCTGTTTACCATCCAGAAGTTTTTCGAAAACAACCTGAATGTTTCGGAAACTTCCAGAAAGCTGTTTGTACACCGAAATACACTGGTTTATCGACTGGAAAAAATTAAGAAGTTAACTGGTTTGGACTTGCGTGAATTTGATCATGCCATTATCTTTAAAATTGCACTCATGGTAAAGAAGTATTTGTCGGCAAATCCGGCAAAATTCTAATGAGCTTCTCGTTCGGATTCCTTTTGGCTGGGGTACTGTATTCGAAAGGAAGATCCCGTATCTGTTGGCAGAGCCATGAAACCGGCTTCCAATGCGGGGGAATTTGCAGTACGTGTGCTGCATGACGTATGAGAAATCGGTTTCCAAACCATCGCACGTATTTGTGCAGGAATGCGAAAGGATTGTGTGAATTATGGTTGAAATGAAGGACGTTTGCGTGACGTATGCAACGGGCGTAGACGCACTGCATAATGTGAATCTGAAAATCAATGACGGCGACTTTGCATTCGTAGTAGGGCCATCCGGCGCAGGAAAAAGTACGTTGATTAAGCTTATTTTGAAGGAAATTGATCCCACGAGCGGTTCTGTTTATGTCAATGGCTATCACCTCAATCGGCTGCGCCGCCGGAAAATTCCAGCACTGCGCCGTACCATTGGATTTGTTTTTCAGGACTTTCGGTTGATTCCATCTATGACCGTATATGACAACATTGCGTTTGTACTGCGTGTAATTGATGCGCCGAGAAAGTTTATTCGAAAGCGTGTGCCCTATGTAATCAGTCTGGTTGGACTGGAAGGAAAAGCAAAGGCATATCCGGATCAGCTGTCCGGCGGTGAAAAACAGCGTGTCGCAATTGCCCGTGCGCTGGTCAATGACCCGCAGCTCATCATTGCCGATGAGCCGACCGGAAACATCGACCCGGAACTTTCCTATGAAATTGTAGAATTGCTGCAAAGCATCAATGCCTGCGGAACCACGATTTTGATGGTTACGCATGAGCATAATTTGGTGCGCCATTTTGGCGGCCGAATTATCAATATCAATCAGGGCGATATCGTCTTTGATGAAGTGATTGGGGGCAATTTGATCAATGAAAGCTAGTGGTGTTCGTTATCTGGTGAACCAGGGCATCGAGAACATTTGGAAAAACCGTATGATGGCATTTGCATCTTTCTGTGTGCTGTTGGCTTCTTTGCTGCTGGTTGGAATTTCAGTTTTGTTCTATATGAACATTACTTCCATGATCGGCGGCGTAGAAGATAAGAATGAAGTCATTGTCTATTTGGATGAAGATACAACAGACAGTGAAATTTCTGAATTCCAAGGCGAGCTGCAAAAGCTGGGGAATATTCAGTCGATTACATTTTATTCCAGAGAACAGGCATTCGAAGATTTGAAGAAAAGCATGTCCGATTATGAGGTGCTGTTTGATTCTTTGGGAGATGATAACCCGCTGATCGATGGATTCCGGATTAAAATTCAGAATATTGATTATATTTCCGATACCATCACACAGATTGAGCAATTGGATCATGTGTATTCCATTCGGGCGCCCATGGATTTTGTCAACCTTTTGACCGAAATTCGAAAAATTGTAACGCTTATTTGCAGTGTCCTGATCATTGCACTGCTGATTATTTGTATTGTCATCATTTCCAATACAACAAAGGCCAGCGTATTTGCACGACGAGAAGAAATTCAAATTATGAAATACGTTGGAGCGACAAACACGTTCATCCGTGTTCCATTCTTTGTAGAAGGCTTGCTGACCGGATTGCTTGCCGGTGCAGTTGCTCTGGTGATTACTTGGTTTGCTTATGATTCGCTGGTTGAATTGCTGACCGGACAAGCAGACTTCCTCTCTGTCATTGGAATGGGCAGCATCATTCCATTTAAGAATGTTGTGGGACGTGTTACGTTGACATATTTGGGTGCCGGCGGATTGTTTGGGGCACTGGGTGCCATCTTCTCAATGCGGAAGCACTTGAATGTATAAAGGAGGTTATGCATACTTATGCGTATGATCAATAAAAATCGAACGTTGCGTACAGTTGGTGTGCTGCTTTGCTGCGCCCTGCTTGCGACAACCTTTCAGGTGGAAAAATCGGATGCGCCGGTTTCCATTCCGGTTTCCGCCAAGTCAGTCGAAGAACTTCGCACTGAAAAAGAACAAAATGCAGCGAAAATTGCAGAAAAGCAAAAGGAACTGGAGTCTTTGGGATCCGATCAGACTCAAAAGGAAGAATACCAGAAAACATTGTCTGAAAAAATTACGCTGCAACAGACCAATATTCAAATTATTGACGAGGAACTGACCCGGATTCAAACGTCCATTTCCGATAAGGAAGCGGAAATTTCGCAGACGGAAGATGACATTGTTGTCATGGAACAGGATATTGCAGTCGGCTTGGAAGAGTTTAAACTGCGTTTGCGGGCAATGTATGTCACCGGAAACGGTAGTTTGGCTTCTGCTCTGGTCGGTGCGACGGACTTCTATGATCTGCTGTCCAAATATGAATTGATTTCTCGTGTTGCCAATCATGACAACGATCTGGTCAATGATTTGAAGGATAAGCTGGATGCTTGCAATGAAAAGAAGGCAGAGCTGGAAACAGAAAAGGCTGAGCTGAGTGAACAGCAGCAAGCGGAAACAGAGAAAAAGGACGAGTTCACCCAGGAGATGGAAACCCTTCAGACAGACTATTCACAGTCCGAAGAAGAGCTGGATCGAATTGCCAGAGAACAGGAATTGGTCAACCACGACATTGCTGCTTTGAATGAGCGCAATGAGCAGCTGGATGCAGAAGAAAAACAGATTCAGGAAGCCATTCGGAAGGCACAGGAAGAGGCAGAACGAAAGGCAAAGGAAGAACAGCAGCGGAAGGAACAGGAAGCTGCCGCAGCTGCTGCGGAGGAAGCAAGAAGACAGCAGGAAGCTGCAAACAATGCTTCTAATAACAATTCCAACAACAGCAGCAGCGACAATAACAGCAATAGTAGTAACACCAATAATGGTGGAAGCAATGACAACAGCAATACTGGAGGCGGCGATAACGGTGGCAGCACAGTGACTCCAAGCGGAGGCGGATTTGTATGGCCGTGTCCGGGATTCTATGCACTGTCCAGCGGTTATGGTACTCGTTGGGGAACCGTGCATGGCGGGATTGACATTGCCGGCGGCAATGCAGGTGCAGCTGTTGTTGCAGCAAAGAGCGGTACGGTCATTCGTGCGGTATCTGGCTGTACCCATAACTATCCGAAGAGCAGCAGCTGTGGCTGCGGCGGCGGATATGGAAACTATGTCATCATTCAGCATGACGGTACCTATTCCACTGTATATGGACATATGCAGTCCCTGGCAGTTTCTGAGGGAGACTATGTCAGTGCAGGACAAACCATCGGCTATGTTGGCACCACCGGATTTTCAACAGGATACCACCTGCATTTTGAAATTCGGGTCAACGGAAGCAGAGTCGATCCTATGAATTACTTATAATTGTATGCAAATTTGCATAAACTAGGGTGTCGAAGCGCCCTGGAATGGATTCGGGCAGGGGGAACACAAAAAGGGTTCTTCCTGCCCGTTTGCTATTCCCGGTGTGGCGCAGAGGTGTTTCATCAAACAAAAAAGAAAGGCGGACTTCTCATGGAGAAGAAAACAATTACCATTTCTCTGCGGCGGTTCATTCTGATTGTGGTTGCAGCAGTTGTGCTTTTTGTTGGAGGAATTGGATTTGTGCTGTATCGTGCGGGTTTTGCACTGCAATGGAGTCAAAAATATCAGCGGCTGCGAAATTTGGAAAAAATTGTCGAGAAGAATTACTATACGGATGAGGTGTCCCAAGAGGACTTGATGGACGGCGTTCTGAAAGGCTATATCAGTGGATTAAACGATCCGTATTCCCGATACATGACGGCGGAGGAGTATGCCTCCCTACAGGAAACAGAATCCGGTAAAACAGTTGGAATTGGCGTGACAGTGACCCAGACGGAGGAAGGCTATTTGCAGATCATGGAGGTGACGGAGGATTCTCCTGCACAGGCAGCAGATCTGCGGGTAGATGATGTGCTGCTTGCGGTAGATGGAACGGATCTGACGGAGTTTGAAGACTATCAGGATGCAGTGGCACACATCAAGGGAGAAGAAGGCACTACCGTGAACCTGACCGTTCGGCGAGGGGAGCAAACGCTTGAAAAGAAGCTGATTCGAAAGGAAATGGATGTCACCACTTCCTATGGTGTGATGCTGAATGACCAGATTGGCTATATTCGGATTTCTTCTTTTAAGGAAAATACAGCAGAGCAATTCTCGCAGGCATTGCAGTCTGTTTTGCAGCAAAATGCAAAAGGAATTGTATTTGATGTACGAGAGGATGGCGGTGGACTGGTTTCCGTTTTGGAAAAGATTTTGGATCCGCTGCTGCCGGCAGGGGAAATTGCCACTGCCACCTATGGAAATGGCAAAACAGAAACATTGGTAACATCCACAGAGGGGGAGTTGGATTTGCCAATGGTTGTTTTGGTCAACGGGAACACAGCCAGTGCGGCAGAATTGTTTGCGGCTTCGCTGCATGATTTCGGAAAAGCCAAGCTGCTGGGAACGCAGACCTTTGGAAAGGGCATTATGCAAACGACCAAAGAATTGGATGACGGCGGGGCATTAACGCTGACGGTGGCAACTTATCAGACCACCAAAGGTGTGTGCTATCATGGTGTTGGCATTACGCCGGATGTGGTGCTGGAGCCTGCGGAATCGGATTCCATTGATTTGCAGCATCCGGATCCTGCTACTGATGCACAGCTGCGCCAGGCGATGAACCTGTTGATGCAATAGAATAATGAAAAGATGGGAAATGGGAAAGGACGTAGAACTATGAAATGGCTGCGATTTTTTCGAAAGAGAACAGAACCGCATACCGGAACAGGAACCAATCGAACCACGCCGCTGCATTTTGGGCGTGAGTTTTTACAGGAAGATGCCATGCAGCGTTATCGTTCCATTGCAATGCTGCTATCCAGGCAGGATTCGGAAGTGCTGCAAGAATTGGAACGCTGCATGATGCAGCCGACCAGCTTTGTAACGCAGTATGCACAGCGCTTTGCACTGCGCTGTCTGGATCCAGTTGCACTTTCTACGGATGAGCGGATTTGGATTAGCATGGTGGACAGTCTGATTGTACATGGTTATGCAGAAGAATTGGACTATAAGTGTACGTATTCCGATTTGACCAGTGCGTTGGAACAACTCCGCAATTGGGGAGATTTCAATTTAGAACTGCCCTTCCGCTATAAGGAACCGGAGGGGGAACTTCCGGATTGGTGTCAACTGCTGGATCAGACGTGGGAAGAAGCAGACAGCTGCATTGGAGGCATTGATATTGACAGCGATAGCTATGTGATCTTTTTGATAAAGCAGAAACAGCTGCATGCGTTACGGGAACTGGCTGCACAATTGCAGCATCGTATTACATATGCAGCACAGTTGTAAAGAAAAATTGAAA
>FR899104.1:62348-71641 GCA_000437255.1 Ruminococcus sp. CAG:403
CGTTTTGGCTTGGATGCTTTTTGGAAAATAGACTTTTAAAATTGTTTTTTTTGATAAATGAAAATGGAGCAGTAGATAGAAGCTGCAAGAAGCAGAATGGTTCCCACCAATATCCATAAGACTGCTGGCATAGAAATGGAGTCCAGCATGCCGCTGCCGATTAGTCCACCCAGAATCCCACATAACAAAATATAAAATAGTTTTGTTTTGGAGGTTCCAAGTGCCAGAGTCAGTGGAATGGAAATGCATTGCGAGAGGATGCAGAACAAAGATCCAGTGAACAATATTTTTGTGTCTGCCTGCTGTAGGAGAACACTCACCGGCCAGCAAATCAGAAACCAACCGCCGACATTGCAAAGCAGAAACAAATACTTTTCCACAATGGATAGTGCCCTGGAACGTGGCAGGCATAGTGTCCAAAGGTCACCGCCTGCTGTATCTTCCTGCATGTTCAGCGCAAATCCGCTGACGGCGCCGAGAAAGATCATCCAATACAGAGCAAAAAATAGAAAGATCGAGGGTTTTATGGCACAGCTCACAACGCTCAGCAGCAGAAAGAGCAAAATGATTTTATGATAGTAACGCCAAGATAATAAGTACTCTTTGATTAGTAATCCTTTCATTGTAGGATATCCCCTTTCATTCTGCATATTTAACCAGCAACACCATCAGGTCTTCCATGGAGACCTCTTCTACCGGTACCCAGTTTGGCGCATGCTGCCGCTTGACCAGTACCTCTGCACCATATGCAGAAGTACGTTTGGCGCAGACGCATGCTTCCGGCAGCGCCTCGGCATCGTCTAAGCTGCATCGAATGATTCCGTAGGTTTCCATCAATTGTTCCTTTTCCATGCTGAACAGCAATTGTCCTTTGTGGAGAAACGTGATATAGTCACAAATCTTTTCCAAGTCGCTGAGAATGTGGGAAGAAATCAAAACACTATGTGCACCATCTGACACAAATTCTTGCAGCAAATTGAGGAAATCATCCCGTACAATGGGATCTAAGCCGGCTGTTACCTCGTCCAGAATCAATAATTTGGGGTGGTGGGAAAGTGCAATGGCAATCCCCAGCTTTTTCTGCATGCCCAGAGAAAAAGTTTTCCACATTTTATGGTCAGGAAGTTGAAACCTTTCCAAATAGGAAGCATACAGCGCTTCGTCCCAGTTGGCATATAGATTCCGGAAAATACGGTTGCAGTCTTTCGCGGTGCAAAGTCGCGGCAGACTGATAGTATCCAGTACAATGCCAATGTCTTCCTTCAGACAGACAGCTTCCTGATGGCTGTCTTTTCCCAGCAGGGTAATGCTGCCGGCATCCGGATAGCTGAAATCCAGCATTGTTTTGATGAGTGTACTTTTTCCTGCACCATTTTCCCCGATTAGCCCCATGATGTAGCCCATTGGCAGGGTAATGGATGCAGCATGCAGTTTAAATTTGGGATAGGTTTTGGTTAAGTTTTGTATTTGTATGGCATCCATGCTTATTCCTTCTCCTCTTCATATAGGGTCTGCACCAATTTCATCAAATCTGAGCATGTCAAATGGCAGCGCTTTGCAAGCAAAACGGCTTGCTGCAAGCTTTGTTCCAATTCCTGCAAATGCAATTCCTGTAACAGTTGTTCATTTTGTGCCGCTACAAAGCAGCCTTTCCCGACGATGGTATATAGAAATCCATCCCGTTCCAGTTCTTCATAGGCACGTTTGGTGGTAATAATGCTGACACGCAGTTCCTTTGCAAGATTTCGAATCGATGGAAGCGGTGCATCCGGCTGCAAGCTGCCGTCAATGATTTGATCTTTCAGCTGCTGATAAATTTGCTGATAGATTGGTGTATGATCGCTGTTTCGAATTACAATATTCATGAAGCGTCCTCCTTGTATACTGTATATCTACAGTATACACAGTAGATGCAGCCTTGTCAAGTATCTGTTTGGATATTTACAGAATATTCATATACAGATCTATGCAGGCAAAAGAAAAAAGCTGCTTACAGGTTTCTGCAAACAGCTTTTGGTTTTTTTAAATTTTTGAATTGATACTCTTTCGTTTTTCTTCCTGTGCCCGAAGTAGCCGGACATCTATTCCGACAAAGTGCAGGCAGGTATAGGCGGAATAAATGCGAGAGGCAATCCGTTCCTCGTAGCGATTGGCAATGCCGTTATAATCCAGATTGGTATTGATGATGACAGGCAATCCACGATTCATGCGGGTATTGATGATGTTGTAAATGGTGGCTTGATAAAACGTAGAATTGAATTCCGTCCCCAAGTCATCTAAAATTAACAGGTCGCAGGTCATCAGGTGTTCCAGTGTATCCTGCTCATCGGAATCACTTTTTCCAAAGTGTTCCCGTTCCACTTGATGCAGGAAATTGATTGTGGAGTCATACAGCACCTGATACCCCATTTGCAGTGCCATTGTGGCGATGGAAAGGGAGAGGTGTGTTTTCCCCAGCCCGGTTTTTCCGTACATGAGAATGCTTTTTGACTGCGGAGAGAAGGTGGCAGCATAATGCATGCAGTAATGCAGGACTTTTTCCATGGCTTGGTAGCAGTCGTTTCCGTTTTCTGTTTTTCTGCCTCGATAATATTCCAGAGAAAAGGTATCGAATTGAGAGAGGTTCAACCGTGCATTTTGATTCAGTTCTTTGGCGGCGAGCTGCGCAGCAAGCGTCGTCAAACAGCTGCAATAGGTTCCATTGCTGTAGCCGGTGTCTTGGCATTTAGGGCAGGTATAATGCGGTTCCAGGTAATCATCCGGGTAACCGTACTGAATGAGCAGGCGGTGTACCATTTGCTGTGCCGCTTGGTTTTGCGCTTGCAGTTTTGCAATTTTTTCCTGCACCTGCTGACCAGACTGAATGATTTGCATAATGGAAAGACTGGCTTGTGACAGCTGCTGATTGATCTCTCCGATTTCTGGAATGGCGGTTTGAATGGTTTGGAAACGAGCCTGGTAATCCGCTTGTGCAGCAATGCGGCGCTCCGAGAGGATACGGAGTGCTTGTTCAATGTGTTCCGATTTCATAAAAAACCTCCATGCTATTCGTCAATGTTAAAAACGAGTGATTGATACAGGTCGGCGTGTTCTACACCGGAAGTTGTGTCAGAATTGCCTTTGGATTTGGGGGACGGTTTGTTGTCTAGGCGATCTACATCCTCTCTGGTGCGGCATCCTAAAGCATTCCAGCTTTGCAGAATCTTGTTGATATAGGGGAAAGACAATTTGTCGATGGATTCAATTGTTTTTTCATAGGCGTAGGAGATCAAATCCATGGGGATTTTCATGGTTTGCCAAAGTGTGAGCAATTCCTGCTGTTTGGGGGTTGGCTTTCGGTTCATTTGGAAGGCCTTCATAATGGCATTCTGGAAGGTGCGCTGCTGCTCCATGCGTTTAATGGCTTCCTGTACCTGTGGCAGTGTGGTAGCGGATTCTTCCAGGAACCAGACGGTGAGCAGTTTTTCTGCGTAGGCAATGCTTGTCTTTTGAATGGAATAGCAATATCCAATCACCGTTAGAATGCTGTCGCTCCCAATGCCCAAATAGTCATGCATCCATACGAGAGAACGCTGCTCCATATGATTGAGCGGACGGCCAATTTGCTGTTCTGCCATTCGGAAGAGCGTGTGCAGGTCTTTGGATTCTGCAATGGATTGGGCAATTTCCTTGGGGGTTAGTTTGCATTCTGCGCTGGAGCGCTGTACACTCCCAATGGGTTTGGCAGTAGGAGCAGTGGATGTTGGCAGAGGTGTGGGTTCTGCTTGCACTGCGGCAGTTGATACAGGCTGTACCGGTTGGGCAGGCGGAACGGTAGGGGATTCTGTCGGTGCAGTCTGTACATCCGGCTTGAACAAAGCGGTTTCCTGCCAAAAGAGGAGTGCTTCTTCTGCCAACTCTTCTGAGATACCAAGTCTTTGAGAGAGTTCATTTGGCGTGATGACTTGACCAGCATACCGCAGAACAAAGAGGAGCACTTTTAGTTGGGAAGGGGTTGCCAATTTGATGTATTGGTCGACAACCAGATTGGGAACGCCAAACATTTGGCTCCAAGCGGTAGGGGAGACCGAAAAATTCATGATTTTTTTCTCCATTTCTAAAAAAAGTACTTGACAAGCAGAAAAAAGTGTGCTATAATATATCATGTTGTCGCCGATGTGTCGGAATTGGCAGACGAGACGGACTCAAAATCCGTTGCCAGCAATGGCGTGTGGGTTCAAGTCCCACCATCGGCACCAGAACGCTGTGTGGAGTTTTCCATGCAGCGTCTTTTTTATGCCCTCTATTGTGTAAGGATTCTTGTTCCAATCGACTTTGGTTCGATTGCATATTGCAAATCGGTTAGACGATTTACTGGTATGCCATTCCTGCTTTTACAGTGGAAATCGGATCGACTGGAAAAGGGAGTAATTATTACAATATCTATCTGCAAAATAAGATAAAAAAGAGTCGCCTGAATTTCTTCAAGCGACTACTTGCGCTGTGGCGTGCCTGGAGGGATTCGAACCCCCGACCTACTGGTTCGTAGCCAGTCACTCTATCCAGCTGAGCTACAGGCACATGGTTTCTCACAACAGTATCTATTATAGCACATTACTGATGACTTGTCAAGCCTTTTTTCAAAAAAATCGAGAAAAATCCAAAAAAATTTTTGAGGCTCCAAAATTCATTCTTTTATAGAAAAAGATCAAACATGGACATAGAAGATTTAAAAAAAAATAAGAAAAAAGCTTGACAGCATCTAAAAGATGTGGTATAATAAATAACGTTGTTGAGATATTAGCTCAGTTGGCAGAGCATACGCCTTTTAAGCGTAGGGTCGAGGGTTCAAATCCCTCATATCTCACCAGCTTGAAAGCCTTGCTGATAAAAGCAAGGCTTTTTTATTTTTTAGCAATTACCACACTTCAATAGAACCATTTATTGAAATGGAAAACAGCGGAATGGGGAATATAAGCTTCCCATTCCGCTGTTGGTTTATCCTTTTCTGTTTTTACGGCTGTAGTTTTGTTTGCTGCCAGAGTTGTGGGAGTGGTTACGGGAGTGGTTATAAGAAGAACCTGACCGCCGTCCGGCCGCATGGCCACGCTGTTTGTGATTGCCGTCTGAAAAGCGTCCCTGTCTTCTGGAATAACCATTGTAGCCGTTTCCAGTGGTTTCATGTAGTTTTACGTGGACTTTTTTGCCGTTGATTTTTTCGTTTTCCATGGAGGAAAGTACCAGGTCTTTTTCTGCTGCCGGTACTTCTACCGTTGTATATTGATCGTAAATGTCAATTTTTCCAAACTCATTGCCGGAGAGCCCAGTTGCTTCTACCAAGGCACCCAGAATAAAGTTTGGCGCCATGTGATCCCGTCTGCCGGCGTTGATGTGTACCTTTACGGTTTGTGCCCCACGATGCTTGCCCTTTCGGATGGGCTTTGGCACATCAAACTGTGGAATGTTGGCGGTTGCTGCATCGATCTGCTGTTGCAGCAGCATAGCTAGAATGGTTTCTGCACTGGTTTCCTGTTCTGCCAGCAGTGCTTGCGCCAGAGCGGCAGCATCTGCGCTTGGTTCAGCATTGCAGCGTGCCAGAAGTGATTCTTTTAAGGCAGAAAGACGTTCTGCACGAATTTCTTGTCTGGTTGGCAGTTCTATTTCTGTGATGGTTGCTTTGGTATATCGGGAAATGGCCTGCATCTCCAGTTCTTGTTTCCGACCACTGAGAATGTTATATGCAGCGCCTTCTTTTCCGGCACGTCCGGTTCTTCCGATTCGATGAATATAATATTCGTGATCTTGCGGTAGATCATAGTTGAAAACAGCGTCTACGCCCTTGACATCAATGCCACGCGCTGCAACATCCGTTGCAATCAGAATGGTGTGGCGACCGCTTTTAAAACCATTCATGACCTGGGTGCGCTGCATTTGCTTCATATCTCCATGCAGACCAACCGCAGAGAATCCACGCAGGCAGAGTGCTTCCGTTAGCTCATCGACCATTTTCTTGGTGTTGCAGAAGATCATGGAAGAGGCAGGCTGCTTGGCAAGCAGCAGCAGGTGCAGCGCATCGGTTTTCCGTCCCATTGGTACGCTGACTTGATACTGCGCAATGGTATCAACGGTTCGGTGTGCACTTGCAATCTGCACCAGTTCCGGATCAGTCTGGTACTGCTTGGTAATGGCGAGAATTGCAGGCGGCATGGTTGCGGAGAAGAGAACGGTCTGCCGCTGCGGCGGAGTCTGTTCCAAAACGGCTTCAATATCCTCCCGAAAGCCCATGTTCAGCATTTCGTCTGCTTCGTCCAGAACGATGGTTTGCAGGTTTTGTAATTTTAGAGTGCGCCGACGCAGGTGATCCAGAACTCGTCCTGGAGTACCTACTACGATATTGGCACCGCGCTTCAGAGCAGAAATCTGCCGTTCCATGCTGGAGCCGCCATAGACAGCTGTGGGCTTTACCCACTTTTTAAAGCGAGAAAACTTCTGAATTTCCTCACAAGCCTGCATGGCAAGTTCTCGTGTAGGGCAGAGGATGAGTGCGCATACAAAATCGCAGGCATCTCGATCAATTTGCTCAATAATCGGGATACTGAAAGCAGCTGTTTTTCCGGTTCCGGTATTGGATTTTCCGATGACGTCCTTTCCGCTGAGGAGAAGGGGGATGGCTTTTTCTTGAATTTCTGTCATTTCTGTAAAGTTGCATTGTTCCACGGCTTGTAAAACTTCCGGGGAGAGTGGGAGTGCTTCAAATTGCATATTGCGTTCCTTTCTATGAAAGTACGAATTTCATCGAATCGTGTTAAATAGGTGGAAAATGGTTGGACAAGATGGAGTCCGTGCTTTCGCCAGATTCAAACCTGTTTTCTGCTGAACGCAGACAGGTTCTTAGAGAAAAAGAAGCAGGCGCATCCTGTAACAGATACGCCTGCGGTATCATTGATGGGTTATTCGTCATCATCTTCTGGCATATTCCAGTTATGATATACATTTTGTACGTCGTCATTTTCTTCCAGATGTTCCAGCAGCAGATTCATCTTCTTGATCTGATCCGGGTCGGTCAGTGTGGTGTAAGTGGACGGAATTTGTTCCACTTCTGCGGAAACAACATGGTAACCCTTTTCAGTCAATCCTTCCCGCAGTCCACGCAGGGCAGCTGGTTCGCAGGAAACTTCGATGAAATCGTCTTCCACAGACAGATCATCTGCATCGAATTCAAAGCAGTCCTCCATGACCGTATCTTCATCCAGACCGGTATTTTCAATCAGAACAATGCCCTTCTGAGAGAACAGGAAGGAAACACAGCCAGATGTGCCCAGGTTGCCGCCAAACTTATCAAAATAGTGACGGATATCACCGGCAGTCCGGTTCTTATTATCGGTCAGACAATCGACAATCACAGCAACACCATTGGGGCCGTAGCCTTCATAGATGATGGTTTCATAATTGTTTTTGTCGCCTTCACCAGCCGCTTTCTTGATGACACGTTCGATGTTGTCGTTGGGGACGTTATTGGACTTTGCCTTTGCAATCAAATCACGCAGTTTGGCATTGCTGGCAGGGTCTGCACCGCCTTCCTTAACGCAAACGGTGATTTCCCGTCCGATTTTGGTGAAGATTTTTCCCTTAGCGGCATCTGTCGCTTCTTTTTTTCGTTTGATATTATTCCATTTTGAATGCCCTGACATGGGTATCCCTCCTATTCCTGTGGTTCTGTTTCGCAAATATATTGAAAAATAGCGGTTAACCGATCCTGCCGCTTCAGGACATGCAGATAGCCAAACAGACATTCCAATCCGGTTGCCTTTCGGTAATCGGAACAGGAAGCATGCTTGGGAATGGCATTCCCGGTTGCATTGCGGCCTCTTCGGTAGATGGCTGCTTCTTCTTCGGAAAGAATGGTTTGGATGCGATCAGCGGCGGCAGCCTGATAAGCAGCGCAGACTTTTTGAATCTTTGCCGCATGCAGCTGCCCAGCAGGCATGTTTGCGTGCAGCAAGAGGTGTTCCCGCATCATCACTTCATATACACTATCGCCCAGAAAGGCCAATGCCAGCGGACTATACTGTTTGGCTTCCTGTGGGGTGCAAATTGTGTTCATTTTGCCGCCCCTTTCTTAGGATACAAAGTCAAATTCAAAGCCCAGAATGTCAACAGTATCACCTTCCTGAATCCCCATTTCCTCCAAACGTGCAATAATTCCGCTGTTGCGCAGAACACGCTGGAAGTATTGCAGGGAAGAATAGTCTTCCATATTGACGGTACGGAGGATGGGTTCCAGCCACTTTGCATCCACATAATAGATGCCATCTTCCACTGCAACATCGAATTTTTCGTGCAGGGAAGCCTCCTGTTCCAGTTCTTCCGGTGTAATGGGATCCGGCTGGAATTCCAAAATCGGCGGAAGTTCTGCAAGACGACTTGCAGTTGCCTGTACCAATTCTGCGGTTCCCTGGGTGGTAGCAGCAGAGATGGGGAAGAAGGGGATGCCTTTTTCCGCTGCATATGCTTTCAGGCGATCAATTTGTTCTGGTGTGGCAAGATCACACTTGTTGGCGGCAAGAAGCTGCGGACGTTTTGCCAGATCTTCGCTGAAGCGTTCCAATTCTGTTTGAATGGTTTCGTAATCTTCAATCGGATCTCGTCCTTCCATGCCGGATGCATCCACAACATGGATGATTAAGCGGCAGCGTTCCACGTGCCGTAAGAACTCATGTCCCAATCCAACGCCATCGCTGGCACCTTCAATCAAACCGGGAATGTCTGCCATGACGAAAGACTGTTCTTCCGCTACACGTACCACGCCCAATACAGGGGTAATGGTTGTGAAATGGTAATTGGCAATTTTCGGTTTAGCAGCGCTGACTACAGAAATCAGCGTGGATTTTCCAACATTTGGATATCCTACAAGTCCGACATCAGCCAGCAGCTTGAGTTCCAAGGTGACTTCAAATTCTTCTCCCGGGAAGCCAGGCTTTGCAAAACGTGGAATTTGACGGGTAGAGGTGGCAAAGTGAATGTTTCCCTTTCCGCCGCGACCGCCTTTTGCCAGAACCTTTGGTTCATCGGTAGAGAGGTCTGCCATAATCCGGCCCGTTGCAGCGTTGCGGATCACGGTTCCACGGGGAACCCGAATGATCAGATCCGGTGCGCTTCTTCCGGTACAATTCCGAGCACCGCCATTTTCCCCTCGCTGTGCCACATATTTTCTTTGATAGCGGAAGTCAATCAGCGTGGAGAAGTTATCGTCTACCTGAAAGATGATGTCGCCGCCTTTTCCGCCGTCTCCGCCGTCCGGTCCACCGGCTGCC
>FR899104.1:71649-91583 GCA_000437255.1 Ruminococcus sp. CAG:403
GGTCCACCGGCTGCCACATATTTTTCTCGATGAAAGGAGACTGCGCCGTCTCCGCCGTCTCCGGCTTTGATTTTGATTTTCGCTTGATCTACAAACATGATTTCATCCTTTATTGAATCGGCGGAAACGAGCCGGAGCTGTTTCCTATGATAAAGAAAATCCCAAGCACAGGCTCGGGATTTCGTTCCTTTTTAGAAGCTATCCATTGCATGGATGGTTTCTGCTACCAATCGTTTGACAATCGGTAGAACCAGTTGTAAGAACCAGATTCTTACTGTGCAGCGTAAACGCTAACCTTTTTCCGGTCACGACCAACCCGCTCAAACTTTACAGTACCATTTACGGTTGCGAACAGGGTATCGTCAGAACCGATTCCAACGCCTTCGCCCGGATGAATGTGTGTGCCTCTCTGGCGAACCAGGATGTTGCCAGCCTTTACAAACTGACCGTCTGCACGCTTCACACCCAGTCTCTTGGACTCGGAATCACGGCCGTTCTTAGTAGAACCAGAACCTTTCTTATGTGCAAAAAACTGTAAGCTAATCGTTAACATGATGTTGACACCTCCATGTGTTCAATTTCGAGATAGTCAGGGAATTCTGCTTGAATTTGCTGCAATTCCAGCAACAAACCGTTTAAAATTCGTACCGCATTTTGGGTACGGGCACTGCTCGGCAGCTGAATTTGAATCTCATTCTCTGCCACGGTAACCACAGCAGGAATCTGGAAACATTCCGTCATCAAATTAGCAGTCAAGCGAACGGCACTGGAAACACCGGCACAGACAATATCTTGTCCTGCATCCGCATAAGCAGCATGTCCGCAAATGGAAACCCCGACAAGGGATTGTTGTTGTTCTTGAAAACAAGCGTGGATCATTATGCCTGAATTGCTTCGATCTTAACCTGTGTATACGGCTGTCTGTGACCCTGCTTCTTCTTTTCGCCCTTCTTCGGCTTATACGTCATAACGGTAATCTTCTTTGCCTTGCCGTTCTTCAGTGCGGTTGCACGAACGGTAGCACCGTCTACGTAAGGAGCGCCTACGGTCAGACCATTGTCTGCATTTACAGCGATTACCTTATCAAATACAACTTCGCTGTCAGCTTCTACGTTCAGCTTTTCGATGAAAATGACATCACCCGGCTTTACCTGGTACTGCTTTCCACCTGTTTCAATAACTGCATACATGCTATCATAGCACCTGCCTTTTTCTAAAAACTCGCTGTTTCAGGAGAACGAAAACTCGTTTCTTTGAATGGTTCCTGAATCCAAGCGGCTTTTTTATCATACCATATGAAAGGAAACTTGTCAAGATGTTTTTTCGATTGTTTTCGGAAAATCCTGCTGCTTTTGCGAAATGTGGCATTTTTGTACAAAAAAAGATGCGGAAATCTGGTGTATGTGCTGTTTTGCCTAGAAAAGAGTTTACAAAATCCCGTTTTTGTGTTACCATAAAATAAGGAATATTCCGATTTTTGGGAAAGGACTCGTTACATTTATGAAACCATTGAATTTCAAATTGCCAGATTTTAAGCAACGTTCTCAGAATAATAAAAAAAAGTCTGCACAAGCTGCACCTTCTAAAAATCAAACCGGAACAGCTCCACGTCCTTACAGCCATGCGAAAAAGAGAAAGATTCGGTATGACCGTATTTTATTGGTGGTGCTGCTATTTGTGCTGCTGATCGTTTTGATTGTGTCCTGTGCCACTCGAAACAGCGGAAAGAATGCTTCCTCTAAGCAGTCGGCAACTGGTGCCAAGGCAGCAACTTCCGAGAAATTAGCGGATAGTTCGAAAGGTTCCGATTCGGCAGAAACATCGGAGGAGTCAGAATCTGCTCCAATGGAAGCAGCTTCTACCGTTTCCGTAGATGCTGCACAGGTACATGCAGGGGATTTGGTTGTCGTAAACGACCAGTATGCTTACACCTTCCCGTCTGATGATGTTTCCATTGTTCCTATTTATGACAATGCAAATGAATACTACAAAACCAGTGATATGGTTGTCTCTTTGGATGCAACTGTAATCGGACACTTGAATGACCTGATGGAAGCGTTCTCCAAGGCAACTGGACATTCCGATCTGCGGGTAATCGGCGGCTATCGAACCAAGGAAGATCAGGACAGTCGATATGCAAGCGATTCCAACGATAAGGATGTTCCAAAGGGTGGCTGCTCTGATTATAATACCGGTCGCTCCTTTAGCTTGCAGATGCCGACAGACGGCGGTACCAACTACTATTCCGCAACTGGTGATTATGCTTGGTTTGCAGAAAATGCGCCGAATTACGGCTTTGCCCTGCGCTTTCCGGAAGAAAAAGAATCCGTCACCAACCGCAGCAGCCGAACCCATATTTTCCGTTATGTTGGCATTCCGCATGCAGTCTATATGACGCAGAATAACCTTTGCCTGGAAGAATATGCAGAAGCTGTCAAAGCGTATACTCCCGATACACAACCGCTTTCTATTACCGTTGGGGATGCAGAGTATGCGGTGTTCTACGTCAAGGCAAATGAATCTGGAACGACAGATGTTGCCATTCCGTCTTGTCAGTCCTATACCATTTCGGGAAATAATATGGATGGCTTTATTGTAACCTGTCAGCTTTCTGGCAGTACGGCCGCTGCATCCAGTCAGCCAGCTGATGAGAGCACCAGCACAGAGGAAACCAGTGCGGCAGAATAGAATCCGGCAACCTTTTTGAATAAAAGAAAAACAAAGCATGACCAGCACGAAAAAGTTCCTGCAATCGGAACCTTTTTCTGCTGGTTTTTTGTGAATGCAATACAGAATCCAATTTTTTTTGCAAAAATTAGCGGAAGCGCTTGCAAAATTTCAAAAAATAGTGTACAATAATTCTTGTATGGTGTGTTGCACACCGAGATAATTTTTCTACCTGAAAGGATGTTAAAGAAATGGCTGGATTAAGTAAAGTAACAGTAGATGACATCAATGTAAAGGGAAAGCGTGTCCTGGTACGTGTTGATTTTAACGTACCGATGAAGGATGGCGTAATTACCAATGACAACAGAATTCAGGCTGCACTGCCGACCATCAAGAAGCTGGTTGCAGACGGCGGAAAGGTAATTCTGTGCTCACACTTGGGCAAGCCGAAGAACGGCCCGGAAGCAAAGTTCTCTCTGGCTCCGGCTGCTGCAAGACTGGCTGAACTGGTTGATACAAAGGTAACATTTGTACCTTCCGATCGAGTTGTTGATGATTCCGTAAAGGAAGCAGTCAATGCAATGCAGGATGGCGAAATTATCGTTCTGGAAAACACACGATTCCGTGGCGCAGAAGAAACTAAGAATGGCGAAGCATTCAGCCAGGAACTGGCTTCTCTGGCAGATGTATTCGTAATGGACGCATTCGGCAGCGCACATCGTGCACATGCTTCTACTGCTGGTGTTACAAAGTTCGTAGATACCACAGCAGTTGGTTACCTGATGCAGAAGGAAATTCAGTTCCTGGGCAATGCGGTAGAAGATCCGGTTCGCCCGTTCGTTGCAATCCTGGGCGGTGCAAAGGTTGCAGATAAACTGAATGTTATTTCAAACCTGCTGGAAAAGTGCGATACGCTGATTATTGGCGGCGGTATGGCATACACCTTCCTGAAGGCAGAAGGCTATGAAGTTGGTACCTCCCTGGTAGATGATACCAAGCTGGATTACTGCAAGGAAATGCTGGATAAGGCAAAGGCAAACGGCAAGACACTGTTGCTGCCGATCGATACCGTTGTAGCAAAGGAATTCCCGGATCCGATTGATGCGCCGATTGAAGTAGCAACTTATTCTTCTCACGAAATCCCGGCAGATCGTATGGGTCTGGATATCGGCGAAAAGACACAGGCTCTGTTTGCAGATGCTGTAAAGTCCGCAAAGACAGTTGTTTGGAACGGACCGATGGGTGTATTTGAAAACCCGACTCTGAGCAAGGGTACCATTGCAGTTGCAAAGGCACTGGCTGATACCGATGCGACTACCATCATTGGCGGCGGTGATTCCGCAGCAGCTGTTATGCAGCTGGGCTTTGCTGATCAGATGAGCCACATTTCTACTGGCGGCGGCGCATCCCTGGAATACCTGGAAGGTAAGGTTCTGCCGGGTGTTGCAGCAATCGCTGACAAGAAGTAAGATTTCATACACACGGGAGGAGTCTGCTTGGGCGGACCTCCTCCGTTTGTGTTGTTCGAAGAAAGGATGAACGTCATGAGAAAATGCAGGGTACAGCGTGCAGGAAAAGAAGCGTTCCAAAATCCAATTGCAGCCTTTGTACTGGGTGCATTGTGCGGACTCGTTGCTGGTATGCTCTATATGCCGTTCTCCAAAGGCATTGTGATCGGCAGTCACAACGGAAGTAAGAATCAAGCTTCCCATGAAATGAGAGATTACATCCCCGATACAAACAGATCGGAGAAAAAGAAAAGAGGAAATTGTCATGAATAAGACATTGAGAAAAGCAATTATTGCTGGTAACTGGAAAATGAATAAGAACCGCAAGGAAGCTGCTGAGCTGATCGAAGCACTGAAGCCGATTGCCGCAGATAAGACTTGTGGTGTAATCATCTGTGTACCGTTTACCAATCTGGAAACTGCACTGCGTTTGACAGAAGGTACCAACATCGAAGTTGGCGCTGAAAACGTACACTTCGAAAAGAGCGGTGCATTCACTGGCGAAATTTCTGCTGATATGCTGACTGAAATGGGCGTTAAGTATGTTATCGTTGGTCACTCTGAACGGAGACAGTACTTCGGCGAAACCGATGAAACTGTAAACAAGCGTACCACTGCTGCAATTGAAGCTGGCATGACGGTTATCCTGTGCGTAGGCGAACTGCTGTCCGAACGGGAACTGGGCATCACAGAAGAAGTCGTTGCAAAGCAGGTAAAGGTTGCGCTGAATGGTCTGTCCGCAGAACAGGTAAAGCGCATTGTAATTGCTTACGAGCCGGTATGGGCAATCGGTACTGGTAAGACTGCAACAGCAGAACAGGCAGAAGAAGTTTGTGCATTCATTCGTGCAACAGTTGCTGGTCTGTACGATCAGGCAACTGCGGATGGTATGACCATTCAGTATGGTGGTTCCATGAATGAAAAGAACTGTGCAGAACTGCTGGCAAAGGAAAACATTGACGGCGGTTTGATCGGCGGCGCTTCTCTGGTTGCAGAAAAGTTTGGCGTTCTGTTGGCAGAAGCTTCTAAGTAAGCAGTTGCATTAAGAAGAACGATACTAGAAAAACGGGCGGCATTTTACCGCCCGTTTCTGGAAATGAAAGGAAGTTGTACAAAGATGAGCAAGAAACCGGTTGCTTTAATTATTATGGATGGCTTCGGCTACAATCCTTCTGACTATGGCAATGCCATTCGTGCTGCAAAGAAGCCGAATCTGGAGCGCTATTTGCAGGGACCGCATACCTTGATCGGTGCCAGCGGCCTGGATGTTGGTCTGCCGGATGGACAGATGGGAAACTCTGAGGTTGGTCATACGAATATCGGCGCAGGTCGAATTGTTTACCAGCTTCTGGTAAAGATTTCAAAGGACATTCAGGATGGCGTATTCTTCTCCAATCCGGCGCTGTTGGCTGCTATGGAAGACTGCAAGAAGAAAGACAGTGCGCTGCATCTGATGGGTCTGCTTTCTCCGGGCGGTGTCCACAGTCATATGGAACATCTGTATGGTTTGCTGGAAATGGCAAAGAAAAACGGTTTGAAGAAGGTTTATGTGCACGCATTCCTGGACGGCCGTGATGAACCACCGGCTTCCGCAGCTGGATTCATGGAAGAAGCCGTTGCAAAAATGCAGGAAATTGGTGTCGGAACAGTCGCAACCATTTCCGGTCGGTATTATGCAATGGATCGTGACAATGCCTGGGATCGTGTGGAAAAGGCATATGATGCCATGGTTTCTGGTGAAGGGGAAACTGGTACCGATCCGGTACAGGCAATTCGGGATTCCTATGCCAAGGAAGTCACCGATGAATTTATGCTGCCGACTGTTATTGATCCGGCTGGTACCATTCAGGAAGGTGACAGCGTGATCTTCTTTAACTTCCGTCCAGACCGTGCGCGTCAGCTGACCAGAACCTTTGTAGATCCGGCATTCAGCGGCTTTACCCGGAAGAAGGGATACTTCCCGGTTCATTTCGTTTGTATGGCACAGTATGATGCTTCCATGCCGAATGTATCCGTTGCTTATCCGCCGGAAGAATTGAGAATGACACTTGGCGAATACCTGAGCAAGTGCGGCAAGACACAGCTGCGTATTGCAGAAACCCAGAAATATGCACACGTTACTTTCTTCTTCAATGGCGGAGAAGAAAAGACCTTTGAAGGCGAAGATCGTATTCTGATTCAGTCTCCGGATGTTCCGACCTTTGATTTGAAGCCGGAAATGAGTGCGTATGAGGTGACAGATGCAGTTGTAAAGGCAATTGAATCCGATCAGTATGATGTTATCATTCTGAACTATGCGAACTGCGATATGGTTGGTCATACCGGCATTATGCAGGCAGCTGTTCAGGCAGTAGAAGCAGTGGATACCTGCGTTGGCAGAATGGTAACTGCAATCCAGGAAAAGGGCGGCGTTGCACTGATTACAGCAGACCATGGAAATGCCGATAAGATGCTGGAAGCAGATGGCTCTCCGTTTACCGCACACACCACCAACCCGGTTCCGTTTATTGTAGTTGGAGAAGACTGCAAGCTGCGGGAAGGCGGCGTGCTGGCTGACATTGCACCGACCATTCTGCAAGTAATGGGTCTGGAACAGCCGGCAGAAATGACTGGTAAGAGTCTGATTGTCAAGGACTAATCGATTTTGTGCAAAATGCCCTTTGACAAGATCTGAAAAATGAAATAGAATAGAAGAAGATGTGTAGCAAACCTGCGTAAGTCCAATCGTGGGTTGCTGCACATCTTTTTTTATGCACTTTTTGGTACAGAATCTGCTCATAAGTGGATTCTAGAAAGGATGATGAAGCACAATGGCACAAAACTCTGCCAAAGAAACACACAAGAAAAACAAAATGCGTACCACGCCACCGCATCAAATTTTATTAAAAATGGGAATCCCCATGATTTGTTCCATGGTATTGCAGGCATTGTATAACATCGTAGACAGCGCATTTGTTTCCAATATGAAGCAGGGTGGGGAGGACGCTTTGAATGCTCTGACGCTTGCTTTTCCGATGCAGATGCTGATGATTGCCATTAGCATTGGAACAGGTGTTGGTGTCAATGCCCTGGTTTCCAAGAGTTTGGGACAAGGCAATTCGGAAAAGGCGAGTCTGGTTGCCGGAAATGGACTGTTTCTGGCAACGGTGATTGTGGTTGTATTTGTGCTGTTTGGCTTATTGGGGACAGCACCGTATATTCATTCGCAGACTAGAGATGCAAAAATTGCAGAAATGGGAATCACTTATTTGCGAATTTGCTGCCTTTGTTCGATTGGCATTGTCTTTTTCTCAATCTATGAAAAGTTGCTGCAAGCCTGCGGCAATCCATTGTTTTCCACCATTGCACAAATTGCAGGCGCAGTCTGTAACATCGTAA
Source organism: Ruminococcus sp. CAG:403 (assembly GCA_000437255.1). GTDB lineage: Bacteria > Bacillota > Clostridia > Oscillospirales > Ruminococcaceae > Ruminococcus_C. Next base: position 79,203 of record FR899104.1, read on the forward strand.
TGGATCCCATTTTAATCTATGGCTGGTGTGGATTTCCGGAGTTAGGCGTCGCCGGTGCTGCCTATGCAACTGTAATTGGACAAATTCTTTCGTTTGTTTTAGCCGTGCTCTTTCATTGCAAGGTGAATCGGCAGATTTCCAATCATTTGCGTAACTGGAAACCAAACTGCAGTTTGATCAAAGCAATCTATGCCATTGGTTTGCCTGCTATTCTAGCACAAGCACTGATGTCTGTGATGACCTATGGAATGAATCTGATTTTGGGAAGTGTCAGCAGTGCAATGGTAACAGCATATGGGCTGTATTATAAAATTCAGCAGTTCATTTTGTTTGCAGCTTTTGGTCTGCGGGATGCGATTACGCCAGTGCTTTCCTTCTACCATGGTATGCACAGCCGTTCCCGGATTCGCTATGGAATTCGTTACGGGCTGCTTTACACATGGATTTTGATGCTGGCAGGTACGCTGTTGGTAGAGGGACTTGCCGCTCCGTTTGCAAGGTTATTTGGATTGTCCGGTGAAACAGAAACACTCTGTCTACAGGCAATGCGGATTATTTCTCTGAGCTTTTTGTTCGCTGGAACCAATATCACGTTTCAGGGCATTTTTCAGGCGTTGGACGGTGGCTTGGAATCCCTGTTGATTTCAATTTGCCGACAGATGCTGTTTGTATTGCCGGTTGCATGGCTGTTTGCACAGGTTGCTCGTTCCGATCCAGAACGTGCCTGGTTGGTTTGGTGGACATTTCCGATTGCAGAATTTGTCTCCATGGGGATTGGCTGCTTATTGATGCAACGGGTACAGCGTAAGCAACAGTTGCATTTATAAGAATAATTGAGCGGGTGTTCCCATAAAATTCGCACCAGTATTTTATGGGAACATTCTATAAAAAGAAAAGGGAAGCGGTCGAGTACGCTTCCCTTTTTGATTTATTGATTGGACGTATCGTCCTCACTGGAAAGATCTAGGTTTTCCAGTGCATATTCACAGCACTGGATGACCAGTTGATTGAAAGAAATATCGTGATCAAATGCAAGTTGTTCCAATTTGTCGATTAACAGATCCGGCATGCGGATTGTTTTATTGGAAGAGGTTGGCTTTTTGATTTCGAACATGAATAAAGTGCCTCCTTTCTTGTAAGGATTCAGTACAAAGGATTCTTCTTTTATTGTAGCGAAAAATAAATTGAAAAAATATAATTAAAATTGCAAGTAAAAATAAATTGCAATATAGTGCAATGATTGCGCCGTTTCAAAATATGATTTGGAATGGATCGCACGCTTCTTCCAATTTCTGCATAAAATGAAGAAAAAGAAAGGAGAAACGCCATGCAGATCATATGGATTGCGCTGGCAGTGCTTTTGGGTGGAATGGCAGTGCTTGTTCTGGGGCTGCGCATTGCAGAAGTCACCCGAAAGGAAGAACGTCCAGCTGCATTGTTTACGGTGTATCCGCTGTATCGGGATCATGAGGAAGCACCGCAGCAGCTCAAGCGGCTGATGGGGGATATTTGCTGGATGGACAACGATCTGATCGCACATGTTTATGTCGTGAATGTCAATGCGCATGTGGAGCCTGCGGCGCAGTGTCGGCAGCTCTGTTTGCATCACCCCAATTTTACCTATTGTACGGCAGAAGAATTTACAAAAATTTTGGAAGAAGCAGAAAAGTGATTGCATTTTGTCAAAAAAGATTGTATAATAGAAAAATATAGAGATCGAAGCAATTACAGCAGAAGGGAGGCGTGCGCCAGTGGAGAACCATTCCATTCATCTGGAGGGTGTTGTGGAGACAGTTCTGTTCCGCAATGCAGAGAATGGCTATATTGTATTGGACTTAAATGCCAATGATTCCATGATTACTGTGGTGGGGGAATTGGGCGATCTAGAAGAAGGCGAACGCCTTTCCCTGGATGGAGAATTTACATCGCATCCGAAATTCGGAGAGCAATTTCGAGCGTATTACTGCGAACGGACACTGCCGGCAGATGCACTGAATATTCAGCGATATTTGTCCTCTGGTGCCATTAAAGGAATCGGCCCCTCTCTGGCACGAAAAATTGTAGAGGCATTCGGAGACCGTACCTTGGAGATTATGGAAAAAGAACCGACTCGACTGATGGAAATTCGTGGAATTTCTCCGAAAAAATGCGAATCCATTGCACAGGAAGTGCAGCAGATTTTTGCATTGCGCTCTATTATGACATTTTTATCTGCCTATGGAATTGCTTCGAAATATGCCATGCGTGCGTATAAAAAGTGGGGTGCCGGAACCATTGAAATGGTTTCTGCCAATCCCTATTTGCTTTGTACTTCCGGTGTGGAGCTGGACTTTCATAAGGTGGAGGCGCTGGCAAAGGACATGCATTTGGATCCCGATTCTCCGCAGCGGATTGCTGCTGGAATTGTTTTTATTTTGCAGCATAATACCCAGAATGGGTTTACTTGCTTGCCGCTGGATCGGCTACAGCCGAAGGTATGTGAGTGCCTGAACGTATCTGAAAGTGCCTTTTATGATGCCTATCAGGAAGCAAGAAATGAGCAGGTCATTGTGGAATACTGCAAACGGGAACGGGAGTTTGTTTACTTAGCAGACTATTACCGGGCAGAGCGGTACATTGCCGATCGGATCACCGTCATTCAGGATTTTAGTTCGCCGGAAGACAACGAAAATTTTCAGAAAATGATCGATCAACAGGAAGTAGAAACCGGAATTCACTATGAAACGTTACAGCGACAGGCCATTGTATCCGCACTTTCCCGTGGTATTTTGATTTTAACAGGAGGCCCCGGAACCGGAAAGACTACGACACTTAACGCTATGATTGCGTTGAATGAAAAGCAAGGGTATCGTGTAATGCTTGCAGCGCCAACCGGACGGGCAGCGCAGCGTATTTCGGATTTAACCGGCTATGAGGCCAAGACCATTCATCGCTTACTGGAAGTGGAATTTGATATGACCGGCGGTACACGTTTTCTGCACAATGCTGCCAATCCGCTGCAATGTGATGTAATGGTGGTGGACGAGATGTCTATGGTAGATGTGCTGCTGTTTGAAAGCTTGCTGCGTGCGTTGCGGTTGGGCTGCAAGCTGATTATGGTAGGGGACAGCGATCAGCTGCCCTCTGTCGGTGCTGGAAATCTGCTAAAAGATCTGATTGACAGCGGTGCTGTGCCAACTATTGAACTAAAGCAAATTTTTCGGCAGGCGCAGCAGAGCAGTATTGTAACGAATGCACACCGGATCATTCAGGGAACCTATCCGGATTTGACACAGAAAAACAGTGACTTTTTCTTTTTTCAGCGGTTAAAACCGGAGGATGTTACCAAGCTGCTGCTGGATTTGGTACAAGTTCGTTTGCCAAAGGCGTACCAATATTCCCCAACAGAGGATATTCAGGTAATTTCCCCTTCCCGGAAAGGTGTGTTGGGTGTGATTGAATTGAATCGTGCGCTCCAGCAGCGCTTGAATCCGCCGCAGAAGGGACGGCAGGAAGTGAAGTCGATTTTGTACACATTCCGGGAAGGCGACAAAATCATGCAGACCAAGAACAATTATGACATTGTTTGGCACAAAGACGGTAATTCTGGAACCGGCATTTTCAATGGAGACATTGGTCGGATTCTTATGATTAATCAACAAACACGGGAAGTGGTAACAGACTTTGACGGAAGAAGGACGGTGTATCTGTTCGATCAGTTGGAACAGCTGGAATTGGCATATGCCATTACTGTTCATAAAAGCCAAGGCAGTGAGTTCGAAGCCGTTATTATTCCGCTTTTGGGTGGCTTTCAAAAACTATATTATCGGAACCTGTTGTATACAGCAGTGACACGTGCCAAAAAGCTATTGATTTTGATTGGGTCGCAGAAGATTATTTACCAGATGGTGGATAACAATCGGCGAACCAATCGATACACTTGTCTGAAACAGATGCTGACGCAGCCAGCTACACAGCAGGAACTGCTGGATTTTGGTGGATAGAGGTAGAGAGAAGCAAATAGGATGGTCTTTTGCCATTTGGAACATAGAAAAGGAGCGATTGATTCATGGCAACAACGGATATTGGAATTGATTTGGGAACGGCAAATACCGTCATCACCATTGGCAAGAAGGGTGTTGTGCTCAGCGAACCTTCTGCCATTGCCTATCATAAACGAAATAAGTCTATTTTAGCAGTCGGAAAACGTGCCTATGACATGATTGGAAAAACGCCGGAATTCATTGAGGTGATTCAGCCGCTTGCCAATGGTGTTATTTCGGATGATCAGATGACGCATTACATGATTAAGGAATTCATCTTGAAGGTAACCGGGCATCATTTGGTAAAGCCCCGGATTATCATCTGCGTGCCGTCCTTTATTACGGATGTAGAAAAGCGTGCAGTGGTGGAAGCAGCTATGAGTGCTGGTTCCCGAAAGGCATATCTCATTGATGAGCCGATTGCAGCATTGATCGGTGCTGGTGTCAACATTGGCAAGGCAAGAGGCAACATGATTGTAGACATCGGCGGTGGTACAACGGATGTTGCCATTGTTTCTATGAATGGATTGGTTACGTCTCATTCCATTAAAGTGGCAGGCAACACGCTGGATCAGGCCATCATTCGATATATGCAGACCAAGTACAAGCTGCTGATTGGCGCACGTACTGCAGAGCGCATTAAGATTGAATTGACCAATCTCTACGATCCACGGGAGGATATTACGGCCTGGGTCAAGGGACGAAATCTAGTCAGCGGTATGCCGGAAATGGTGGAAATCAGCGAAGTGGAGCTGTTTGAAGCGGTTGAGGATGAAATTGCAGAGATTCTGGAAGCCATTAAACTGGTTCTGGAGGAAACACCGCCCGAGCTGGTTGGTGATATTTATGAGAATGGAGTCCTGCTGGCAGGCGGTGGCGCTATGCTAAGCGGACTGCGGAAGCTGATTGAACGGACTTTGCAGGTCAAGTGTGTCATTGCAAAAGATTCCCTGCATTGTGTGGCAAAGGGAACGGCCATTGCATTCCGGAAGATGAATCATTTGCTGGATGGTTTTGAGAATGTTGCAGTTTATCAGTTCCAGTAACCATAAAAATACCTGACAGAAGCAATTCTGTCAGGCAGAACACCCATATTGGAAGTAGAACAAGCTTCTGATATGGGTTATTTTTTTGCAGAACGGTTGATCCACCGATCCTTATACTTGGAATAGGCAAATTTTTGTGTTTGATACAGTCCGTAATATCCGGAAAGCAGGTAGCTGACTGCAATCACCAGCAGGAAATAGGGGGCACCGCCCATGCCAAACAGTTCAAAACTGATGAGCAGGGAGGTAAGCGGACAGTTTGTAACACCGCAAAAAACAGCTGCCATGCCGAGTGCAGCGCACAGTGCAGGCGAGAAGCCGATGACTTGACCGAACAGACAGCCAAATGTTGCGCCTACAAAAAAAGAGGGGACAATTTCTCCGCCCTTATAACCGCCGCCTAATGTAACGGCGGTGAACAGCATCTTCATCAGAAAGGCGTACCAGACAACTTCTCCCGTTAACGCACGACTGATGACCGACATTCCCGTTCCTAAATAGTCTCTGGAACCCAGCAGAAGCGTCAAAAGGACAATGCTAGTACCAGATGCCACTACGCGCAAATAGGCGTTGTGGAGCCTGCTGCGCAGCAATGCGCCGGTTCGATGCAGGATCATGCAAAAGAGGATGCTGATGCCTGCACATAAAACAGCCAGCAAGAGGACTAGGAGTGCTGTCCCAATTTGAAAGGATGGAATTTGCAGTGTCGGAAATGCTTCCTGTTCCAAGTGTACCGTTGCAGCCAGATGAGAGGCAGTAAGGGATGCCAGGGTGCAGGGAACCAGCGCAGAATACTGCATAACACCGACGCTGACCACTTCCATGGAAAAAATAGCGGCAGCCAATGGTGTTCCAAATACAGCAGAAAAGGCAGCACTCATGCTGCACATGATGACAATATGCCGATCCTGTTCCGGAATGCGGAACCATTTTCCCAGCACGCTGCCCATGCTGCCGCCAAGCTGCAAGGCAGCGCCTTCCCGTCCGGCAGATCCGCCGCAGGCATGTGTGAGAATGGTGGAGACAAAGATCAGCGGCGCCATTTTTCCGGGAACTTCAGATTGTGATTGTAAGGTTGCAATGACCAGGTTGGTGCCCTTGTCATTGTCATTTTTGGAAATGTGGTACAGCCAGACGATCAGCAGACCGCAGAGCGGCAGCCCGAACAGCATCCAGGAATGCTGCGTACGGAATGCAGTGACCTGATTCAGGCAAAAGGCGAAGAGAATGCCAGTGCCGCCAACCAGCAGCCCAATCAAAATAGAGTAAATCGTCCATCGCAGCAGCAGAATCAAATGGGAAAGAATATGAATGCCGCTGTGGATGCATTTGGCACGGAGAAAGATGCAGATACGACGGAAATGTTCCATAATAGTGCGTGTCCTTTCTGATTCAAGGAAAAAGCTGTCGCAGAAGCGAACTTCTTTGACAGCTTTTTCCTGACAGCAAGGAGATTGCTGTCAGGGATACGAACTTCTTAGAGGGTAGATTTCCAAAGTCCGTGTAGGTTACAGTATGCATAAACCGTTTGCAACGTTTCGCCGTCCGTCAGATGGAAGGAAGCCATCGGCGGCTCATCAATTGACAGGTAGCGAATCTGTGTGCTGTTGCTGGTTTCGATGGCAACCCATTCAATGAAATGTTCTGGTGTCATAGGGTGGGTAACGCTTCCAACTGCAACAGAAACATCGGAACCATTCACCGTTACAACCGGTACATGTTTTTCTTTTGCAGCATCCACAGAACCGGCAACCAGCGGCTGCATGGGTTCTCCGCAGCAGGAAACCGGAACACCGGATTCTTTTACGGTTGTAATAATGTTTCCGCAGTGCTTACAAACATAAAAATTCAATTTCATAAGAGAAGACTCCTTTCCGGATTAATAATTTTCTGCTCGTACTGCAAAGAAGGACTTAGGATGTGCACAAACCGGACAGACTTCCGGAGCCTTCTTGCCGACACAGATGTGACCGCAGTTTGCACATTCCCAGATAGTGTCGCCGTCTTTGGAGAATACCAAGCCGTCTTTTACATTGGCGAGCAGTTTACGATAACGTTCTTCATGTGCCTTTTCAATTTCGCCGACAGCAGAGAACAGATACGCAATGCGGTCAAAGCCCTCTTCCTTGGCAACGGCAGCGAATTCCTTGTACATGTCAGTCCATTCGTAGTTTTCACCTTCCGCAGCAGCAGCCAGGTTCTCAGCGGTATCCGGGATTTCTCCGCCGCAGAGCAGCTTAAACCAAAGTTTTGCATGTTCTTTTTCGTTGTTGGCAGTTTCTTCAAAAATCTTGGCAATCTGTACATAGCCGTCTTTTTTTGCCTTGGAAGCAAAGTAGGTGTACTTATTGCGTGCCTGAGATTCACCAGCGAAAGCGGTCATTAAGTTCTGTTCTGTTTTTGATCCTTTTAATTCCATGATACAATACCTCCATAATAAATTTGGGTAGTTGGCAGAACGCCGTGCAAACGGGTTCTATTCCTTTGATTGTTCGCAGTCCAAATCGGATGCTTTTTGGTTGCAGTCGGGACAAATCCCGCTGAAAACAATTTGATGCTGTTCCACCAGGAACCCGCTTTGATTGGTCTGCACGAGACTGCAAAGCTGTTCCTGATAGGGAAGCGCAACGTCAAACACACGGTGACACATTCTGCATTGAAAGTGGTAGTGCGGTTTGATGTTGAAGTCGTAGCAGTCTGCATCACTGGGCAGCGGAATATGCAGGATTGCACCTTGCTGCGCCAGTAGTTTCAGATTCCGGTAGACTGTTGCTTTGCTGATTTGCGGATGTTTTGCAGCAACAGCCTGATAAATGGATTCCGCATTGGGATGCGTTTGCAGCTGCTGGACGGTTTCTAAGACCAGTCGTCTTTGCATCGTATTACGGTTTTTCATGACAGGCTCCTTTTATTAGGAATCATTACTAATAATTATAATACGCTTTTTGGGGTTTGTCAAGTCTTTTTTCAAAAAAGATGCCAAATAAAAAAACAACCGGTATCAAGCAAAGGGTTCCTGGATTTTCTTTCAAAATCCATCGAACAGTTTTGTTGATATCGGTCTTATAAATTATGGTTGGAGGGGTTCGCCGGATAAAAGGCAGTGCTTTTTTGCCGTTCATAGAGCTGCTCTAAGAATTGCTCCAGCTTTCCTTTGTTGCGTTCCGTTAGGGCGGCATATTGTTCTAGAATAGTGGCTTCTTCTGGAGAAAGTGCAGAGGCTGTGCCCCCGGTTCGGCAGTTGGTGCGTCCTGCCAGATAGTCCAGGCTCACATCATAAAATTCAGCCAGTTGAATGGCACGCATAAAGGGAATTTCCCGTTCTCCTTTTTCATATTTTCCGTAGTACTGTGCTGTGGTGCCGAGGTAAGCAGCAAGATCCGTCTGTGTTTTGTCTGCATCTTCACGCAAATCTCTGATCCTTTGGTAGAATGACATATAAGAGACTCCTTTTTTTAGAAAATAGTATCATATGTGACGGAAAAAGGTTGACATTATAATCTGAATAGATTATAATTAGGATAGAATCAATCATATATGATTGATTCAAATGAAAAAAAGGAGTGGTATTATGTATGATTCTTGGAAAAAATGGTTTGTGAAATGGATGGCGGTTGTGCTTACTGTTGTAATGGGAATGGGACTGTGCGCAGGGTTTCCGGTTGGGGCGGCATATGAAAACACGCATACCAATACCGGTAATCAGCGAGCCGATATCGTTGCCATTGCGCAGACACAAGTTGGTTATCGGGAAGGCAGTTTGGACGGAACAATATCCGGCAGTAACAATTATACGAAATACAATGTGGATTTATACAAGATCGATGGGTCTTATTGTTATGCATGGTGCCAGTCCTTTATCGCATGGTGTGCCAAACAGGCTGGTGTGTCTTCTTCTGTAATCAAGCGAACGGCTGGAACCATTGATGCCATGGACTTCTTTAAAAGCCAGCAGGTTTGGCAGGGTAACAGCTATACGCCGCAAAGTGGGGATATTATTTATTTTCGTTCCAGCAGCAGCAACAGCGGCTATCATGTTGGAATTGTAGAATCGGTTTCGGGCAGTACCATTCACACCATTGAGGGAAACTATTCCAATAAGGTGGCACGGCATAGTGTTTCAGTGGGAGCCTCCTCTATTGTTGGGTATGGGGTGCCGAATTATGAGGGGCTGCCATCAACTGTGTTGAGTGTTACAACAGGAAATTCCTCAACAGAAACAACGTTTTCATGGAATGCTATAAATGGAGCAACTGGATATGATGTAAAGATATGGAAAGGAACCTTATGGGAAGGAGATCCGTATTTGATCGAATGGGGAGCATCTAATCCATTTTCTGTAAATCTGCCAGAAGGAACGTATCAGGCTTATGTGGATACGAGATTTGGCAGTGACATATCAATGAGTAATGCAGTTGAATTTACGATAGAAAAATACAATAATCTATTAGGCGATCTCAATACGGATGGAACCCTCACTTCTTCCGATACCATCCTCTTGCAAGATTACCTCCTAGGACGTTCCGTCTTAACCAATGACCAGAAACAGCAAGCTGATCTCAACCAAGACGGTGTCATTGACGGTTTTGATCTTGCGCTTTTAAAACATCTTCTGCTTGCTTCTGAATAGCAGAATGTAAAAACGATGCGGTTGTTTTTCCAGCCGCATCGTTTTTGATTGCAATCAGATTACTGATTTTCCTGTTCACAGAAGGTGATGGATTCTCCGTTTAGAATCTTGTTGCTGGTACGCATCGCACACATTTTTCCGCACATGGAGCAGGTATGGCGATCCTGCGGCGGGCGGCTTTCAAAATAAGCCCGTGCCTTTCCCGGATCAATGGCGCAGGCAAACATGCCTTCCCAGTCAATCCGCTGCCGGGCAGCGCTCATGCGGTTGTCGATGTCTCTGGCACCGGGAATGCCCTTCGCCAGGTCGGCTGCATGGGCTGCAATTTTGGAAGCAACGATGCCGTCCTTGACATCCTGTGCATCCGGCAGACGCAGGTGTTCTGCTGGTGTGACATAGCAGAGGAAGTCTGCCCCATTGGCAGCTGCAATGGCACCGCCGATGGCAGAGGTGATGTGATCGTATCCCGGTGCAATGTCGGTCACCAACGGGCCCAATACATAGAACGGTGCACCATGGCACAAACGCTTCTGCATCACCATATTGGCAGCAATTTCATTCATTGCCATATGACCGGGACCCTCCACCATAACTTGTACGTCCCGTTCCCAGGCACGTTTGGTGAGTGCACCCAGTTCGACCAACTCGGAAATCTGTGCGGCATCGCTGCTGTCTGCAATGGAGCCGGGACGCAGCGCATCGCCGAGGCTGATGGTGACATCATACTTTCGCAGAATGTCCAGTACATCATCATAATATTCATAGAACGGATTTTCGTTTCCAGTCATTTCCATCCAGGCAAAGATCAGGGAACCGCCGCGGGAAACAATGTTGGTGGTACGGGATTCCCGCTTCAGAGCTTCTACTGCACGCCGATTGATGCCGGCATGAATGGTCTGGAAGTCCACGCCTTCCTTGGCATGTGCTTCTAATACTTTTAAGAAATCTTCTGCCCGAATGTCCATCAGGTCTTTTTCTAAGTAGCCAATTGCATCGTACATGGGAACCGTTCCGATCATTGCCGGAGACATGGCAATCAGTTCCTTGCGGAATGTGCTGGTTTTGCCGTAGTTGGAAAGATCCATGATGGCTTCACAGCCAAAATCAATTGCCAGCTTGACTTTTTCCATCTCCGCAGAATAGTCGGCGCAGTCTCCGGAAATGCCCAGATTAACATTGATCTTGGTGCGCAGTCCTTTTCCGATGCCTTCCGGATGCAGGGCGGTGTGATGGATGTTGGCAGGAATACAAATGGTGCCCTTTGCAACACGCTGCCGCAGCAGTTCCGGGTCCATGTGTTCCTGTTCCGCAACAGTCTGCATCTGCGGTGTCAGAATGTTTTGCTTGGCGGCTTCCATTTGGGTGTGGTAAGTTTTCATAGATTCAATCTCCTTTACTGTGGTGAAATGATACAATCGTGGCAGATGGGGCCGTTTCCGTGTCCCAGTACAAGACCTGCCCCGATACATTGTGCAACATAGTCTTTTGCCAGACGAACACTTTCCGGCAGGGAATGTCCCTTTGCGAGTTCTGCGGCAAGGGCAGAGGAAAGGGTGCAGCCGGTTCCGTGGGTATTGGCAGTGTGCATGCGTTTGCCCGGAAAGGCATGCAGTCCAGTTTCCGGATCATATAAAATGTCAGTGGCTTCTTCTGTGAGATGTCCGCCCTTGAGCAGGACAGCTGTATGATAGCGTGCTGCCAGCTGTTTGGCAGCCTGTTCCATTTCTGAGCAGGTTGTAATAGTGGTTCCCAGCAGGGCTTCTGCTTCCACCAGATTGGGCGTCAGCAGCGTTGCAAGCGGAAAGAGCTGTTCTTGCATGGCACAGATGGTTTCCTGTTGGGTGAGCGTTGCACCAGTTGTGGCAACCATAACCGGATCCACTACAATATTTCGCAGTGCATAGGTGCGGATTGCCTGGCAGATGACCGGAACTTGGTCAGCGCTGGCAAGCATGCCAATTTTGACAGCCTGTGGTGGAAGATCTGAGCAGACTGCCTCCAGCTGCTGCTGGAGAAAAGCGGCTGGTACAGGGAGAATCCCCTGTACACCGGTTGTGTTTTGTGCGGTCAGAGCGGTAATGGCGCTCATGCCATAGACGGTGCGGGCAAGCATGGTTTTTAAGTCTGCCTGAATGCCGGCGCCGCCGCTGCTGTCGCTGCCAGCAATGGTTAAAACAGGAATTCGTATGGTGTTCATTGCGCACCTCCGCAGACCTGATTTGCAAGCTGATGCATCTGCCGGGCGGCTTCTGTTTTATCCGGCTGGCCAAAGATGGCAGAAACAACGGCAATGCCTTGGATGCCGCTCCCTGCGAGCTGCTGGACGTTCTGAGCTGTGATGCCGCCGATGGCAACCACCGGAATGGAAACACCTTGGCAGATTGTACGCAGGGTCTCTCTGGAAAGCGGTGTGGCATCCTGTTTGGTGGCAGAACCAAATACAGCGCCGCATCCGATGTAATCGGCACCGCCTTGCTGGGCCATCCGGGCTTCTTCCAAGTTGTGCGCACTGACGCCGATGCAGGCGGATTTGCCTAGGATGGCACGTGCTTGCTGAATGGAGCAGTCTGACTGCCCAACGTGTACACCGTCTGCTTGCAGCAGAGCTGCTGCTTCTGCGTCGTCATTGATGATGCAGGGAATGTGCTGCTGCTTGCAGAATTGAACGGTCGGCGCTGCCAGT
>FR899104.1:91700-100966 GCA_000437255.1 Ruminococcus sp. CAG:403
GCTGTCTGGTATGTGGCAGACGGAATGCCGTACAGCAGCAGTGCGGCAGGAGAAAATTTCATAAGATCGGCTCCTTTTCGATGGTAAAAGATTAGTGAAAAACGGGCATACCCGAAATCCGAGTATGCCCGTTACGATTTTGTAAAGCGATGCCCTGGGATTCCCTGCGTTGGCATTATCCAAATCAGGTGAAACGGTCGAATCGTTCGTTCGATTCCTCTCAGCCTGCAAACAGCAAGCTCCCGAAACAGAGAAGTATTTCTTAAAGGGAAGAGATCGCCTTTTTGCGGCGAAACAGCTTTCGAAACAGCCAGATTGCGCCTGGAATACAAAATTCCAGTACTGCGCAGTATTTGTCAACCAAAACGATCACAAAACTTTCCTTGTATAGCGGCATCCGTTTGGTCAGCGGCCACATATGCTTGACGATGATATCCGCTTCTCTTGCATTGAGCGGCATGAGCGTTTGTGCATTTTGCAGAGCAACCAGTGGATGGTGTTTGCTATGGGAATGGGAGGATGCATCTTGGTGATAAGCTTTTGTGTCATAAAAATACAAATCATGCAGCAAACCGGCACGAGCCGCAGAAACAGCATCCAACCGGAAAAACTTGCAGATGGTATAATTATAATAGGAAACATTCAGACAATGCTGAAATCGTGTTGTCATGATATGGTGTCGATAAAGCTTCAGTTCCTGAACCGGATTGCTTTCCAACAGGTCCGAAACGATCTGATAATAAGCCAACTGCGTCAATTCCTTTTTGGAACCAATGGCATGCAGCATTCGGTCACCTTCTTTCCTACGTTCAGTGTAACAGATTCTGCTTGCTTTGTCAAGCGGAATTTGAACGAGACATCGTCGAATCCGAAGAATTCTTTTGGAAAAAAACAAAGACACCCAGAGAATGGCTTTGGATGTCTTTGTAAATTGCAGGATATTCTAATGTTTTCGGTGTTGTGCTTGTGTAAGAAGTGCCTGTGCAGCTGCAAGCGGCATCGCACGTAAGGTATGACGCGTAGGAGTTCGGCTGTTGAAAAAAACCGTAATGTGGCAGACCCCCATGCGGCGCTGACCAGGTGTTTGCCGAAGCTCTATTTGTACCAGCTGTTCCCATTTGGCAAGGATGGTGTGAAAGGTCATGCCATTGCTGTACTGCATGTAGATTGCAGTATCATCCCAGCGGATTTTGGTGGTAAACAGTGAAATCAAGCGGATAATCAGCAGCCAGGCGCATGGAATCAGCAGCATCAACCCAATCGGAACAATGATGCGGTCAAACAACGGAAATAGAATCCGCAGTCCCAGTGTCAGCAGGCAAACTCCTGCCAGCAGCAAAGTAGGCTGCCAAATATAAAGCCACAGGGATTTGATGCGTGGTGCACGAAAGCTGACAGTTTTGGGATCCTGCTTTTGCGGAATCTGATAGGGGATCAGGGCCTTTGGAACATTTTGAAATTGACTGCGGGATAAAAGCGGAAGCAGGACAGGAAGAACGGTGCGGTTGCTGCCGTATCCGGGACAGTTGATATGCACAGACATCATATGAAACAGCTTCATAATTAAATTTTGCCGGATGTCGGTATAGTTTACGGTTCCGCTTCGGATATGATGCAGGCGTTTGGTCAGCAGACCAGCTCGGATGGAGACGTGCTGCTTGCCTGGATGTAGGGAAAAATTCCCGTAATTGAGCAGATTGGCAAAAAACGAAATGCACCAGCTTGCAAAAATAAGGACGCCCAGTGCGACAATCACCAACGGAATGCCGTTTAAATAATAGGCTGCCTGATCGGTGACATCCCAGAATAGTTCTTCCAGCTGCAATTCCGTCAGCAAATCTCGGGTAATGCGTCCACCTTGAATCATGACGGCGGCTGCATAGGCAGCCCCGGAAAAGCTGCTGGAAAATAGCACGGAAAACAAAAATAGAAATAACCAGTTGGTTCGATATTGCTGCGGGCGAGCAGAAATGGGACGCATCAGTGGAATAAGATGTTTCATTTCCAGCAGATCGTGTTTTCGCATTAGAATCTGCACGTCGGTTTCTGGAAACTGTCCGGCTGCTGTGTAAATGCGAACCCGTACCGCCCGCAGCGGCCGCAGGTAAAAAGCGTGTTCTTCTGTTGCAACGGTGATGTTGGCGCAGGGAATCTCTGTCTCGTGCCGCATCAGGATGCCGCTTTGGAAGCGGATGCAATTTTCCTGAAATGCAAAGCTGCAAAAAAACCAGCGCAGACCGCCAAATCCTAAGATCATTGCTGCTACCAGTAAATCGAACCAGGCACCCCGCAGCCACTCCATCGGATTCACCAAGTGCAGCGGATAGAGCTGTAATCCACGCAGCAGTGGAAAAATCAACAGCCAGAGATTCTTTGCACTGTATCGCAGGATTTTAATGGGATGTTCATGACGCATGAGAATCCTCCGGAGCAGGTGGAAGCGAGTCGGTTGGATAAAGGTGATCGAATAGGTAATTGCAGACCGAAGCTGCATCAGAAGGGCTGAGAAACAGCAGCAATACAGTTCCGCCGTAAGCATGCAGCGGCAGGAAAGTCATGCCGGTATAGCGTGCAAAGGGAAGTTGTAGGATGGTGCTAAATTGCAGCGCTTCGGTTAGAATGACCTGTTGCCGATGAAAGATCGCACCGCTCTGTTTGACGATACATTGTTCCGTGATGGTATAGGATAAATTATGAAACCAGAGCGGAAGCCAGAACAGCATAACAGCACCAATTGCAGCAATCAAAACACCAACTGTAATCCGCAGGATAATCCGGGGAAAGCTCGGAAGCAGCATGGGAATGCCAAATAGCAGCACCAGACTGATCAAAGCGCATCCGATGGGAAGCAGCAGTTCCATGGTGTAGAAGGCATGCCGATCGCCTCTATAGTCTTGCATGAAAGAAATCACCGCTCTCTTGTAAAAAATCGTTCTGAATCTCTGCCGAATGGTCATACGATGTAGAACAGGCGACAGAGGGCAGGAAGCGTACTTCCTGTGCTTTTTCATTATAAACGACTGACAGGCGTTTCGTCAAGTGAAAATTCCAAAACGATTGTCGAATAGGAGTACAGGTATGATCGAACAATGGAGCAATTGGGTATGGGGGAATGGATTGTTGGTATTGCTGCTGGGAACCGGCGGGTATCTTACCATTCGAACCAGATTTTTTCCCATTCGGTGTGTACGGAGTATTTTTCGCAGTACCGTTGGGAGCTTGCTGCGGCAGGCGAAGCAAACGCAGCGNCCAGCCGAAGCAAACGCAGCGGTCAGCTGGAACCATGACGCAGTTTCAGACGTGTTCTACAGCACTTGCCGCCGCAATGGGAACGGGGAATATCATTGGGGTTGCAGCTGCTTTGCAAATTGGCGGAGCAGGTGCAGTATTCTGGATGTGGGTATCTGCCTTACTGGGTATGCTGCTGACGTACGGAGAAAATGTGCTGGCGATGCAGTATTGCAGGTTGGATGCACGTGGGGAGCGAATTGGTGGCCCCATGGCATATCTTGCCTATGGACTGCGTGCCAAGCCGTTGGCAGTGGTATATGCTGTTTTCTGTATTGCTGCTTCCCTGGGAATGGGGAACATGACACAGAGCAATGCCATTGCTGGCGCCTGCTTACAGGCAGCAGGTGTTCCGGTTTGGGTGACAGGTTTGGCTGTTGCCGGTATTTTGACGGTTGTCATTTTCGGCGGAGCAAAGCGCATTGGATATGTGACACAGTGGCTGATGCCGGTGCTCTCCCTTGGCTATATGCTGGCAGCACTGTTGGTAATCTGCAAAAATGGAGCAGCATTGCCGGGTGCGCTCCGGGAAATTGTTTTGGGTGCATTTGGCATGCGTGCGGTTGGCGGTGGCATTAGCGGTGCAGCCATTCGCCGCTGTATGATAATCGGGTTGCAGCGTGGTGTTTTTTCCAATGAAGCCGGCTTGGGGAGCAGTGCGCTGGTGCATAGTCATGCGGATTCTAAGGATGCAGCAGCGCAGGGCATGTGGAGCATGGTAGAAGTCGGATTCGATACCATTGTCTGTTGCACGCTGACTGCATTGGCGCTTTTAACAGCTGGTGGTTCGGAAGGCGGAACCTGTATGGATTGGATTCTCACCGCTTTTTCGCAGATTTTCGGCACTGCTTCGCTGCCTGTTTTAACAGGGATGATTGGCTTGTTTGCATTTTGCACGCTGATTGGATGGAGCTGCTGTGGGGAGCAGGCAGTGCGGTATCTGGCAGGTTCCAAAGGCATTATGCCGTATCGGGCTGGTTATTGTGCAGCTGCATTGCTCGGCGCTGTTATGCAAATGCCGACCATCTGGGCGCTTTCGGATCTTTGCAATGGGTTAATGGCAATTCCCAATTTAATTGGACTTTTACTATTGTCCGGGCAAATTCCAAAAAGTTTACCGGATTGGGCAAGAAAAAATCAGACGATGCAATCAGATTCTTTTTGGCAAATGGAAAATTGAATCTATTATCAAGGGCAGCTATTGACATTGTACAGAAAATTGCGTATAATAGAACTACTGTTGATGGAACGGTTTTGCAGAAATTCGACAGATTGCAGGCAGTGTGTTGATTTTATAAAGCGCCGCTGGCTTGTAATTCTGCTTCTGAAGAATCTGCACATAAATGATTGGGAAAAACAGAATCTATCGCTGCGACCGTTTTGGCACCGATATGTTCTTTGTTTCAGACCTCGACTCCATAGAATGAATGGAAAAGCGGTCTCTTATTTTTTATTATTTTTTAACGATGCAGCACGACATATCTACAACATGAAAGCAAGAAGAACGAAACAGGATTCGGCATGATTTTGCCGCGGAAACGCTAAAGAAATTGCCTCGAAACGGATAGCAGGCTTCTTTGGTAAAAAAGAAAAATTGTATTTGGACTGTTGCTGCAAAAAAGAAAGAGAGGGTATTTGATTGGACGCAAAAGAAGGAAAAGAATTGAATAGAGGGCAGAATCCTGCACCGCATAAGAGAAATTACAGAAAGCCGGTTCGGCAGAATGGAACTGGAAAGGCACCGGCTAAGAAAAATGGCGGAGAACAAAAATCCGCTTACCGCAATCCGTCTCGCGGCAGTTCTAATAAGCGGGAAAACAAACGGACACCGGTTCGGATTATTCCGCTGGGCGGTTTGAATGAAATCGGAAAGAATATGACCGTTTTCGAATGTTGCAATGATATGTTTATCCTGGACTGCGGATTGGCATTCCCGGATATGGACATGCCGGGTGTTGACATTGTCATTCCGGACTTCACATATGTGGAGGCCAACCGGGATAAAATTCGTGGTATTGTGCTGACGCATGGACATGAAGACCATATCGGCGGCTTGGCCTATCTGCTGAAGAAGCTGAATGTGCCGGTTTACGGAACCAAGATGACGCTGGGTTTGGTAAAGGGAAAGCTGGTGGAACATGGACTTGCCAATTCCGTTAAGCTTTGTGAAGTACAGCCGAGAAAAACTGCAAAAATGGGCTGCATGGCAGTGGAGTTCATTAAAGTAAATCACTCCATTCCCGGAGCAGTCGGCATGGCCATTCATACACCAGCCGGCATCATTGTGCATACCGGGGACTTCAAGGTCGATTTCTCGCCGATTGACGGTGATATCATTGATCTGGCTCGATTTGGAGAACTGGGCAGCAGAGGCGTTCTGGCGCTGATGGCAGATTCTACCAATGCAGAGCGAGTTGGCTTCACCCGTTCGGAGCGCACGGTCGGTGATTCGTTCGACAAGTTGTTCCGGCAGGCGGAAAACAGACGGATTATCATTGCAACGTTTTCCTCCAACATTCATCGTGTGCAGCAGATTATTGACAATGCAGTTCGATACGGCAGAAAGGTTGCGGTCTTTGGCCGCAGCATGATCAATGTCATTTCTACGGCGCTGGAATTGGGGTATTTGAATGTTCCCAAGCAGGTTTTAATTGACATTGATGAGATGAATCGCTTTCCGGATGATAAAATTGTTTTGATTACAACCGGCAGCCAGGGAGAACCAATGTCTGCCCTGACCAGAATGGCAATGAACAGTCACAAGAAGGTTACCATTACACCAAATGACTTTATTATCATTTCTGCAACGCCGATTCCGGGCAATGAAAAGTATGTCACAAAAGTTGTAAATGAGCTGATGCGTGCCGGTGCACAGGTGGTTTATGAGGCCATGTATGAAGTGCATGTTTCCGGACATGCCTGCCAGGAGGAATTGAAGCTGATTCATGCTTTGACGAAGCCAAAATTCTTCATTCCAGTGCATGGAGAATATAAACACTTGATGAAGCACAAGAGCATTGCCATTTCTATGGGCATGTCGGAAGATCATGTGATCATTGCAGAAAATGGAAATGTCATCGAAACAGATGGCAACTCCATGAAAATTGTATCACAGGTACCGGCAGGCAAGGTAATGGTAGATGGTCTGGGCGTTGGAGATGTTGGTTCCATCGTTCTGCGGGATCGAAAGCATCTGGCACAGGATGGCTTGATCATCGTGGTGATTGGAATTGAACGCTCCAGCAATACCTTGGTTTCTGGACCGGATATTATCTCTCGTGGATTTGTTTATGTACGGGAATCGGAAGCTTTGATGGAAGAGGCACGGCAGGTTCTGCTGCGTACCTTGGATCGCTGCTCCGGTCATGACCTGAAAGAATGGGGAACCTTGAAAACAAAACTTCGGGATGTGCTGTCCGATTATATTTATGAGAAAACCAAGCGGAGTCCGATGATTCTGCCGATCATTATGGAAATTTAGTCGGTTTTTGGCAATCGGCAGTTGGTTCTGTTGGAACGGAATCGAATGCAAAGAGGGTGGTCAACATGAAATCTGGAAGGTTTTTCCTGTGGATTGGAACAGCAATCCTGCTGCTGGTAGGTTTGTTGGGGCAAATGGTACTGTGCGGATGGGCACCGCCGAACATGCCGGCATGGGTGCAGCCGCTTTTACTTGCCGGAGAACTGGCACTCAGTGCTGCACTGCTTGTGCAGATTGTATTATATTCCCATGCCAGTCGCCATTGGATTCGAACCATTTGGGATGGTATGGAGAATATTGGACTGTCTGCGATGCAGAGTGTTTCGTTCCCGATTGCCCTGTTGGAAGAGAACGGCGTTGTTTTTTGGTATAATGCAGCATTTGAGGCACAGCTGCATCCGGATAATACGTTACTCGGCAGTCCGATTCAGCAGCATCTTCGTCTGAATCTGGATGTTTTGAAGCAGGAACGAGATATGCTGATGGAACAGGACGGCAGAAGCTATCAGGTGCACTGCAAGTCTTGTCAGCAGCATCATAAAAGCACCATTGTCCTGCAATTTGAAGAAGTGACAGAATACCTGCATTTGCAGAATGAGCATTTGAATGCCCGTCCGTGTGTGCTGTTGCTGGTCATTGATAGCTATGACGATGTCCTGCAATATGCAAAAGAAAGCGAAAAGGCGCAGGTTTCCGCTCAGGTGGAACAGCTTTTGGAGCAGTTCATGAACGGAACAGACGGCGTCATTCGAAAGGTAGACAATGATTCGTTTTATGCTGTGATGGAGTCCCGCCATTTGCATACCATTATGAGCGAGAAGTTCAAGATTTTGGATGAAGCAAGAAGCATCTGTATCAACGACCGCATTCATGTGACCTTTTCCATTGGTGTGGGATTTGGAGCGTCCTCCTTGGCAGAAAGTGAAAAATTTGCCCGGCAGTCGCTTGATATGGCACTCGGACGAGGCGGCGATCAGGCTGCGGTTAAAACAGAAAATGGTTTTTGCTTCTTTGGCGGCGCTTCCAAGGGAATTGAAAAGAAATCCAAAACAAAGATTCGTTCCATTGCCATTGCGCTGCAAGAGTTGATTGAACACTCCGATCAGGTCTTTTTGATGGGGCATCGATTCGGAGACTTGGATGCAATTGGTTCTGCCTGCGGTCTGGCAGGCGCCATTCACATGATGCACAAACCGGCATATGTAGTGGTCAACCGGAAAAATTGTCTGGCAGAACAGTTGATTGCCCGCATGGAACAGGAAGAAACACCGCCGCATTTCTTAGAACCACTGGATGCCATGGCACAAATTACAGCGGACAGCCTGCTGATTGTGGTTGATACGCATAACAAGGAGCTTTTGGAGAGCGAATCGCTGTATCACGCTGCTCGTTATGTGGTGGTGATTGACCATCATCGAAAGAATGTCAACTTTATTGAAAATGCTGTAATCTTTCATCATGAACCGTATGCTTCTTCTGCATCTGAAATGGTAACAGAAATCATTCAGTATTTCCGATTGGATCGGGATATTCCGGCAGGCTATGCAGATGCCCTGCTGGCAGGCATTATGCTGGATACCAAGAATTTTGTTATGCGGACAGGCGTGCGAACATTTGAAGCAGCTGCTTATCTGCGGAAAATCGGAGCCGATACCGTTCAGGTGAAAACGCTGTTTTCCGGCACCATTTCCATGTATCAGATGCGTTCGCAGATTGTGGCACACGCAGAACTCTTTCATCACCATGCTATTTCTGCTGTGAAGTTTCAAAATGAGGACAATCGTCTGTTGTCGGCACAGGCAGCGGATGAGCTGCTCAGCATTCAAGGCGTAGAAGCATCGTATGTTCTGTACGTCGCCAATGATGGGATTGGCATTTGTGCCCGTTCTATGGGACGTGTCAATGTCCAGCTGGTTATGGAAGCGTTGGGCGGCGGCGGTCATCAAACCATGGCAGCAGCGCAGCTGCACCACATCACGCTACAGGAAGCGAAAGAAAAATTGTTGCAGATTCTTCGGGATGAAGAACAGAATTCATAAAAGTATAGGAGGTTCCATCACATGAAAGTTATTTTTTTACAGGATGTCAAAGGATCCGGAAAAAAAGGAGAAGTGAAGCAGGTTGCAGACGGGTATGCCCGCAATATGCTGTTGAAAAAAGGTCTTGCCATTGAAGCAACCGCAGAAAACTTGTCTGAGCTCAATGGCAGACAGTCTGCCGCAGCACATAAAGTAGATGTAGAAAAGAAGGCTGCTTTTGATATTGCGGCTGCAATCAATGGCAAAGAAGTCGTTTGCACTGCAAAAGCGGGAAGCGGCGGCCGTCTGTTCGGTGCGGTTACTGCCAATCAAGTTGCTGATGCCATTGAAAAGACATTTGGATACAAAATTGAAAAGAAGAAGATTTCCCTGAAATCAGAAATCAAAAACTTTGGAACCTATGAGGCAGATGTAAAGCTGTATGCGGGCATCTCCGCAAAGGTAACAGTTCAGGTACA
>FR899104.1:101048-102412 GCA_000437255.1 Ruminococcus sp. CAG:403
ATTATAAACGCAGGAAGGAGCAGGATCATGCCGCAAACATCGACTCTGTCATCAGATGCTGCCATGGGGCAGGATGCAGAGCTGCCGTACAGTCTGGAGGCAGAACAAACCATTTTGGGCGCTGTTTTAAAGGAAAGCAGCGTTTTACCTGTGGTATTGGAACACATTAAGCCGGAGTGCTTCTTCATGGAACAGCATCGGCATCTGTTTCAAATTATTGTCCGGATGTTTACTTCCGGGGAACAGGCCGATATCATTACGGTTTTAAACGCCGCAATGGAAGAAGAAATTTTCGATACATCGGCGGAAGGACATGCATATTTAGGCGCTTTGGTCAGCATGGTGCCTTCCATTTCCAACATCGAAAGTTATTGTAATATTGTATCGGAAAAGTATTATATTCGCAGTCTGGCATTTGCTGCCCGTGGAATTTTACAGGACATTCAAACCGGAGAACAGAATGCGCAGTTGCTGTTGGATGCTGCTGAGCAGAAAATTTTTGAGATTCGGCAGGGAAAAGACGTACAAGGTTTGGTCAAAATTGGCGACGCCATCTGTGAAGCGTATGACCGAATCGGAAAAATTTCCGGTCCGGATAAGGAAAAATATCTGGGTGCCCGAACTGGCTTTACCTATTTGGACACTGTAACATCCGGGTTGAACAAGTCGGATTTGATTCTGATTGCAGCTCGTCCGGGTATGGGAAAAACTTCGTTTGCTTTAAATATTGCAACCAATGTAGCGCGGCGTGGAGACAAACAGGTTGCTGTTTTTTCGTTGGAAATGTCACGGGAGCAGCTTGCTACTCGAATGCTTTCTACGGAAGCACTGGTGGATTCCAATAAGCTGCGAAGCGGTTTTCTGACCAGTGAGGATTGGGTACGGCTGGCAGGAAGCGCTGGTGTGCTTAGCGGTTTGCCGATGTACTTTGATGATACAGCGAGCATTACGGCACAGCAAATCAAAGCCAAGCTGCGCCGGATGAAAAATGTGGGCTTGGTGGTCATTGATTACTTGCAGCTGATGGGTTCCACATTGCGCACGGACAATCGTGTTCTGGTCATTTCCGATATTACTCGACAACTCAAAATTATGGCAAAGGAGCTGGACATTCCAGTTATTTTGCTGTCTCAGCTCTCCCGTGGTCCGGAAAGCCGTAACGATAAGCGTCCGATGCTGTCTGACTTGCGTGAATCGGGTTCCATCGAGCAGGATGCAGACATTGTTCTGTTCCTGTACCGAGATGCGTACTATAATAAGGAAAGTCAGACGCCAAATCTTTCAGAGTGCATTGTTGCGAAGAACCGACACGGAGAAACCGGTACCATTCAATTGGTTTGGGATGGACAGTTTACGCGGTTCTC
>FR899104.1:102468-120881 GCA_000437255.1 Ruminococcus sp. CAG:403
CCGCCTTATGGCGGACTGGATGAATCGGCACCAGATGGTGCAGCCGGGGGACTGTGTATGGGTTGCCCTGTCCGGTGGAGCAGACAGTGTCTGTCTGCTGCGTCTGTTGCTGAAGCAGACAGATGCCATGCAGCTGACCATTCGAGCGGTACACGTTAACCATCATCTGCGCGGAGCAGAAAGTGAACGGGATGCTGCATTTTGCCGGGCACTTTGTGCGCAGTGGCACGTGCCGTTTACCTTGTTGGAACGGGACGTGCAGGCATATGCAGAAGCGCAGCACTGCTCGATTGAAACGGCAGCAAGAGTTTGCCGGTATGAAGCATTTGCCGCCTGCCTTTCTGATGGAGAAAAACTGGCAACGGCACATACGGCTTCTGACAATCTTGAAACTGCTGTGCATCGTTTGATTCGAGGCGGTGGATTGCAGGGCATGAGTGGCATTCCGCCGGTGCGGTCGTTTTTCATTCGACCGCTGCTTGGGTTCACCCGGCAGGATATAGAATCGATGCTGGAAGAATTGCAGCAGCCGTTTGTGACGGATAGTTCCAACCTGACAGATGACTATACCCGTAACCGCATTCGGCATCAAATTGTTCCGCAAATGCGGCAGCTGAATCCATCGGTGGAGCGCACCAGTGTGCATACTCTGTCTGCTTTGCAGATGGAAAATGAGTTTGTAACCATGCAGGCAGAACAAGCGTATACGACCTGTCATTCGGCACCGCACGTATTGACTGGACTGTCCAATCTGCATCCGGCTTTGCAAATGCGTTGTCTGGCTCGGTTCTTACGGGAGCATGATCTTCCCTATGACGGCAAACGCCTGGAGCAATTGCAGGCATTGCTGCACCGGGAAGGGAAACAGAATTTATCCGGGACTGTTTATTGTGTGGCAAAACAGGGCACGCTTTCTATAGAGCAGCTGGATTTGCAGGATGCTTCCGTTCGGTCTGTGCCGCTGCAATGGGGATGGAATCAAATCTATCCCAATTTGCGGTTGGAAGCCCGTCTGATTGAAGATGAAAATTACGTGAAATGCCTGATTGTTCATAAAAAATTTGCAAATCTGTGTGTAGACTATGATAAAATAAAAGGAACGGTAATCTTACGCGGTCGGATTTATGGAGATCGCATCCAGCTTGTCGGCTGTAACTTTACCTCCTCCGTCAAAAAACGGATTCAAGAGAAAGTCCCGCAGAATCGGCGTAAAACGCTGCATTTTCTGGAAGATGAAGAGGGACTGTTTTATGCAGAACAAATTGGAATGGCACAGCGTGTTGCACCAGATGCTGCGACAAAGCGCTTGCTTTTCTTGGTGGTGCAGGCATGTCAATCGACTGCCTGTACGACAAATGATTCCAATGGAACAGAAAGAATGGAGTGAAGGATTTGACACCAAAAAAGAACAGAGGAATTGGCGCATATCTTTTGGTTGCGGTTTTGCTGATCATGGCAGTTGCCTTGATTGTCCCCAACCTGCGAGGATCCGATAAAACCCCGGAATACTCTGAGATTATTCAGTATTTTGATTCCTACGATGTAAAGGAATACACATTGGATCTTGGATCCGGTGAGCTGAAATTGAAGCTTCAGGATGATACCAAGGTGACGTATGATGTTCCAAATGTTCGTATTTTCTTAGATGATACAGCCACCTACCGAAAGGATTATAACGAGAAGCATCCAGATGCACCACTGGTGCAGGATTATTATGAAGCAAAAGATTCTTCCTGGATTTTGACTCTGATTCCAACGCTCCTGCTGTTGGTAATGGGCGTTTTGCTGTTCATCTTTATGATGCGGCAGGCAAGCGGCGGCGGAAAGTATGCCTCTTTCGGAAAGGCCAATATCAAGAATCAAGCCAATACCCGAAAGGCAACATTTGCGGATGTAGCTGGTGCAGACGAAGAAAAACATGAACTGGAAGAAATCGTAGACTTCTTAAAAGACCCGAAAAAATATACCGATATTGGTGCACGGATTCCAAAGGGTGTTCTGTTGATGGGTCCTCCCGGAACCGGTAAAACTTTGTTGGCAAGAGCCGTTGCCGGAGAAGCCGGATGCCCCTTCTTCTCCATTTCTGGTTCTGATTTCGTAGAAATGTTTGTCGGCGTTGGTGCTTCCAGAGTACGTGACCTGTTTGAACAGGCAAAAAAAAATTCTCCGTCTATTATCTTCATCGATGAAATTGATGCGGTTGGACGGCATCGTGGCACCGG
Organism: Ruminococcus sp. CAG:403; assembly: GCA_000437255.1. Taxonomy (GTDB): domain Bacteria; phylum Bacillota; class Clostridia; order Oscillospirales; family Ruminococcaceae; genus Ruminococcus_C. The sequence goes on from FR899104.1 coordinate 104,691, forward strand.
AATCGGCGGCGGACACGATGAACGGGAACAAACGCTGAACCAGTTACTGGTTGAAATGGATGGCTTTACCGGTAAGGATAATGTCATTGTCATTGCAGCGACAAACCGTCGGGATATTCTGGATCCGGCGCTGTTGCGTCCAGGTCGATTTGACCGTCAGATTGTAGTGGGTTATCCAGATGTAAAGGGCAGAGAAGCCATTTTGAAGGTGCATACCAAGAATAAGCCGCTTGCACCGGATGTAGAATTGGGCGTGATTGCAAAGTCCACAGTTGGCTTTACCGGTGCGGATCTGGAAAACCTGGTCAACGAAGCATCGTTGCTGGCTGCTAGAAAGAATAAGAAAGCCATTACCATGGATGAAATTCAGGAGGCAACCATCAAGGTGATTGCAGGGCCGGAAAAGAAATCTCATAAGGTATCTCCAGCAGAAAAGCGGCTGACTGCTTATCACGAAGCAGGGCATGCAGTCTGCACCTATTATTGCGATCATCAGGATAAAGTGCATCAGGTTTCCATTATCCCACGTGGCATGGCAGGCGGTTATACCATGTCTTTGCCGGAGCAGGATAAATCGTTTGTCAGCAAGAAGGAAATGGAAGAAAATATCGTTACACTGCTGGGTGGTCGTGTGGCAGAACAGCTGATTTTGGATGATATTTCAACTGGTGCTTCCAACGATCTGGAACGTGCCACTTCTACTGCACGCAGCATGGTGACCCGGTATGGCTTCAGCAAAAAGCTGGGACCGGTTGTTTACGGAAATGATCAGAATGAAGTCTTCCTGGGACGGGATCTTGGTTCCTCACGGGATTACTCCGATCGGGTTGCAGCTGAAATTGATGATGAAGTACGTGCCATCATTGAAACCGCTTATCAGCAGGCAGAACAAATCCTGTCTGCGCATATGGATCAGTTGCATCTGCTTGCAAAGTACTTGATCCTGCATGAAAAGATTGAGCGGGACGACTTTGAAAAGCTCATGTGCGGACAAATGGAGCCGCAGGCATTTGAAGAACAATCACCGGCAGATTCTTCGAATGCAGCGGATCAGACCGAAGAATCGGTTCCGCCGATTGATGCTGATCCAACCAGTGCGGCAGATACACCGCAGGCATAAACAGTTTCTGAAAGCCCGGAACGACCATTCGCTCCGGGCTTTTATAAAGGCCTGTTTTAGAGGTTTGCGTCATTCCACTTGTTGTTGTTTAACTTTTGTTTCAATTTGATTGAAGTGCAGTTAAGAATCAGCAAGTATGATGAATAACAGGCAAAGGGGATTTGCCAATCCAGACCAGACAGTTTGAAACAGACAAAAAAGAAAGGACTTATTTGATGCAGTTGCAGCAGAACAGCGGTTTGCAGCTGCGGCTCGAATGATGTATGGAGGGAATGGAAAAAATGAATCGACAGGAAACAGCAACCAAAAGTACCGGACAGATTTTTCGGGAGAATATTTGCACCTTGTTTAATCTCTTGAATCTTTTGATTGCCATTGCATTGATTTGGGTGCATGCTTGGTCCAACTTGTTCTTTGTTCCAGTTATTATGCTGAACATTGCCATTGGAATTGCACAGGAAATCAAAGCCAAAAAGCTGGTAGAAAAGCTAACGCTTTTGTCTCAGCCCAAAGCAAAAGTAGAACGGGACGGCAAAGAAGTATCGATTCCGATTGCCGAGGTCTCTGAAGCAGATATTCTGATTCTGGAAAGCGGCAATCAGATTTGTGCAGATGCAGTGGTTGCAGGTGGCGAAGTGGAAGTCAATGAAGCGCTGCTGACAGGAGAATCGGATGCAATCTTAAAGCGGACAGGAGATTCCTTACTGTCTGGTAGTTCTGTCATCAGCGGAAAATGCAGAGCAAAGGTTCTGCACGTGGGAAGCGACAGTTATGCTGCAAAGCTGACAAAAGAAGCAAAGAAGTTAAAGGGTATGCATTCTGAATTGGTCGGCTCCATGCGAACTGTTACCAAGTTGACTAGTATTTTTATCGTACCGCTTGGCATTTTGCTCTTTTTACAGGCGCTGCTGTTCCAGGACGGCGGAACACTCTACAGTGCGGTCGTTGGAACATCTGCCGGATTGCTGGGCATGTTGCCGAAGGGTCTGTATTTGTTGATTAGCATCAGCTTGGCTGCCGGTATTATTTCCCTTTCCAAAAAGAATGTACTGGTACAGGATTTGTATTCCTTGGAAAATCTGGCGCATGTCGATGTTCTTTGCCTGGATAAAACTGGTACCTTGACACAGGGAAAAATGGAAGTAGAACAGGCTGTTGTATTGGTGCCGGAAGCAAAGGATGCTTTTGAAAAATTAATGGGCAGCTTCCTTGCGCATACACAGGATAACAATGCAACATTCCAAGCCATTCGCAGCTATTTTGCAAGCTCAGATGCTTTTACGCCGACTCATCAGATTCCGTTTTCTTCGGATCGAAAATGGAGCGCCATGACATTTGAAGGTGTTGGAACCTTCCTTTTGGGTGCGCCGGAACGGCTTTGTACAGGTACTCTGCCGGAGGAAGTGCAGAAGGGGCTGCAGGAAGGCAAACGTGTGCTGCTGGTTGGTTTGACAAAGGAATCGGTTTCCAAAGATCAACCGCTGCCAGAATTGAATTTGCTTGCTGCGATTATCATCATTGATCCGATTCGGGAACATGCAGCAGACACCATTTCCTATTTCCAGGAAGAGGGTGTTTCTGTTAAGCTGATTTCCGGTGATAATCCGCTGACCGCAGCAGCTGCTGCCAGTCAGGCAGGCGTGGAGCATGCCGATCGCTGGGTGGATATGAGTCAAGTCAAGGACGATGAAATTGATGCCGCAGCAGAGCAGTATACTGTGTTCGGCCGTGTCACACCGGTGCAGAAAAAACAGCTTGTGGAAGCGTTTCATAGACAAAAGCGTACCGTTGCTATGACGGGAGACGGTGTAAACGATTTGCTGGCATTGAAAGAGGCAGATTGCAGCATTGCAGTGGGACAGGGTAGTGATGCTGCTCGGCAGACCGCACAGCTGGTGCTGTTGGAATCTGATTTTTCCGTCTTGAAAGACGTGCTGATGGAAGGCCGTCGAGTGGTACATAATGTAACACGTTCTGCCGGTGTTTTCTTCATTAAGACGGTATATTCTGTTTTGCTTTGTATCATTTGTCTGCTGACCAATACACCATTCCCATTCGTACCGATTCAGATTACGGTGATTGACTTAGTCATTGAAGGGTATCCGTCCTTCTTCCTGTCGTTCCTGCCGGACTCCAAACGGGTTACTTCTCGATTCCTACCAGAAGCACTTCGAAAAGCGGTGCCCAATGCAATGGCAATTGTGGTATGTTTCTTGATCTATTTGGTTTGCAATTGGTGTGGATTCCTTGGGGTATCAGGAGAAAACACACAGGCAAATGCCCTGCTCTTCCTGCTGATCGGAACGGTTGGCTTGATGGGTGTTTTCAAAATGTGTGTACCGATGACTCGGATTAAGGCATTTTTTGCTGCCACCTCTGCCATTGGATTTTATGCGGCCATTGGAGTTTGTCTCTATCTCAAAAATCACATTCTGCATCTGGACATCCTGCACCTTGCAACACCAACTGCAAAGACCTTGCTGATGTTCTTGGTCTTTGTTGTAGTCAGCATTCTGGTAGAGCGGATTCTCTCCTTAACGGTATGCAAAGCTCGTACCAAACGACAAGCAAGCAAAGCATAAACACTTGTTCTAGCAATAAAAAATCTCGTGCATCTCCAATCACTTGGAGAAATGCACGAGATTTTTTTATTAGGGGATGATTGAGATTAGTTGCCAATTAAGGTTCGCTTGAGGATAGTTAAATCCAATCCATTGCAGCTGCCATCTGTATTGCAGTCTGCCTGATCTGGCGCGAATATGGTACCATCATGCAGCAGATAACGTTGCAGCATCAGCAGATCTGCCAGCGTTACAGAACCGTCTGCATTGACATCGCCGGGCATCAGCGAAATGCTGTCTAATTGGATTTGTTGATGTGTAGTATAAAGCGTTAGCACACCGTTTTGTGGCCAATAGGATTCCACAGCTGGACTTGCAGTGGCGTTTGGGTAGGAGACCTGATAGCTGCGTATTTGAGGAGCAGATGGGAATTGTATTTGCATATACGGTGGTGTATAGGGCTGTTGTTGTGCGTCCGTAAATTGAATGTCGTAGATTCCCAGGAAGGAAGCAGTCGCTTGTTTGGGCGTTCCGGTTGTATGAACGGTTACTTGTAAAGTCAATCCAGAAGCTGGAACAGATACAATGATACCAGTTGCAGCATCTCGATAGGCTGTCATGGTTGGAGCAGCATCTGCCGCTGTAAAGGAAAGTGTTTGCTGTTTGGCGTATGCCTCCGCTTCGGATCCTTTTTTGCCGGAAAGTACGAATGGTGTGAGTGGTGTTAAATCATAAAATCCACCCGTATTTTTTGCAAAGTATCCAAGGGATGCACTTCCCAAAAACGTCACACTTTCTGGGACAAATATGGAGGAAATAGAGCTGCCTTCGGCAATTTCAAATGCATAATCCCCAATGTATTGCACACCGTTTCCCAGGTCGATGAGGCAGGTATTCGTAGTATTAAAAAATGCATTTTCTTCTATTTCTTCTACACTATCTGGAATGCGAATAGCATGTAAGTTCGTATTGGAAAAAGCGCCTGCACCAATGCTTTCCAGGCCTTCCTGCATGTGAACAGTAGTTAAATTGCTACAGGAGGTAAATGCATCCTGTCCAATTTTTTTGAGACTTGGAGGAAGGGTAATGTCTGTTAAGTCTTCATTTTCGGCAAATGCACGTTCACCAATTTCGACCAATGTGTCCGGGAAGGAGATGCTGGTAAGATGCATGGTTTTGTTGTAAAGCACATTCCCTGCAAATGCACCGTCTCCAATGGTAGTGAGGCCTTCCGGGAATTGCAGGGAGCGCAGTGCGGTGCACCAGGCAAATGCGGAATCTCCAATGGTTGTTAATCCCTTTCCGAATTGAACATCCATGAGACTGGTACATTCGTCAAAGGCGCTTCCGCCAATGCTTTGGATGGAATCCGGAATGGTTACACGTGTCAATTCTGTACAGGATGAAAAGGTACTGTTTGGAAGTTCAGACAGTCTGCAGGAAATGCGAACCGATTTTAATGCAGAACAGCTTGAAAAAGAATGGGTTCCAAGTGTTGTGATTGAGTCCGGCATGGATAGTTCCTGTAAACTGGTGCATCTGGAAAATGCACCTTCTCCAATAAAAGTAAGCGTACCCGGCAGTTCCAGATGAGAAAGGGAGGTGCACTCTGAGAAAGCGGAAGCTTCGATTCTTTTTAAATTTTTTGGAAATTGGACAGTGGTTAAACTAGAGCAACTCCAAAAAGTAGAATCGTTCAGTACGGTAACAGAGTCCGGTATTTGAATTTTCTGTAGACTGCTGCAATGAGAGAATGCAGCTGTTCCCAAAGTGGTTAGAGAAGCCGGCAATTCCAAATTGGAAAGAGCAGTGCACTGAGCGAATGCAGCTTCTCCGATTTCCTGTGTGGAAGCGGAAAGGTGTACCTCTGTCAAATTGGTGCAGCCTCGAAACGTACTGTCTCCAATGATTGTGATCGATGCAGGAACTGTAACTGTCGTTATGTTCTCATTATAATAAAATGTGCACGATAATGCTGTAACCGGCAGCTCTTGAAATTGACTGGTGCTTCCTGTTTGGAATACTTTTACAGTTGCAGGGACACTTACTTTTGTTTCTGTTCCAGTATAGCTTGTGAGAACCACGCTGTCTCCGGTTCGTTCAAAGGTATAATTCTGATCAGTACCGCTGATTTCCAGGTTTTCTGACGAGTCTGCGCTTGGATGCATGGCAATGGGAAAAACAGTGGTGGTGCAAAAGAGCAGTGCAGCCGTAAGTGCACCCCAGTATCGAATCCAATGGTTTTTCATGCGAAATCCTCCTTTATCCAATCGATGGGAACAGTGTGCGTTTCAGGTATAGCAAGTCAAAGCCGTTGCAGGCTGTATCTTGATTCAAGTCTGCATTTTCTGGTGCAAGCAGTGTGCCATTATACAGCATATATTTTTGCAGCATGATCAAATCTGCCAGCGTAACCGTGCCATCGTCATTGACATCTCCCAAGAGCTGCTTGCAGACATCCAGTTGGAAGGCATCTTTGGTGGTCGTAAAATCAATGCTTCCATTTTGCGGATAGTAGATCTCTGTATAGAAACCGTTTAGCCGATTGATAAAGACTGTACAACGCCGAACGTTCTGTTCCATCGGGATTTGTACCTGCAGAAAAGCGGGTGTGTAATTGTTTCCATTTTTGGTGAATTGAATTTGGTACCAGCCTTGGAACGTATATCCCGGATCCGGTTCCAATTTCTGAGAATCGGATACTGAAATTTGCATTTGCAGACCGGAATCCGGCGCAAAAACAGTAATGCCAGTTGCAGCATCATAATATTTGGTGAGACCAGGTTCTGATTTGGTAAGGAAGGAAATGGAATTCGATTTGGCATAATCCTGCGCCTCAGAACCGGATTCGCCGTATAGAATAAAATGGCTGCCTACCGTTGGCGTATTCCATTCAAATTCTGCCCAATAGCCGATTGCCTTTTCTCCAATGGAAATGACGCTTTCCGGAACATAGAGAGAGCAAAGCGTATCACTTTGCAATAAAAATGCTTTTGATCCAATTAATTGGAGGTTGCTGCCAAGCTGGATGGTGGAAAGATAATCTACGCCTTGAAATGCTGCATCGCCAATTTCTATGATGCTGTCCGGTAAAATCAGACTGCGCAGGCTGGTATTGGCAAAGGCAGATTCTTCAATGATTTCAATGCCTTCCTGTAGCTCAACGGCATTTAATCCGTAGCAATTATAGAAAGCAGATCGCGGAATGGTCTTCAAACTGCCTGGAATTTTGGCAAATTTCAATTGCGGGATATTGTAAAATGCGGCTTGCCCTAATTCCGTCAATGTGTCCGGCAGCGAGATGCTGCCCAGTGCAGTTTGAGCAAAAGCGGCTTCTCCGATGGTTTCCAAGCCTGTCGGAAAAGAAATGGATTTCAATTCCTCACAATTGTAGAATGCAGAGTGAGAGATGGTTTTTAGATTGCGGCTGAGCTGTACCGCAGAAAGTGAGGAACAGTTGGAAAATGTCTCTACTCCGATTTGTGTGACAGAATCCGGAATGCATAAATCAGATATGCCGCATCCGTAAAATGCCAGGTTTGGAAGTTCCGTTAGGCTGCCGGAAAGAGAGAGGTTTTTTACATTGTTGCAGTTTTCAAATGCACTTTCCCCCAGGGTTGTGACAGTGTTTGGCAGGGAAATGGCACGCAGTTCGGAACAACTTTGAAAGGCACCTTTCTGAATGCTTTGCAAGCCATTGGGAAATTGCAGTTGGGTTACGGAAGAACAACCGCTAAACGCATAATCACCAATGGTTGTCAGCTGTTCCGGAAGTGTCAGTATACCAGCCAGTTTGGTATGGAAGGCAAATGCATAGGGACCGATTTCCTGCAATCCGCTTCCGAAGGAGATGCTGCGCAGGGAAGTTTCAGAATGTATGGCACAAAATGCTTTGCTGTCAATTTGTGTGAGAGAATTCGGCAGGGGTAGTTTTTTGAGTGCTGAGCAGTCAGCAAAAGCATTTTCCCGGATGCGTTGGATGCTTTCGGAAAAGGTAATGGAAGTTAAACTGCTACAGGATTCAAATGCATGGGCAGAAACTTCTGCAATGCCATTGCCAAATTGCACAGATTCTAGTGCGGAATCATTTTGAAAAGCAGATTCGCCTAACGTTGTGAGCGAGTTTGGCAGTGTAACGGATTTTAAGGATGTACAGTTTGAAAATGCATCGTTTGCAATGGTGAGCAATCCTTCCTGAAAGGAAAAGGACTCCAAAGCAGAGCAGGAGGAAAAGGCGCTTTCTCCAATGGATTGTAATTGTTTTCCATGGGAAACTGTTTTTAGATTGTCACAGTAGGTAAACGTGTTGTATCCAATTGTTGTAACACCATCCGGAATGGTAACGGATGTAATGTTGCTGTTGTTGTAAAAGGTTTGTTCCAGAGCAGTGACCGGAACAGAAACTGTTTGGGGAGGGGTTGTTTTGGTGGTCGTGCCGACTGCCTCTGGGATGGTTACAATGGCATCACTGCCAGTGTAATCGGTTAAAGTCGCCTTGCCGTCTTGAATGGAAAAGGAAAAGTTGCCGTCTGTTCCGCTGGTTACTAGTTCATAGTCCTCCCAAGCAGATGCTTGCAAATCAAAATTGACAATGGGAAGAACGGAAATTCCACATAAGAGCGCAATTGCAGAAAGAGAAACTGCCCATTTTTTGATGTTGCTGTTCATAAAAATACCTCCTGAAGTGGATTTATTCGACGTTTTGTAAGAGCGTACGTTTTAAAAAGACTAGATCAAAACCATTGCAGGTGTGGTCGTGGTTCAGATCTGCGTTTTCCGGTGCCAGTAGGGTACCGTCGTATTGCAAATACCGCTGTAACATGGCAGCATCGGCAAGGGTTACGCTGCCATCATCGTTGACATCCCCCAGAACCGGACACCATCCGTCTAGCTGAATGTCGGAAGCAGTTGTGTAAAGCTCCAATATGCCGTCTTTCGGTTCCTGTATTCGAGAAGTAACCGTACTGCCTTTCCGGAGTGTCACATCATATCGGCGTACTGTCGCATCCACAGGAAGAAGCACTCTTTCATAAGCTGGTTCATAATAGACGCCGTCCTTTTTAAATTCCAGCTGGTAGTACTGCATAAAGGTATAGCCTTTCGTATATGGTGTGCCAGTATGCTGTACTGTAACCTGGAAGCTGAGTCCGGCTTGCGGTACATATGCGGTGACACCAGTTGCAGCATCATAATATTTGGTGAGTTCAGGTTCTGTGCCTGCAACAAAGGAAATGGTGTTGCTGTCAGCGTAAGTTTGAGCAGCAGAGCCAGCTGTACCATAAATTGTAAAGCCGCTTGTTACAGGATCCATGTAATCCAGAAAAGTCCAATAGCCAACGCCATATGTGCCAATCTCTGTAACACTCTTTGGAATATATATAGAATTGCAGTGACCGTTGGTTTGCAAAAAAGCGCTTTCTCCAATGGAAGCAACCTGATTGCCGAGATGAATGGAACGAGTATTGGATGTCATGTAAAATGCAAAATCCTGAATGGTGCGAACGCTGTCTGGCAAATAGATGGTTTGCAGTTGGGTATAGGAAAAGGCATGATCTCCAATGGTTTCAATGCCGTTTTCCAAAGTGAGTGTATGCAGTGCCGTACACTGGGAAAAGGCAGCCGATTCGATTTCTTTGATACCGCCGGGAATGGTAATGCTGGTCAGAGAATTGTTTCTAGCGAAGGCAACACGCCCCAACTTCGTGAGGGTACTGGGAAGCTGTACCTTGCGCAAGGTCATTTCTATTCCATTTCCACTTCCTGCAAAAGCAGAATCGCCAATTTCTTGGAGCCCTTCTGGAAGTGTGATTTCTTTTAGGGAAACACAGCAGCGAAAGGCATCGTTTTCAATCACTTTTAAATTTTTGCTGAAGTGGCTGACTTCTGTCAAGTTTTTATTCCCATAAAATGCACTTGCACCAATTGTGGTAATAGAGTCGGGTAGGAAAATGCGGTTTAATCCGCAGCTGTCAAATAGAGCATCCGGAACTTTTTCCAGGCTGCAGGGCAGGCGAGCACTGCTTAATGAACTGCAACTGGAAAAGGCACCATCTCCCAAGTCCGTGATGGAATCGGGAAGAAAAACAGTTCGCAGGCTGCTGCATCCGAAAAATGCTTCTCTGCCAATAGTTTGCAGCTGATTGGAAAACGTGACCTTGGTGAGATTGGAACAGCCATAGAAAGCAGAGGCTCCAATTTGCTGTAAGTGTTCTGGAAAGCGAATGGCTCCGGAGAGTTTGTTTTGTTGATAGAATGCACGCTGTCCGATTTCGACCAGTCCGGTGCCAAATTGAATGCTGCGAAGCGCATAATCAATGGAATTTGGCTCTGTTGAGCCAAATGCATTTGCGCCGATGGTTTGCAGGGAATTTGGGAACACCAGCTTTTGCAGAGCGGTACAGTAGGAAAATGCCTGTTCGTCAATGGTGCGCAGGCCTTCTGCAAAGGAAATGCTTTTCAAATCGGAGCAATTGGAGAATGCCTGTTTGGGAATTGTTTCCAAACCAGTTCCAAGTTGAAGGGTTTGAATCCCCGAGCGGTAAAAGGCAGCTTCTCCCATGCTGGAAAGCGAATTGGGCAATGTAACAGATTTTAAGGCATAGCAATCTGAAAAAGCATAGGATGCTATGGTTTGCAAGGAATCCGACAATTGAACGGCAGACAATGTTTCACATCTGCTGAATGCGCTGTCTGCAATCGTGGTGACAGAGTCGGGAATGGTTATGGTTTGCAGGCTGCTGCAATGATAAAACGCAGCGCTTTCAATGGATTTCAGCGTACTGGGCAGCTGAACGGTTTTTAAATTGGTGCAGCCTTGAAAAGTGGATACACCGGTTTGAGTAAATCCTTCCGAGAACTTGACGGAAGTAATGGTGGTATTTTCCTGGCAGACTCCATCAATGGAAACAACAGGAACGGAGACTTTTGTTTGGGCTGTATCATTTGTTGTGGTCATAATGGTTAAAGGAATGGTAATGCTGCTGCTGGTTCCAGTGTAATCGGTAAGCGTTGCACCTTTGCCGGTAATGGAATACGTAAATCCATTGTATGTGCCAGTTTGAACGAGGTTGGATGTGTCCAGTGCAGAAACGGAAAGTTGTCCGAGCAGATAAGCCGTACAACATAGGGTACATGCAGCAGTAATTGCTGCAAGGTGTTTTTTTGAAATGGTATGCATAAAGAACCTCCTTTTGAAATATTCAAAATATAAAAATGAAATTATCACATAAAAATCGTGAAAATACACAAAATTGATCATGATGCGTACTCATATTATACTATATTTTTACAATTCCTACAAGAAGATTTCCAATTTTGTCAATGACAAAACTGTCAATTTCAGGAAAAGGCCACTTGCAGTTTAGACGGGAACATGGTATACTGATAGCATAACAGTATAACAGAAGGAGTCCATACCATGAAATTTCAGGAACAACTCCAGCAATATATACAGGCATGCGGATGCTCCGGCAAGGAACTTGCAGATGCTTCCGGACTGTCCGCTTCTTTGATCAGCCGCTATCGAAACGGAGAGCGGGTTCCCCGGCAGGATCAGCCGCAGCTTTTGCAGCTGGCACATGGCCTTGCTGTGCTGATGCCGCAAAAAGAAGAACTGGAAATTTTAAATGACTTGACAAAATCACTCTCTCTTCCTTCCGATCAGCCGGAAATTCACATTCGCCATTTGAATCAGCTCATTACAGATTTGCATATCAACGTCAGCGAGATGGCGCATTATCTCAATTATGATGCTTCCTTTCTTTCCAGAATTCGTTCTGAGCAGCGAAAGATTGTGCATCCAGAAGCCTTTTTGACGAAATTGAGCGGATATCTTTGGCGGCGATTTGGGCAGGAGCTTCCAGCGGTTGCACGGGTAATTGGCTGTGAAGCGGAGCAGATACAGGAAGAGGCTTCTTTTTTTGCAGCAGTTCGGCATTTTTTAACGGAAAAAGAAACTGGACAGCAGCCAATGGATCGCTTTCTGCGAAAGGTGGATGCATTTGATTTGCAAAATTATCTGCATGCTGTGCACTATGAGGATTTAAAGGTGCCGCATGTTGTGTGGATGCGCATGAAGGCAAAGGGATACTATGGACTGGAAGAAATGAAAAATGGGGAACTGGATTTTCTCAAGCAGACGGTGCTGTCCAAATCCATGGAACCGGTGTTTTTTTGCAGTGATATGCCTATGCAGGATATGGCGGAAGATGCTGCATTTGCCAAAAAGTATGTTTTTGGTTTGGCAATGCTGCTGAAAAAGGGACTGCATTTAAACGTGGTGCATACCATTAATCGACCGTTCCATGAAATGCTGTTGGGGCTGGAAAATTGGATCCCGATGTACATGACGGGGCAGATTGCCCCCTATTACTTAAAGCATACAGGGAACAGCTTTTACGGGCATTTTTTAAATGTATCCGGCAGTGCAGCACTCTGGGGGGAGTGTTTGGTATCGGATCATGCAAATGGAAGATATTTTTTAGAGACGCGTTCTTCGGAACTGGGGTATTACCGAAGACGGGCCGAAGCCATTTTAAAGCATGCTTCGCCCTTGATGCAGATTTACCGAGAAGACGCAATGCAGGATTTTCATGCGGCATTGGGGCAGGCATATCAGCAGTCGCAAACTTGGTATGGTTTGCTTTCTGCACCGCCGCTGTTTACCATTTCCAAAGAACTGCTGCACCGAATTTTACAACGCAATCAGGTGCCGGATGCGCAGCAGCAGCAAATTCTTGCCTACGCTGCGGCAAAGCGGCAGCAGCTTTTGGAAAAGTTGCAGCATGCCGTTATAACGATCCAATTGCCGCAACTTGAAGCAGGAAGCGGTTCTGCCAAAAGCATGCTTTTATCCTTGTCCGAGCTGTTTTATGAGCGCCCTGTTTGCTATACGGAAGAGGAGTATCAGATGCATCTTGCGGAAACGATGCAGTTTGCAGCTGCCCATCCCAATTTTCAGGTGCATATGCAGAATCAACCTGTTTTCCAAAACATTCAAATTCAGTTTACTGGCACCAATTGGGCAATGGTTTCCAAGCATGCAGCGCCTGCCATTCATTTTATCATTCGACAGCCCAAGCTTTGTCTTGCCATTCGGGAAATGTTTTTGCCGCTTTGGGAACATGCGGAACAGGAAATAGAGCAGCCATTTGAAAAACAAAATTGACAAACACGAAAAAGTGTGTTATACTAAACATGTATTGAAAAGAATACCGACAGTTCGCTTGCACCATCCTGTCGAAAAAGAAAACTAGGGCAGTCATCATACACAAGAAAAATGGACATCTTTTCGGTCTATGTTGTGCAGATGCGGCCTGTTTTTGGAACGGGTCGCTTTTTTATTTGCATTTGGAGGAATGACACATGTATGAATTGAAAACATCAGCTGCATTTGACAGCGCACATTTTTTAAGCGGATATCAGGGAAAATGTTCCAATCTGCATGGCCACCGCTGGACCATTGAAGCTTCTGTTTCGGCACAGGCACTCCAGCAGGAGGGACAATGCCGGGGCATGATTTTGGATTTTGGCATTGTGAAGCAGGCTTTGCGGGAACTGGCAGATTCCTTGGATCATGCATTCATTTATGAAGAAGGCACACTGCAAAAGGCAACCATTGAAGCACTGATGGCGGAGGGATTTCGGCTGATTCCAGTTCCGTTTCGCCCAACGGCAGAATGTTTTGCAAAGTACTTTTTTGATACCTTAACAGCGCAGGAGCTTCCGATCTCTAGCATTACAGTTTATGAGACACCAACCAATTGCGCAACCTATCGGGAGGCGCAGCAATGAGAACCTATCCAGTTGCAGAATGGTTTACCAGCATCAACGGAGAGGGAACGCATGCCGGTGAGCTGGCTGTTTTTATTCGGCTGCGTGGCTGCAATTTGCAGTGCAGCTATTGTGATACGAGATGGGCGAATCAACCGGATGGAGCAGCAACTGCTATGACAGCTGCTGCAATTTGCGAAACGGTTCGAAAGACTGGCATTCGAAATGTTACCCTGACCGGCGGAGAGCCGCTGCTGCATGCATCTGTTCGGGAACTGCTTCAGGCATTGGGACAGCTGCCCGATATACGGATTGAAATTGAAACAAACGGCAGCATTGATCTGACACCGTTTCAAGATCTTGTTCCCCGTCCGTCTTTTACAATGGATTATAAGCTGCCCGGAAGCGGCATGGAAGCAGCAATGTGCCTAGACAATTTTGCCCTGTTGCAGCAAACGGATACTGTAAAATTTGTTGCCGGCAGTCAGGAGGATTTGGAGCGGGCGTTGGAGTTGATACAGCGCTATCGATTGCCGCAGCGCTGTCACGTGTATCTGAGTCCGGTATTTGGGAAAATTGATCCGGCAGATATGGTGGAATTTATGAAACAGCATCGGCTGAATGCAGTTCGACTGCAATTGCAGATGCATAAGTTTATCTGGGATCCCAATCAAAAAGGAGTTTAACAAAAATGGCGATCGATACAGAAGCAATCGCACAGCATGTGCGTGGAATTTTAGAAGCACTGGGGGAGGATCCGCAGCGGGAAGGGCTGCTGGAAACCCCACAGCGTGTTGCAAAAATGTACGAAGAAGTATTTGCCGGCATGGCATATTCCAACCATGAGTTGGCGCAGATGTTTGGCAAAACATTTGAAGCACCGCCAAAGTCAGGGGTGGAAAGTGTTGTAGCTGTAAAAGATATCAGTGTATTCAGCTTTTGTGAGCATCACATGGCATTGATGTATGATATGCATGTGAATGTGGCATATGTCCCGAAAGATCGTGTCATTGGTTTGAGTAAGATTGCTCGGATTTGCGACATGGCAGCCAAGCGCTTGCAAATTCAGGAACGGCTGGGACAGGATATTGCAGAAATCATCATGGAAGCCACTGGTTCCCCAGATGTGGGCGTTGTCATTACGGGTACACACAGCTGCATGACAGCACGAGGAATTCGGAATGTTCCGGCAAGAACCACGACCACTACTTTTTGTGGGCGTTTTCAGACGGAAGCAGCATTGCAAAATCGGATTTTAGAAAAGGAGTAAGAAATGAAAGCATTGGTTTTATTTAGCGGCGGCGTAGACAGTACCACTTGCCTGGGAATGGCAGTTGCCGAATATGGCGCAGAAGAAGTACTCGCTTTATCCGTTTATTATGGACAGAAGCATAAAAAGGAATTGGAAGCTGCTGAAAAGATAGTTGCACATTATGGCGTTGCTTGGAAGCAGCTGGATTTATCTCCGATTTTTGCCGATTCCAATTGTTCGCTGCTTGCAGGATCCAGCCAGGAAATTCCGAAAGAAAGCTATGCACAGCAGCTTTCTGAGACAAATGGCACACCGGTTTCTACCTATGTACCGTTCCGGAATGGACTGTTTCTGGCATCAGCTGCCAGCATTGCGCTTTCCAATGGCTGTCAGGTGATTTATTATGGTGCGCACAGTGACGATGCCGCCGGAAATGCTTACCCGGATTGCAGCAGTGCGTTCCATCAGGCGATGCACGATGCACTTTGGGAGGGCAGCGGACAGCAATTGGAGCTGAAAGCACCATTTGTCAATTGGACCAAAGCGGAAGTGGTCAAAAAAGGGTTGGTGCTGCATGTGCCGTATGCGTTGACTTGGAGCTGCTATGAAGGTGGCGAGGAGCCGTGCGGCGTTTGCGGAACCTGCCGGGATCGTGCAGCTGCATTTGCTGCAAATGGTGTCGCAGACCCTGCATTGCAGAAGAAAGGAAACTAAATCATGACAGGAAGAACCAAAGAGGAAACCGCAGGCGTAACGCTGCTGGGCAACCAGAAAACTGTATATCGGGATGACTATGCACCAGAAGTGCTGGAAACATTTGTGAACAAGCATCCGGATCATGATTATTTTGTAAAGTTCAATTGCCCAGAATTTACCAGCCTTTGTCCGATTACCGGACAGCCGGATTTTGCAACCATCTATATTTCCTACGTGCCGGAAATTCGTATGGTGGAAAGCAAATCCCTGAAACTGTATTTGTTTAGTTTCCGGAACCATGGCGATTTCCATGAGGATTGTGTAAATATCATCATGGAGGATTTGATTCGGCTGATGGATCCAAAGTATATTGAAGTATGGGGAAAGTTTACGCCTCGCGGCGGAATCTCTATTGATCCGTACTGCAATTATGGAAAAAAAGGAACGCCTTGGGAACAGGTTGCCTGGCAGCGGCTCAGCCAGCACGATCTGTATCCGGAACGAGTGGATAATCGGTAAGAATTTGCTGAAAAAACAGTGTGATGCTTTTCTTTTTTAAGAAAAGAAAAGCAAACATGCCGTTTTCTATGCATTTTTCAAACAAATTCTCATCCAACTTTTTAAAAATAATTTTTTTTCGAAAAAAATTTGCTTTTCAAGAAAAAATAGAAAATTTGCTATTGACAAGGAAAAAAAAATCGTGTAAAATAATAGCAGATGTCAGAAATGACGCAATAAGAATTTGGAAAGCAATGGCGCTTACAGGACAGAAGGATTCCCTGTCCTGTAAG
>FR899104.1:120912-132008 GCA_000437255.1 Ruminococcus sp. CAG:403
TTTTTATTTTTCATTCTATCAGAATCATACAGTAAGGAGTCATTGCGATGGATAATTACAGAATGCAGGAGCCGTATGCAAAGCAGGGTCTCTATGATCCACAGTTTGAACATGAAAACTGCGGAATTGGTGCCGTGGTAAATATGAGCGGCAAAACAGACCGGAAGGTGGTTGACAGTGCACTGCGCATTGTTGAAACATTGGAACATCGTGCCGGAAAGGATGCAGAAGGAAAGACTGGTGACGGCGTCGGCATTCTGCTGCAAATCTCCCACACTTATTTTTCCAAGGTTGCCAAAGAAATGGGTATGAAGATTGGCGGAAAACGGGAGTACGGAATCGGAATGTTCTTCTTCCCGCAAACCAAGGAAAAATACGAAGCTGCTATGAAAACCTTCGAAACGGTTTTGCAGGAAGAAAATCTGGAACTGTTGGGCTGGAGAGAAGTGCCAGTGGATCCGTCCGTTTTGGGAAAGAAAGCATTTGCCAGCATGCCGCACATCATGCAGGCATTTATCAAAAAACCGGCAGACTGTGAAAAGGGGCTGGCATTTGACCGGAAGCTTTACATTGCCAGAATGGTATTTGAAAAGCGCAATCCGGATACCTATGTGGTATCCTGTTCCAGCCGTACCATCGTCTATAAGGGCATGTTCCTGGTTAAACAGCTGCGGTTGTTCTACACCGATCTGAATAGTCCGGATTACCATTCTGCAATCGGTATTGTACACTCTCGATTCAGCACCAATACCAATCCGAGCTGGCAGCGGTCTCATCCAAACCGAATGATGGTACACAATGGCGAAATCAATACCATTACCGGAAACGTGGATAAAATGCTGAGCCGGGAATGCATTCTGCACTGTCCGGCATTGGATGACCGGATGCAGGATATCCTGCCGATGCTGGATGTCAGAGGATCCGACTCCGCGCGGCTGGATAATACCCTGGAATTTATGATGATGTCTGGTATGGATCTGCCGCTGGCTGTAATGGTAACTATTCCGGAACCATGGTCTCATATTCCGACCATGAGCCGGGAAAAGCGTGCATTCTATCAGTACTATGCCACCATGATGGAACCTTGGGACGGTCCGGCTTCCATTATCTTCTCAGATGGTGATATTATGGGCGCTGTTTTGGATCGAAATGGTCTGCGTCCTTCCCGGTACTATATTACCGATGACGGTTATCTGATTCTGTCTTCTGAAGTTGGTGCATTGGAAATTCCGGCAGAACATGTGGTCAAGAAGGAACGGCTGCACCCTGGAAAGATGCTCTTAGTAGATACGGTACAGGGCAAGCTGATTGATGACGAAACTTTGAAGGAACATTATGCAAAGCGGCAGCCTTACGGTGAGTGGCTGGATCATAATTTGTATGAGCTGCAGGAACTGAAAACTCCGAATAAGCGTCCGTTCCGGTTGGGCGGCGAAGATCTGGTTCAGTTGCAGCGTGCATTTGGTTATACTTATGAGTCCATTCATCAGGTGATTGTTCCGATGGCACTGAATGGCACGGAACCGACAATGGCAATGGGAACTGATCAGCCGGTTCCGGCATTTTCCAAGATGAATCCGCCGCTGTTTGATTACTTTAAGCAGCTGTTTGCACAGGTTACCAATCCGCCGATTGACTCCATTCGGGAATCGGTTATTACAGATACCACTGTTTATCTGGGTATTTCCGGTAATATTCTGAAGGAACAGGAAAAGAATTGTCGGGTTTTAAAGGTAAAGAATCCGATTCTGACCAACCTGGATTTGATTAAAATTCGTGGCATGCAGGTAAAGGGCATGAAGGTTTCTACTTTGTCAATGCTGTATGATAAGAAAACACCGCTGAAGGATGCCATTGAACATCTGTATGTGCAGGCAGATCAGGCACACCAGGATGGTGCCACCATTTTGGTTCTGTCCGACCGGGGTGTCGATCAGGAACATATGGCAATTCCGTCTCTGCTGGCAGTTTCTGCTTTGCAGCAGTATCTGGTTAAGACCAGAAAGAACACTGCGGTTTCCATCATTGTGGAAACAGCTGAGCCATGTGAAGTACATCATTTTGCAACGCTGCTGGGCTTCGGTGCCAGCGCAGTCAATCCGTATCTGGCTTTGGATACGCTGTATGAACTGATCGGAACGGGTGTACTGGATAAGGATTACTCACAGGCTTGTAAGGATTACATTCATGCTGTTGTATCCGGTATTGTAAAGATTGCTTCTAAGATGGGAATTTCCACCATCCAGTCTTATCAGGGCTCTAAAATTTTTGAAGCACTGGGAATCAGCAAGGATGTCATCGATGCATACTTCCCGGATACGGTTAGCCGGGTTGGCGGCATTGACTTGGACGACATCAGCCGGCGCAGTCTGGCCATGCATGAATCTGCCTTTGATCCGAACGGCTTGCAGGTGGATGATGTTGTCGATGTCGTCGGTGGCCATAAGGCAAGAAGCGGAAGAGAAGAGCATTTGTACAATCCAGCAACCATTCACCTGTTGCAGCAGGCAACTTGGCGGGATGACTATCAGTTGTTTAAGCAGTATTCTGCTTGCATCAACAACGAGGATACCAATATTACATTGAGAAGCACATTGGACTTCCATTATGATGAAAACGGCGGTATTCCGATTGAAGAAGTAGAAAGCGTAGAGAGCATCATGCGTCGCTTCAAGACCGGTGCGATGTCCTATGGTTCTATTTCCAAAGAAGCACATGAATGTATGGCAATTGCCATGAACCGAATCGGCGGCAAGTCCAACAGCGGCGAAGGCGGTGAAGATCTGGAACGGATTCAAACCTCCGGCAGTGCAGATGATAAATGTTCCGCAATCAAGCAGGTTGCTTCCGGACGGTTTGGCGTTACTTCCAAGTATCTGACTTCTGCAAAGGAAATTCAGATCAAAATGGCACAGGGTGCAAAACCGGGTGAAGGCGGTCATCTGCCGGCAAAGAAGGTTTATCCATGGATTGCAAAGACCAGACATTCTACACCGGGTGTTGCATTGATTTCTCCGCCTCCGCACCATGATATTTATTCCATTGAGGACTTGGCACAGCTGATCTACGATCTGAAAAATGCCAACCAAAATGCAAGAATTTCGGTTAAGCTGGTTTCAGAAGCTGGTGTTGGAACAATTGCAGCAGGTGTTGCAAAAGCAGGTGCAGGTGTTATTCTGATTTCCGGTTATGACGGCGGTACGGGTGCTGCACCGGGAAGCTCCATTCACAATGCTGGTTTACCGTGGGAATTGGGACTTTCTGAAACCCACAACACTTTGATCATGAATAACCTGCGTTCTAAAGTTGCTATTGAAACAGACGGAAAGATGATGACCGGGCGGGATGTTGTGATTGCAGCTATGCTGGGTGCAGAAGAATTCGGTTTTGCAACGGCTCCGCTGGTTACCATGGGATGTGTAATGATGCGTGTCTGCAACTTGGATACTTGTCCGGTTGGTGTTGCAACACAGAATCCGGAACTGCGGAAACGCTTTAAAGGCAAGCCGGAATATGTTGTAAACTTCATGAAGTTTGTGGCGCAGGAAATGCGGGAATATATGGCAAAGCTGGGAATTCATACAGTCAATGAACTGGTCGGCAGAAGTGATCTGCTGTATAAGAAGGAATATCCGGCAGGCAGCCGTCAGGCAAAGATTGATATGTCACAGATTCTGAACAGCCCGTATGCAACTACCGATGTAAAGAAGCATTTTGTTCCGGAAGACGTCTTTGATTTCAAGCTGAATGAGACCATTGATGAAACGGTAATTCTGGCTGAAATGCGGGAAGCACTGGAAAAGAAAGAACCAAAGCGCATTGAGATCAATGTTTCCAATTTGAATCGGTCATTGGGCACCGTTTTCGGTTCTGAAATTACCAGAAAGTATTACAATACGCTGGACGATGATACTTATGTTGTAAAATGCAATGGTTCCGGCGGACAGAGCTTCGGTGCCTTTATTCCAAAGGGACTGACATTGGAACTGGAAGGGGACAGCAACGACTACTTCGGAAAGGGCTTGTCCGGCGGAAAGCTGATCGTATATCCGCCGAAGAATTCCAAGTTCCAGGCTGATGAGAACATTATCATTGGCAACGTTGCACTGTTTGGTGCCACAAGCGGTAAGGCGTTCATCAACGGAATTGCCGGAGAACGGTTCTGCGTTCGGAACTCTGGTGCTACTGTTGTCGTAGAAGGTGTTGGGGACCATGGCTGCGAATATATGACCGGCGGCTGTGCCGTTATCCTGGGTGGTACCAGCAAGAACTTTGCAGCCGGTATGAGCGGCGGAATTGCCTATGTATTGGATGAGGAATGTGATTTGTACACGAAGCTGAATAAATCACTGGTTTCCTTCAGCAGTGTAACGCATCCGGAAGATGTTGCACAGCTCAAGGGATTGATTGAAGAACACGTTGCAGCAACTGGTTCTGCAAGAGGAACTAAAATTCTGGAACAGTTTGACGAATATCTGCCGAAGTTTAAGAAGATTGTGCCGCATGACTACGCAAAAATGCTGGCCAGCATTAAGAAGTTCCAAGAGGAAGGCATGGACTTGGAACAGGCACAGTTTGAAGCATTCCATGTGAACACAATGAGCAAGTAGGAGGGCGGCAAAATGGGAAAAGCCACTGGTTTTTTGGAGTATGAACGAGTAGAAAATGCCGGCTTAGAGCCGGAGGAGCGCATTAAAAATTATCGGGAATTCCATACGCCCTTGGATTTAGAGGAACGGAAGCGGCAGGGCGCACGCTGCATGGACTGTGGCGTCCCGTTCTGTCAGTCCGGTAAACCGCTGTTGGGTGGCATGGTGTCCGGCTGTCCGTTGAACAACTTGTGTCCGGAATGGAATGACCTGGTATATCACGGCATGTTTGACCGGGCAGCAAAGCGTCTGCTGCTGACCAATAATTTTCCGGAATTTACCTCCCGTGTCTGCCCAGCACTTTGTGAAAAAGCATGTACCTGCGGATTGTATGACCAACCGGTTACTGTTAAGGAAAATGAATATGCTGTCATTGAATATGCATGGGAACATCATTTGATTGAACCGAATCCGCCAAAGGTTCGGACGGGAAAGCGAGTTGCTGTTGTCGGCTCCGGGCCGTCTGGTCTGGCAGCTGCGGCGCAGCTGAACAAACGGGGACATTCCGTTACCGTTCTGGAACGAGAAGACCGGGTCGGTGGTTTGCTGATGTACGGCATTCCAAACATGAAGCTGGAAAAAACCATCGTAGAACGCCGCATCAATCTGATGGAAGCGGAAGGCATTACCTTCCGGACGGGTGTCAATGTTGGCGTAGATGTAGCGGCAAAGCAGCTGCTGGAGGAGTACGACGCTGTGGTATTGGCATGCGGTGCTTCTCATCCAAGAGACATCAATGTACCGGGACGGGATGCAGAGGGTATTTACTTTGCAGTTGATTTCCTGAAAGCAACCACCAAGAGCCTGCTGAATTCCAACCTGTCAGATGGATATTATATTAGTGCAAAATATAAGGATGTCATTGTCATCGGCGGCGGCGATACAGGAAATGACTGCGTGGGTACTGCCATTCGGCATGGTTGCAAATCTGTTACCCAGTTGGAAATGATGCCAAAGCTGCCGGATGAACGGGCTGCAAATAATCCATGGCCGGAGTGGCCGCGGGTCTGCAAGACCGATTACGGTCAGGAAGAAGCCATTGCCATCTTTGGAAAAGATCCTAGAATGTATCAAACCACAGTCAAGCAGTTCCTGAAAAATGAAAAAGGACAGCTGTGCGGAGTGGAAACGGTCAAGCTGCAATTTATTAAGGATGAAGCAACCGGACGAAACAAAATGGTAGAAATTCCGGGCAGCGAAGTAACCTTAAATGCGGATTTGGTTTTGATTGCAGCTGGATTCTTAGGGTCTGAAGCGTATGTGACAGATGCATTTGGCGTTGCATGTACACCGCGCACCAATGTTGCAACAGAGACAGATCATTACAAGACCAATGTGGAAAAGGTATTTACCGCAGGTGATATGCATCGTGGGCAGTCTCTGGTTGTATGGGCAATTCGGGAAGGCAGAGAAGCTGCAAAAGAAGTGGATCAATATTTAATGGGCTATACCAAATTACGATAAAATCAATCGGTATTCATCAGCTTTCCGGTAGACAGTAAATTTTACTGTTGCCGGAAAGCTTTTGTGTGTGCTTCCAGTTTTCAAAAAACGGTTTGATTTGCCACTTGTGTAGAAGAAAAGAATGTGGTATAATAATACAAATTATGAGAACCTGTACTGCACAATACTATGCAATGGACAAGTTCAAAAAACGGAAGTGATTACATTGACAAAACAGGAAATCTGCATCAAGGCATGCGATGTGTTGGAGCAAGTTTATCCGGAATCCGTCTGTGCGCTGCACTATGCACACCCTTACCAGCTGGTTATTGCGGTGCGGCTGTCTGCACAGTGTACCGATGCACGGGTTAACATTGTCACCAAGGAGCTATTTGCAAAATATCCAACGCTGGAATCCTTTGCGGAGGCAGATCTTGCAGAATTGGAAGCGGTGATCAAACCATGCGGCTTTTATCATATGAAGGCGAAAAGCATCAAGGAAATGGCCAACCAGCTGCTCACACAGTTTGGGGGAGAGCTGCCGCATACCATGGAGGAACTGCTCACGCTGTCCGGTGTCGGCAGAAAATCTGCCAATTTGATTTTGGGCGATATTTTCGGACAGCCGGCAATTGTGGCAGATACGCACTTTATTCGCATTACCGGACGGCTTGGTCTGACCAAACACAAGGAACCGGAAAAGGTGGAGCGGGATTTACGGAAATTGGTTCCGCCGGAACGCTCTTCGGACTTCTGTCACCGGGTGGTGCAATTTGGGCGGGATGTCTGCCGTGCGAGAAAACCACTCTGTTCCAATTGTCCTATGGCAGACTTTTGCAAGTCCGCTGAAAAATAAGAACAAATTCTAACAGCTGTTTTTGGGAAAATTGTGCAGAATTGGAAAAGAGTATTGACAAATGAAAGAAACTTGGGTATACTAATAATTGTATACTTTTTATAAAGGCGGTAAACCGATGGGATTTTTTAGTAAGGTATTTGGATCATACAGTACCAGAGAACTGGCACGGATTGAACCAATTAAAAACAAAGTATTGGATCTGGAAGAAGAATATAAAGCACTTTCCGATGCAGAGCTGAAGGAAAAGACAGTTGAATTTCGGGATCGCCTGGAAACCGGCGAGACACTGGAAACACTGATGCCGGAAGCACTGGCAACGGTTCGGGAAGCTGCTGCCCGTGTACTGGGAAAACGACCGTTCCCGGTTCAGTTGATTGGTGCCATCGTTTTGCATCAAGGTCGAATTGCAGAAATGAAAACTGGTGAAGGTAAAACACTGGTTGCCTGCGTGGCTTCTTATGTCAATGCCTTACCGGGTAAGGGTGTTCATGTTGTAACAGTAAACGATTACCTGGCAAAAACACAGTCTGATGAAATGGGCAAGGTACTGCGGTATCTGGGCTTGACAGTTGGCTGTATTCTGCATGGTCTAACCAATGAACAGCGTCGTGCAGCCTATAACTGCGATGTTACATATGGTACCAACAATGAATTCGGATTTGACTACCTGCGTGACAACATGGTTATTTATAAAAAGGATAAAGTACAGCGGGAACATAACTTCGCCATCGTGGACGAAGTGGACTCCATTTTGATTGATGAAGCCAGAACCCCGTTGATTATTTCCGGTAAGGGCGATAAGTCTACTTCTCTTTACGGCGTTGTGGACAAGTTTGCAAAGACATTAAGCCCCACCACAGTTGTAGAACTGGACGAAAAGCAGGATCAGGAAGCTGCCAATGAAAACGCGGACTATATCATCGATGAAAAGGCAAAGACCGCAACCATTACCCGTCGTGGTGTGAAGAAGGCAGAAGATTATTTTGCAATTGAAAACTTGATGGATCCGGAAAACATGACCTTGCTGCATCACATCAACCAGGCGTTGAAAGCAAACGGTGTCATGACACGGGACATTGACTATATTGTAGAAGACGGCGAAGTCATCATCATTGATGAATTTACTGGCCGTAAGATGTTAGGTCGTCGGTTTAACGATGGCTTGCACCAGGCAATTGAAGCCAAGGAAGGGGTAAAGGTTGCACAGGAATCCAAGACATTGGCAACCATTACATTCCAGAATTACTTCCGTTTGTATAATAAGCTGTCCGGTATGACCGGTACTGCTATGACGGAAGAAGACGAATTCCGTGAAATCTATAAGTTGGATGTAATTGCCATTCCGACAAACCGTCCGGTGATTCGAATTGACCATCCGGATCAGATTTATCGGACTGAAAAGGGAAAATATGCCGCAATTATCGATCAGATTGTTGCGTGTCACGAAAAGGGACAACCGGTTCTGGTTGGTACCATTTCCATTGAAAAGTCTGAGTTGCTGTCTGCGATGTTGAAGCGTAAAGGCGTTAAGCACGAAGTGCTGAATGCGAAGTATCACGCAAAGGAAGCAGAAATTGTTGCACAGGCTGGTAAGTTGGGTGCGGTTACCATTGCTACCAATATGGCAGGACGTGGTACCGATATTATGCTGGGTGGTAATGCTGAATTCCTGGCAAAGGCAGAAATGCGGAAGCGGGAATATCCGGAAGAACTCATCACAGAAGCAATTGGTTATGCAGATACCGATGATGAAGATGTTCTGGCAGCAAGAGCCGTTTATCAGCAGCTTTATCGCAAGTTCAGCGATGAGGTCAAGGAACGTGCCGTAAAGGTAAAGGAAGCAGGCGGTTTGTACATTCTGGGTACTGAACGGCATGAATCCAGACGTATCGACAATCAGCTGCGTGGTCGTTCCGGTCGTCAGGGAGACGAGGGCGAAAGCCGTTTCTTCCTGTCTGTAGAAGATGATCTGATGCGAATTTTTGCAGGGGATCGTCTGGAAAACATGATGCGGACTTTGAACGTCGATGAAAATGTGCCGATCGAGAGCAAGACCCTGTCTAAAATTATTGAATCCTCTCAGCGGAAGGTAGAAGGCAGAAACTTCAATATTCGTAAGAATGTCCTCAATTATGATGACGTTATGAATACACAGCGTGAAATCATCTACAAGCAGCGAAATGAAGTGCTCAATGGTGAGGATATTCATGAAAATATCCTGGGCATGATGGATGGTTTGATTAGCAATACTGTAAACCAGTATATCAATGAAGAAACCGAACGGGATCAGTGGAATCTGGTTGGCTTGCGGGATTACTTCCTGGGCTGGATCACCGATGACAATGATCTGGATTATGAACCGGAAGAACTGGAGCGGTTAACGGTAAAGGATATTGTGGAACAGCTGACCGAAAAGGTAAAGACATTGTATGCTGCCAAGGAAGAAGAGTATGGCGCAGAAGTGATGCGAGAGCTGGAACGTGTTGTTCTGCTGAAGGTTGTTGATACCAAGTGGATGGCACACATTGATGATATGAACGAATTGAAGAAGGGAATTGGCTTGCGTGCATATGGACAGCAGAATCCGGTTGTAGAATATCGGTATGAAGGCTTCCAGATGTATGATGAGATGGTCGCTTCTATTCAGGAAGATACCATTCGGATGCTGCTGACTGTTCGCCTCCAAAAGAACGAAGCGCCGCAGCGGGAACAGGTTTCTAAGCCGATTCAGGACTAAGAGCTGAAAAATCGTAAAAGCAGAAGGGGGTCTGATTGCAATCAGAGCCCCTTTCTTGTTCAGAAACAATTCTGAAATGGAAAGAGAAAGGAAGCGTGCATATGGACAGCGGATATGAAACGTTTTCAGTGTATTATGATTGTCTGACCAAAAATGTCAATTATCATCAGCGTGCCCTCTACTTTGATGGATTGATTCAGTCCTATCTGCAATCAGATGGTGTTGTTTTATTGGATCTTGCCTGTGGAACCGGATCAATGTCCGAGGAACTGGCACGATTGGGATATGATGTGTTGGGAATTGATTATTCCTATGGAATGCTGTCCCGGGCAATGGAAAAGAAAATGGAGCATGGACTGCCCATTCAATACGTCTGCCAGGATATGCGGGAACTGCAATTGTATGGAACGGTAGATGTCACCATTTGTACGCTGGATAGCCTCAATCATTTGGACTGCTTTTCGGAAGTACAACTGGTCTTTCAGGAAATTTATGATGCAACAGAACCGGGTGGACTGTTTTTGTTTGATATGAATACAGTCTATAAACATCGGGAAGTACTGGGAGATCGTGTGTTTGTATATGAAACAGAGGCAGTTTACTGTGTTTGGGAAAACCAGTATACGCCGGAGGATCATACGGTTTCCATGAATCTGGAATTCTTCACCTTGCAGGAAGACGGTTCTTATTTGCGCAATCGAGAAGAAATTACAGAACATGCATATGAAGCCGATCAAATTCAAGAGACCCTGCGGCAAATTGGCTTTGAGGTGTTGGGTTGCTACCATGCGGATACCAGAGAGCCGCTTCGTCCGGACAGTGAACGAATGGTAGTGGTTGCCAGAGTGCCCAAAAGTCAACAGTAAGAAAAAGGAGAGAACAAGAATATGGGAATCTTAAAACGAGCTATTGCAAAGGATGCTTCTGTTGTGTCCTGCGCAGTAGATGCGACCGATCTTGTGGAGCAAATTGAGCAGATTCATCAGACTTCTGCTGTTGTAACAGCCGGACTGGGACGGCTTGCTATTGCAGCTAGTATGATGGGATATGATTTGAAGAATCAGCAGGATACCGTCACATTGCGGGTCAATGGCGGCGGCCCGGCAGGCTCTTTGGTTGCCGTTGCAGACAGCCATGGCAATGTAAAGTGTGATGTAGAGCATCCGGTTGTGGAGCTTCCGCTCAATGCAATGGGAAAATTGGATGTTGGCGGAGCAGTCGGAAAAGATGGTACGTTATCTGTGGTAAAGGATTTGGGATTAAAAGAGCCGTATGTTGGTATGATTCCATTGGTTTCAGGAGAAATCGCAGAGGATATTGCCAGCTATTATGCAACCAGTGAGCAGACGCCTACCGTTTGCGGATTGGGTGTGCTGGTGAATCCGGATTTGACGGTGCAGGTTGCTGG
>FR899104.1:132023-145531 GCA_000437255.1 Ruminococcus sp. CAG:403
GCTGGCGGCTATCTGATTCAAGTGCTGCCGTTTGCCAGTGATGCTTGTATTGATACGCTGGAGCGAAATATTCAGGCACTTCCGCCGGTCACCAAAATGATGCAGAGTGGCATGAAACCGGAAGAAATTGCTCTGAAATTATTGGATGGACTGGAACCAAATTTGCTGGATGAGGCGGAAGTCTTTTATCGATGTGATTGCAGCCGGGAGCGGACAAAAGGCGTTCTGGCAAGCATTGGTGATGCAGAGCTGACCAAACTGGCAAAGGAAGAATCCGAAATTACCGTTTGCTGTCATTTCTGTAAGAAGCAATACGTTTTTTCTGCACAGGAATTGTTAGATCTTCGTAAGAATGCATAAAAGAAAGCCCTCGATCAAACGATCGGGGGCTTTTCCAATTTCTTTTACCGTTTAGCAGGAAGAAACTGATTGCGTTCCGGCTGGTATGCATAACCAGCCTGTTGCAATGTTTCTGTAAGGGCTGCTTCATCCAATTCTAAATCTTCGCAAAGTGCAGAAAAACTGGAATATGCATCCCGCAGTTTGGTGTTGAGATAACTCATCAGCATCGGCGGATCCTTTGGAATTTGCATCAGACAACGCCTCCTTTTTGATCGGATGGATGCCAGCTGGTCAGCTCGCCCAGACACTGTTCAAAGTGTACACCATACCAATATTTTTTTCGTTCTGGCTGCGTTGCAGCAATGCAGTCTGTGGTGAAATTAACAGCCAGTTCTAATGCTTCCTGTAAGCTGGCGCCTTTTGTGACAGCGCCTGCCAGAACACTGGCAAAGATGTCACCGGTTCCGTGGACATAGGGGTCGTCAATATGCTCTCGGAAAGCAGAATACTTGGAACCAGTTCGGCTGTCATAGGCAACGGCTCCGTGGTGGGCAGGGTCAAACTGAACTCCTGTCAAAACGGCAATCGGACAGCCTAATGTTTCTGTCAACTGTTTCAGCGTTTCCCAAATTTGCGTTTCCGTGTAATCCTTCGGATAGGGGCGGTGCAGCAGCATGGAGGCTTCGGTTAAGTTGGGAACAATGATATCTGCTTGCTTGCAAAGCTTTGCCATTTCATCTTCAAACGCATTTGGAAATCCGGCATATTTTACACCATTGTCACCCATAACGGGATCAATGATTACTTTTGTTTCCGGCCCACGAAATTTTTCGATACAGTCGAGCATGAGCTGAATCTGTCGGACGGATCCCAGGTAGCCCGTATAAATGGCATCAAATTGCAGCTGCAAAGACTGCCAATGTGCCAAGATATCCGGAATATCATCGGTTAAATCTCGAAAGGTATAGTTCTGAAAACCGCCTGTGTGTGTCGATAGAACAGCAGTTGGAATCACCGCTGTTTCCAATCCCATGGCAGAAAGAATGGGCAGTGCTTCAGTCAGAGAGCACTTTCCAAAACAGGAGATATCTTGGATGGTAACAATTCGTTTCATGCGGTTTCACCTGCTTCACTGGATGCCTTTTGTTTGGTTTGTTCCTGATTGGCTTGTACATGCGCTTTAATAGCCTGAAAACTTTCGGCACTGATGACATGCTCCATTCGGCAGGCATCCTCTACTGCCACTTGCGGATCAACACCAAGATAGGTGAGCCAATCGGACAGCAGATTATGGCGCTCCAGCATGGTATCCGCGATGACTTTTCCTTTTTCTGTTAGAGTAATGTAGCCGGATGGATCCATTTCGATATAGCCATTGGTTCGTAAATTTTTCATTGCAAC
Source organism: Ruminococcus sp. CAG:403 (assembly GCA_000437255.1). Classification (GTDB taxonomy): domain Bacteria; phylum Bacillota; class Clostridia; order Oscillospirales; family Ruminococcaceae; genus Ruminococcus_C. Next base: position 133,767 of record FR899104.1, read on the forward strand.
ACTCACACTAGGCTTGGAAAATTCTAGTTCATTGACAATGTCAATGGAGCGTACATTTCCGATTCGTTTTTTCAAAATTAAAATAGTTTCCAGATAGTTTTCAGCAGATTCTTGGATTTTCATTGAAACGCCTCCCTTTTGAATGAATCATATTTCTTATCATTGTAACATATTTTCTCGAAAAAATCAATGATTTTTTGTAAAATGGGGCAAAAGTTTTCGTTTTGGAATAGAAGAGCTGCCGCAGATAGACAACCCGCTTTTCTGAAATACAAAAGCGAATTACCTGCCTGCGGCAGAATCATTCATTTATTCAAAAAATGCAGCGCATGCACGGTATGTCATATAGACATCCAGTTTTGCAACCACTTCAAACGGTGCATGCATGCAGAGAACCGGAACTCCAATATCAATGGTGTCAATGTCCAAATTAGCAAGATAAGCTGCAACAGTACCGCCGCCGCCGCCATCTACTTTGCCGAGCTCTCCGGTCTGCCATACAACATCATGCTGATCCAACAGCCGCCGAATGGTGCCGGCAAATTCTGCGGAAGCATCAGATGTGCCGGACTTTCCTCTTGCGCCGGTGAACTTGGTCACGCAAACACCATGGTTCAGGTAAGCGCAGTTTTTCTTTTCCATCACATCCGGGAAAGTCGGATCGAATGCAGCGTTGACGTCTGCGGACAGGCACTGAGAAGCCTGCATTACATGACGACCCTTTACCCCAAAGCAGTCCGCCAGATCTTCCAAGAAGTAGGGGAGATAAGCAGATTGCAGACCGGTATTGCCTTCACTGCCCGTTTCCTCCTTATCGGTCAGTACAACAACGGCCGTGTGCGTTGGATGTTCGCAGTCCAAGAGCGCACGCAGTGTCGGATACGCACAAACACGGTCATCATGACCATAACCACCGATCATGCTGCGGTCTAAGCCTACTTCCCGTACTGGATATGCCGGAACGGCTTCCAGTTCAGCAGACAGAAAATCTGCTTCTACCATGCCGTATTTTTCATTCAGGATATGCAGAATGTTTAATTTTACTGCTTCGCTTTCGGTATCCTTTCGGAACGGACGGGAACCAACCAGCAGATTCAGTTCTTCGCCACGGATCAGCTGGGGCGCCGTGCGCTTCATCTGGGCATCTGCCAGATGCGGAAGCAGATCGGTGACACAAAAAACAGGATCCTGCGGATCTTCACCGATGTTTACAGTGACTTTGCTGCCATCTGCTTTGACGACAACGCCATGCAGAGAAAGCGGAATGGTTGGCCACTGGTACTTTTTGATGCCGCCATAGTAATGGGTCTTCATCAGTGCCAGTTCTTCGTCTTCATACAGCGGATTCTGTTTCAGATCCAGACGAGGAGAGTCGATGTGTGCGGCGCAAAGCCGAACGCCTTCTGCAATGGGAGCTGTTCCAATTACAGCAGCCAGAATGGCTTTTCCACGATTGTTGCGATATACTTTATCGCCAGCTTTCAACGGCATGCCGGGTACAAATGGTACAAATCCACGCTGTTCCAGTAGCGCAATTGCATTGGCATTGGCTTCCCGTTCTGTTTTAGAAGCCTGTAAAAATGCCATATAGTCTGCACAGAATGCATCACATGTTTTCAATTGTTCGTCAGTCATACGGGTGATGCCATGTTCTTTCTTCAAAAACAGGGCATCTTTTCTTTGTTTGCTTTCGGTATCTGTTTCTTTCATGTTGATGAACCTCCTGAAACAATGGGGCGTGAAAGAGAAGCCCCTGATTTTCCGTACTGGTTTTGATAATATAAAACGACTTTTTCTACCACTTCCTGTGCAACAGCTTGGAGCTCTTCCAGTGTTGTGTCATTGTCAATGATAAAATCAGAATGGCTTCGAAAAAAGCTTTCCGGCAGCTGGGAGCGCATGCGGTGCAGTGCAGCATCCTTTGAAATGTGATCCCGTGCAATGATGCGCTGCTGACGCAGAGACTCTTCGGAAACCACAGAGATGATGACATCACAGAAGTCATCGGCACGGCTTTCAAACAGCGTAGGAGCATCCAATAGAATCAGTTTTTTTCCCTGTGCTGTATACATCCGGATTTGCCGCAGAATTTCTCCCATAATGTAGGGATAGCAAATGGTATTGAGCATTTCCAGTTTGCTGCGGTCTGTGAATACAATTTCGCCCAGTACTTTTCGATTCAGTTCGCCGTCTTCCTGTAAAATTTCTTTTGGGAAAAAGTCCAGTAAATCAGCCAGACAGCGGGAACCTTTTTGCTGTACTTTCCGGCATACCTGGTCAGCATCAATCAGCTGAAAACCGCCTTCTACAAAAACACGTGATACGGTACTTTTACCGGCTCCGGTTTGTCCGGTTAGACCAACGACCATGACATCGCCTAGACTGCTCATAATTGTATCACCTCAAATCCTGCTGCCCGGATGAGCCGATTGTATACCGCCAGTCCGATTCCGTCCTGTCGGGGAACACGAACATAGACCTGTACGGCGTGATCGTCATCCAGTTCTCGTAATTTTGAAAATAATTGCTGTGCCTGTTCCTGGCTGTTGCTGCCATACGTCAAAAAGGGAACATCCAGTGCCTGTCCTTCTCCGTCAAATACCAATGCATAGACTTGTTCCTGCTGGTGTGCATGTACATACGCGCAGAAAGCGGCGTAAGATCCATCGAGCAGCGTAACATTTGCTTTTGGCGAATAATGCTGATATTTCATACCGGGAGAACGAACCGGCTGACCGGATTGAATATCATGCAAAATGGCAGGATCAATTGTTACAGCGGAAGCAACACGCTGTAAGTCTTCTTTGGTAATGAAGCCAGGGCGCAGAATCCGAACACCGTCTGTGCCTTCAAATGCAATGACAGTGGACTCTACCCCGACGGAACAGGCTCCGCCGTCTACAACAGCGGCAATGCGGCCATCCATATCCCGCAGCATATGTTCTGCGGTGGTTGGGCTGGGGTAGCCGGAACGGTTTCCGGATGGCGCAGCAATTGGAGTGCCTGCCAATCGGATCAATTCCTGTGCGATGGGGTGTGCCGGCATGCGGACGCCAACCGTATCCAGGCCGCCGGATGTAATCATAGGAATTTGCGCTTGCTTTGGAAAAATCATCGTCAGCGGTCCCGGCCAAAATGCCTCTGCAAGGGCATAGGCAAGGGGCGGAATTTCTTTTGCTGCCTGTGAAAGCTGTTCCAAAGCGGCAATATGCACAATGAGTGGATTGTCTGCCGGACGCCCCTTTGCTTCAAATACCTTTTTTACGGCATCCGGGTTGAGGGCATCGGCGGCCAAACCATATACCGTTTCTGTTGGCATCCCCACAATTTGACCGCTTTGCAGCAGTTTTGCTGCATATTGCAGGTCGTCTGGGGAAGAAGTTAAGTGCTGCGTGTTCATGCATCATGCCTCATTCTGTTGGCTGGCAAGTTTTGCCAGTTCATCTGCTGTTGCCAGGGCATCGAATACCTCATCCAGATTGCCATTCATGATATCATCCAGGCGATACAATGTCAAGCCAATTCGGTGATCGGTCATACGACCCTGTGGGAAGTTATACGTACGAATGCGCTCCGAACGATCGCCGGTGCCAACCTGCATCCGTCGTTCAGAAGCGATTTTATCATTTTGTTCCTGAAGCATTGCTTCATAGAGTCTGGAACGCAGAATTTTCATTGCTTTTTCTTTGTTCTTATACTGGCTGCGTTCGTCCTGACATTCGACTACGACACCAGTCGGCAGGTGTGTGATTCGAACGGCAGACTCTGTTTTGTTGATATGCTGTCCGCCGGCACCGCTGGCACGAAAGACATCGATACGCAGGTCAGTCGGATTGATTTCCAGTTCCACTTCATCGGCTTCTACCAAGACGGCAACCGTAACGGTTGAAGTGTGAATGCGTCCCTGTGATTCAGTCTCCGGAACACGCTGTACCCTGTGTACGCCGCTTTCATATTTCAGACGGGAATAGGCACCTTCTCCGATGATAGAGAAGCTGATTTCCTTAAAGCCGCCCAATTCTGTTGGATTGGCATTGAGTACTTCCTGTTTCCAGCCTCTTGCTTCGGCATACATGGTGTACATCCGATACAGCGAATTGGCAAACAGGGAAGCTTCCTCACCGCCGGCACCACCTCGAATTTCAATGATAACATTCTTATCATCATTCGGATCTTTGGGAAGCAGCATGCGCTTGAGTTCCTCGGTGCAGGCAGCCATTTTCTCTTTGCTCTCATCCCATTCTGCCTGTGCCATTTCTTTTAACTCTGCATCTGAGCCGCTGGTTTCGAGCAGTTCTTTTGCCTCTTCAAAATCTCGCTGAGCCGCACTGTACTCTTGGAATTTTTCCATAATGGGCGTCATGTGTTTATATTCCCGCATCAGCTGGGCATACTGCTTATTATCCGCAAGAATGTCCGGATCTGCAAGAGACGCACTCAGCGCATGATATTTTTCTTCCATTTCCCGCAGCTTTTCGATCATATTTGTTGTTCTCCCTTTATTCTATTCGGACTGATCTGTTTGAAAAAATGTGCATCAAGCTGATGGCAGCGCCTGCTTCATAAGGCTTAGCATGGCAGACTGCGTGTGAATTATACGTTTGGGGTTTCTTCCCGGATGACCTGCTTGATGCGGCGCTCAATTTTATTTCGAGGCACCATAAATTCACGGCCGCACTTGGTGCAGCGCAGTTTAAAATCCATGCCGGAACGAATGACGTACATGGTATTTCCGCCGCAGGGATGTTGTTTTTTCATCACAAGAAGATCAGCTGGCCGTACATCCATGAAATTCAGTCCTTTCTGTGAACGCTCACGGTCTGAGCGGAACCTGTTGCGAGGAGCACGCCGGAAAAAGGGCAGTTCTCCGTCAACATTCGATATAATTTTTATTATACCCTATTTTTCGACATAAGGCAATATTTTCAGAGGATATTTTTTAGTATTTGTAAAAACATAATAAAAACCAAACAAAAAAACAGGGCAACTTTAATAAAAAGCTGAGTATATAGACGAAACGAGTAGAATTTTGGAGGAAACAGGCAAATGAAGAATAGTATTTATGCGCAGTTTGAGTCCACCGATGCAGCAGAATTGGCGGCGCTTCGGCTGCGGGAGTCTCTGCAAACGCTGCAAAAAACCAATGTTACCACCTATCACGCAGAAAGCTTGCAGGAAGATGTGGTGCATTTGACGAAAACCACGTTGTTGCCGACCGCAGTGACGGCATATAATTATATCACGCTGCTCATGGAATCAGAACTGGATCGGCAAGCTGTTTTGGAACCGCTTCGCCGGCAGGATGCACTGCTGCATGCTGTTTGTGAGGAAACGGAAATTTCGCACGCCAAACAGATTCTAACTGCACTGGGCGGTTCACAGCAGCAGGTGTATTCTCTGCATCGGAAAAGTCGCACAAGGCCGTCATAAGACGGCTTTGTGCCGCATATGCTGTAAGGCAGACGAACCAGAGTTTTTCTGGTTTGCAAATTTTTTAGAAGCAATTCTGAATACTATGCTTTTGGTGCAGCAGTGTGCAAAAGCAAAACGATGGAGGTTCAAATGCGATCATTTTTACCAGAAGGCAGCCTGCTGCATACTGCGGCAAATCAGACTGCCATACAGACCATGGAAGGTCTGCGGCAGGCGATGCAGACCGGTCAAATTTTAGAGGCACGTGCCATTGCCTGCGACAGCAGTTATAACTTATTGGTGGACCTGCCGGGAATCCGTGGCATTATTCCGCACCAGGAAGGTGCGATGGGCATTCCGGAGGGCACCACGCGAGACATTGCGCTGATTTCTCGTGCCGGGAAACCGGTTTGTTTTCAGGTGATGGATTTTACACTGGATGAGCAGCAGCGTCCGCTTGTCCTTCTTTCTCGCCGACGGGTACAGGAATTGTGCTGGAAGACGTATTTGTCTTTGCTGCATCCCGGGGATATTATTCCGGCAAAGGTGACCCATTTGGAACGATTTGGCTGCTTTGTGGATATTGGCTGCGGAATTCCGTCCCTGATTCCAATTGATACCATTTCGGTTTCCAGGATTGCGCATCCGAAAGATCGGTTTGTAGCAGGACAGTCCATTCGTGCCATTGTACGCAGTGTGGGAGAAACACAAATTTGCCTGTCCCATAAAGAATTGCTGGGAACTTGGGAAGAGAATGCGGCACAGTTTTCAGCAGGGGAAACTGTTGTGGGAATTGTCCGATCGGTGGAATCCTACGGCATTTTTGTAGAACTTACCCCCAACTTAGCTGGGTTGGCAGAATTGAAAGAGCAAGTGCTGCCGGGACAGTGCGCCAGTGTCTACATAAAAGCACTGATTCCCGAGAAAATGAAAGTAAAGTTGGTTCTGGTGGATGTTTTTGAAAATGACTTGCCGCCTGCGCCGCTTCATTATTTTGTGCAGCAATCGCATCTTTCCGGATGGCAATATGCACCGGACTGCTGTGCAAAAAAACGCTATCTTTCTTTTGAGGAACCAGAAGACGATTCTAAATGATGATTGTATTTGCAATTTGGATGGGTCATGTTCCAATAATGGTTTCCCATTTGGGATGATTTTGAACGGCGCATTCTGCATAATAGGTCAAAATATAAGTTGCATCCGATAAGGTCAAAACTCCATCTCGATCCACATCAGCACGATTCAACGCTTCCGGTGTCAGCGGAAGCGGATTGGAAACGGACTGCTCGGCATAGGCTGTTAGTGCCAATGTAGCATCTGCGAGGGTAACAGCGCCGTCTTTGTCCAGGTCGCCCCGTTCCGCTTCTGAAATGGAATCGTTGTCCATACCTGTTACGGTAAAGGTTACGGTTATGGTATCGCCGGCTTTTAGTGCAGTGTCTGGCCGAAAGCTTTGTCCACTGGAACCACTTTTATTGGTCAGATCTTGAACGGCAGGCTTTTGCCAGATATTCCAGATGTTTAAGCGCAGTGTGGTTTGGTCATCGTTCAGTCCAAAAGCAGCTTGACTTGGCCCAGTGTACGTCCAGGAAGAAACGGCTTTTGTTTCCGGTTCCGTTACCGTAATCGATTGCACGGTCATGCGCACACTGGTGTCCTGTAAAATGGTGCTTGCCTGTGCTGTAGATGGTGCATAGGAATAGGCGTTGATATCCGTAGATAAAACAAGTGCAACCAATAAGTTTGCATCATGCTGCATCTGGTAAGTGACCTGATAAGTACCGTTTCCGGAAACGACCGTTGGCGTTACGCCTGCCGAAACCGGACGCCATGCAATATCCTGATTGCTTTGCAAGCAGAGGTAGGCAGAGTTGGAAACAGGTTCTGCATAAACGGCTGTCATAAACATGTACTCCTTTTATCATCCATTTGGATTTTGCGGCAGTGGGTTCTTGTTGTGTTCTATTATACCATAAATCTGTATATTTGCAAATAGAAAAATTCTGTTTCTTCCTCTTGACAATTGTTCGATTTCCTTTTATAATAAGAAATAAGAAAAGCGAGGAAGAGAAGGAGTATGCGGCGAAAACCGGGTGCAGAGAGAAGATGGATGGTGCAAATCTTTTCCGGCAGTTGCAGAAGTAGTCTCGGAGCTCTTTTTGGGAAGCGCAGTGCACTGCGTGGGTACTGAAAAGCGGGTGTTCCCGTTATTGAACAGCAATCGGCAGTTCGTTTGAAATCTGTACGGTTGCAGGAGTGCGGACAGTAGAATCCTGTCCGAATCCAGGTGGTAACACGGACAAAGATGGTTCGCCCTGGGCAGTGTTTTTGGACGCTGCCGGGGCGTTTTTGTTTTTGTGCTGCCGCATAGAACAATGCAAAAAGGAGTTATCATATGAAAAAAGAACTGGCAAAATCCTACCAGCCGCATGATTTTGAAGATCGTATTTACAGCATGTGGAATGAGAACGGATGCTTTCGGGCAGATCCGGATCCAAAGAAAAAACCGTACACCATTGTCATCCCGCCGCCGAACATTACCGGACAGCTGCATATGGGACATGCACTTGATGAAACCTTGCAGGACATTTTGATTCGCTGGAAGCGGATGTCGGGTTACAGCACCCTCTGGCTGCCGGGAACTGACCATGCCTCCATTGCAACAGAAGCCAAGATTGTGGAAGCAATGCGCAAGGAAGGACTCAAAAAGGAAGACTTGGGTCGAGAAAAGTTTTTGGAACGTGCCTGGAACTGGAAGAAGCAGTATGGCGGCAGAATTGTAGAGCAGCTAAAGAAGCTGGGTGCTTCCTGTGACTGGTCCAGAGAACGCTTTACATTGGATGAGGGCTGCTCCAAAGCTGTTAAGGAAGTATTCATCCGGTATTATGAAGAAGGTCTTATTTACCGGGGCGAGCGGATTATCAACTGGTGTCCGAAATGTTTGACTTCTATTTCCGATGCGGAAGTAGAATATGAGGATCAGGCAGGACACTTCTGGCATTTGCGGTATCCTTTCAAAGATGGAAGCGGCTTCTTGGAATTGGCAACTACTCGTCCGGAAACGCTTTTGGGTGATACGGCTGTGGCAGTTAACCCGAATGATCCACGGTATCAGGATGCAGTTGGCAAGACCTTGATTCTGCCATTGGTTGGCAGAGAGATTCCGGTTGTTGCAGACGATTATGTTGATATGGAATTCGGAACCGGCGTGGTAAAGATTACACCGGCACATGACCCAAATGACTTTGAGGTTGGTCTGCGGCATCAGTTACCGGTGCTGAATGTACTCACGGAAGATGCAAAAATCACAGAAGAGTATCCTGCTTATGCCGGTATGGATCGTTATGAAGCCAGAAAGAAGATTGTGGCAGATCTGGAAGCAGGCGGTTTCCTGGTAGAGGTAGAAGATCATGCGCACAATGTTGGAACCTGTTACCGTTGCGGTACCACTGTAGAACCACGGGTTTCCAAGCAGTGGTTTGTGAAGATGAAGCCGTTGGCACAGCCTGCAATTGATGCGGTTCGCAACGGTGCAACCAAGTTTGTACCGGAACGGTTTGATAAGATTTATTTCCACTGGCTGGAAAATATCAAGGACTGGTGTATTTCCAGACAGCTTTGGTGGGGACACCGGATTCCGGCATTCTACTGTGATGCCTGCGGAGAAATGGTTGTGACCAAGGAAGAAACTGCTGTTTGCCCGAAGTGCGGCAAGCCCATGCGGCAGGATCCGGATACCCTGGATACTTGGTTTAGTTCTGCTCTCTGGCCGTTTTCTACTTTGGGCTGGCCGGATCAGACCGAAGATCTCAAGTACTTCTATCCGACCAATACCTTGGTAACGGGTTATGATATCATTTTCTTCTGGGTTATCCGTATGATGTTCTCCGGTCTGAAGTGCATGGATCAGGTACCATTTGATACGGTTTTGATTCATGGTCTGGTACGAGATGAGCAGGGCAGAAAGATGTCCAAGTCTCTTGGCAACGGAATCGATCCGCTGGAAGTCATTGATGAATATGGTGCAGATGCACTGCGGTTTATGCTGGCAACCGGAAATGCGCCTGGCAATGATATGCGGTACAGCACCGATAAGGTAAAGGCTGCCCGGAATTTTGCCAATAAGCTTTGGAATGCCTCTCGGTTTATTTTGATGAACTTGCCGGAAGATTATGTTTATACCGGTTTGCCGGAAACATTGGCACTGGAAGACAAGTGGGTGTTGACACGGTTCAATACACTGGCTAAAGAAGTCAATGAAAATCTGGACAAGTTTGAAATCGGCGTAGCCAGTGCAAAGATCTATGACTTTATCTGGGATGTGTACTGTGATTGGTACATCGAATTGACAAAGCCAAGAATTGCAGCCGGCGGCACGTCTATGGAACAGGCACAGGCGGTTCTGCTGTATCTCATGCGTGGCATGCTGAAACTGCTGCATCCGTTTATGCCATACATTACAGAAGAAATCTGGCAGGTTCTGACGGACGGTGCTTCGATGATTATTTTGGAGGACTATCCGGTTTACCAGGAGAAGCTGCAATTTACAGAAGAAGCTGCGCAGTTTGAAACCATCATTGCAGCCATCCGTGCAGTTCGGAATCGTCGGACAGAAATGAATGTACCGCCGTCCAAGAAGGCAAAGCTCTGCATCGAGACAACCGAACCGGAGCTGTTTACCAGCTGTGCACTGTTTTTCGAAAAGCTGGCATCTGCTTCTGAAGTAGTCGTTGGCGACTCCTTCCAGATGCCGGATGCTGTTATGGCGGTGACCGACCGGGTTCGAATCTTTATTCCATTGGAAGAATTGGTGGATAAGGAAAAGGAACTGGCACGGTTGAAGAAGGAACAGGCAAAGGTACAGAAGGACCTGGATTTCCTGCAAAAGAAGCTGAACAATCAAGGCTTCCTGGCAAAAGCACCACAGCAGCTGATTGAAGCAGAGCAGGCAAAGCTTGCCAAGGCAGAAGAAAAAATGGCAAAGATTCTGCAATCCATGGAAGGATTACAGTAGGCGTTGAGATAGGAAAAACACCGCACAGCAGCTGTGCGGTGTTTGCCATAACATTGTGCAGATCGGAGGAAAACAGGATGAATGAAGCAGAAACCATGTCCTATATTCAAGGATTCAGCAAAAGCGGAAAAGCGGTTACCAATTTATCCCGTATTACAGCGCTCCTAGCGGCAATCGGCAATCCACAAGATTCCTTGCAGGTCATTCACATTGCCGGTACCAATGGAAAGGGTTCCACGCTGGCATATTGTGCCACGGCAGCAAGAGAAGCTGGCTTTTGCGTGGGACAGTTTACCTCTCCATTTGTGCGGCACTACGCAGATCGCATTCAGGTAAACGGGGAAGATATTCCCATGCAGGATTTATGCGAATTGTGTGAGATTGTACGAAACAGTGGTGCATCTGCGGACTGTTCTCAGTTCGAGATTACGTTTGCCATTGCTCTATTGTACTTTGTACGGCGGCAGTGTGATTTGGTATTTTTGGAAACGGGAATTGGCGGAACACTGGATGCCACCAACATCGTTCAGAAACCGCTGGTATGTGCCATTACGTCAATTTCTTATGATCATACGGCAATATTGGGGAAGACGCTGCCGGCAATTGCAGCACACAAGGCAGGAATTATCAAGCCGGGCTGTCCGGTTGTGCTGTCTGCGGACAATCCGCCGGAGGTTGCCTATGTGGTGCAGAAAGCAGCAGAAGCCAAGCAGGCTCCTCTGATTCAGTCTAGTATGCGGGATTGTGTCATCCTTTCGGAGACACTGCAATCGACTTGCTTTCAGTATCATTGCATGACCTATACCCTTTCGATGACCGGACGGCATCAGGTTTACAATGCACTGACTGCCATTGAAGTAATTCGCATTTTGGGGATGCATGGCTTTTTGATTCCGGCAAGTGCGGTTTCTAAGGCACTTGCTGCGGTACAAGTACCAGGCAGAACGCAGCTGCTGCAACTGAACCCGCCGGTGATTCTGGATGGCAGCCACAATCGTGCCGGCATTATGGCATTGGTGGAGCTGCTGCAAAATAGCGTACAGAATCATCCATTGATTGGAATTTGCGGTATGCTGACCAGCAAAGACTATACGAGTGCGTCTGCAGTTTTAGGACAGGTCTTTCAAAAGGTACTCTGCGTAGATGGATTTATGCCGAATGCTGTGCCGAGGGAGGAGCTAGCAGGCTGTTTTCCCAAGCATTGTCATGCAGAAGGCATGGAATTGGAAGCTGCACTTCCGGCTGCACTGCAATGGGCAAAGGAACAGGATGGAATGGCTGTCATTTGCGGTTCGCTGTATCTGGCAAGTGTATTTTTGCAGGATGGCAAGACGCCGTT
>FR899104.1:145615-157121 GCA_000437255.1 Ruminococcus sp. CAG:403
CCCGTTTCTGTTTCAATTGGGTTTTTAGGGTTTATTCAATGGGGAGACTATTGATCGAACCAATCAGGAATTTCAGCAGCATGACTGTATCTTGATCGTCCAGTTCTGCATTTTGCAAATCAACATTTGCATTCAGCTGCTGCTGCGGATTGAGTTCAATGGCACCACGCCGATACTTTTGATAGGTAATCAGGTCTGCCAGTGTCACGCCGTTATCCAGGTTGACATCGCCATAGAGGACGCTGCCAGGCGGCAGAATACGAGTGGTAGTTGTGGTCGTCGTTGTGTCGGTAGCGCCGGTTGTCGTGGTGGTAACCACTGGTGTGTCTGTTCCAATCAGCTTCAGTACACCGAATCCAGACGGATCGGTATAACCCATACCGGACAGATCATTCCAGTTGGCAATGCTGGTGCGCTTGCCGTCTCCGGTTCCGTCATCATTGACCTGTACATCAAAGCCAACAATTTGATTGGAGTGGAATGCATCAATGGTGTGCGGAATGGCAACTTCTACGATATAACCAGTTGCAGTCTTTTTGGCACCGGAAAGGAAAGCATCTGTAGAACGGCCATCGGTGACGGTTTTTTCGTTTTCATAGTTGACACGGCATTGAATGTCGTCAGTCTCATAAGAAGTGCTCTTGTGGTTGTTTTCATCAAAGAAAACTTCTACGGTATCCTGCTCATAGGCGTTGGCACTTGCCACACTCAGTACGGGGTCGGTGACTTCGGTCAGCACATAGAGGTAATTTTCATCCCAGAGCATCTTGGAAACAGCGGTTGCTCCGTTGCCCATGGAGTAGGTGTTGACATCAATGGTGTTGGCATCTGCCCATGCGGCATCGATATCCCCGTCAATGGTGATCGGTGTATCGGTCTTGGTTGCCTCGGCATACTTGGGCTGTTTTGCCAGTGTGACGATGCCGCAAGTAGGCAATGCACCGCCATCAATCGATCCACTTTCATTCATCATGTCAAAAAAGCTTTTTGCTAGATCAAGGCAATTCCATGCAGCATCATTGTTGAATACATCTAAGTGAATGGTACTGCCGTTTTTCGGCTCCCAACCAGCATTACTGCTGGATTCCCATTTCAGGTCAATATATTCTGTGTCGGAAGTAATGGTTTGGCTGGCAATCGGGAAGCCTTCCATAGAATCCACTTGGTTTCCATAAATCGCAACATAAGAGCCTTTGGTATCTGCTGAAACTGCCGGATTGTAAACACGAACGACCATATTTTCATCAGACCAAGCTGCTTTGAAGTAAGTGCTGATTCTGCCAGTTTTGGAACTGAGATACTGTGCGGTACCAATTTCCAATGCCCGTTCCAGATCCGCATCGGTTCCATCATATTGATAAGCTGTCATAGTTTGAATGGTTTCTACTTTGGAGTCGGTATCGACTACGGCATAATAGGACGGCTTTGCCTGATAATCCTTGTCAAAGAGCAGGGGATAGCCGCCAATCCAGCTGGTGGAATCGGTGATGCCCCAGATAACGACAGCAGACAGATTTACACCGGAATCTTTCATTTCCTTGTACATCTTGAACACGTCCTGATACCGCTGTGCCAGTGCCAGCTGGTCAGCGTATGCGTTGGATTTCTCGGAGATGTCCAATTCAGTGACCTGAATTTCCAAGCCCAGATCTGCATACTGCTGCATTGCAGAGCGGTACAGGTCGATGCTCGGATAGCTCATAGAAATATGGGACTGCATGCCGACACCGTCAATGAGGTTCTTTTCGATCAGCGGTTTTAAAATATCGCTGATGATGTAAGCTTGCTTGTTGGGGGAGTATTCGTTATAGTCGTTGTAGAAGAGTTTGCAGCCTGCCGGTGCATATTTCTTTGCAAATTCAAATGCCAGTGGAATATAGGACTGATCGCCGTAAACTTTTACCCAGGCGGATTGTCCGTTTACTTCGTTGTTGGAACCAGCCAGACGAATGGTGCCGGCATCGGAAGCGGCTTCGTTGACAACATCCCATGCATAGAAGGTTACATCCGGGTAATCCTTTGCCAGTGTTTCCATGACAATCTTGATATAATTTTCCAGACGCTGGGTCATCTTTTCCTTGGATACCCAGGCACCATCGGAGTCAAAGTTTTCCTTGAAGAACCAGTCCGGAGTCTGACTGTGCCATACCAGAACGTGACCACGAACTGGAATTTGATTGGCAGCTGCAAATTTCAGCATTTCATCTGCTTCGTTGAGAGAAATCTGCGGTGCAGTATCGTCTCCCGTTTCCTTGACATAAGCCTGCGATAAGGCTTGATCCAAAACGCTGTCCGGTTTCAGTTCGTTGCCCAGTGTCAGGCTATTATAATGCTTTTGGATGAGCGCTTTGGTTGCCCCCTGTGCAAATTCCGAACCGGCGCAGGCGCAGCCAATCTTAAAGTAATCCGCATATGCGTCCTTGAGAGAGGTGATGTCCTCCTGAATGGTCGGATCCGGCAGATGTTCACCGCTCGCATCATCCATATAGAAATCCATCAAATCCTGTTCCTTGGGAGCACTGGTGTAGCCGGTCTGTACATAAATATAGAAGTTGGTAGCACCTTCCGGTACCGTGAATTCGCTGCCGACATACTGCCATTCTCCCTTTGCAGCAGTTTCTGTGGCGATGGTGTAATAATTTTCCTTGCCGTTTAAGTCATACTGCAAGTTGATGGAGAATTTTTGAGTATCCGAATAGGAAGCCCCATCGTAGAGTACATAAGTGCCTACTTTGTAATAACCGCCGGCTTCCATGATGTCCGAAGCGCTGCGGGTTGCACCGTTCCAAAGCTGTGTTCTGCCGGAAACATATAAGCTGGTGGTTCCGCTGTGTGCATATTTGGTAGAGCGCTCAACCGTTGCACTGCCACGGCCGTTCCAGCTTTGTGTGGTGCCGTCTTCAAAGTCGGATTCATATTTGTCATTGAGCTGAATGGTGGTCTTTTCCCCCCGTACCAACACATCATCGATGTAATAGCCCTGATCCGTATTGGCACCTGGCAATTCTACATAGAGAATCATGCCGGTTGCACCGTTTGGAACGGTGTAGGAACCGGAAAGAGTAACCCATTCTCCGGCATTTGCCTGTTTATAGGTGATGTTGTCGTAGTGATCGGTTCCGCTGCTGTCGGTGTAAATCATTTTCAAGGCGAATTGTTGGGAACCGCTGCCGGGAAACATCGCACTTGCCTGGAATTCATACGTTTTTCCAGCGGCAAGAATGCCGGTCATGGAGCAGCGGGGGGCTCCCCAGCTGGCAGTTCGGTCATGCACGTAGAGCGATTTTGTACCGCCATGTGCTTCATCACTGGTAATGGTGATGGTAGAACCAACGCCCTTCCAGCTGCCGTATCCGGTTTCAAATGTATCCTGCATCAAGTCCACTGCTTCAGCAGAAGGTTTGAAGGGAGACAAGCACAGTGCACTGCATGCTAAAACACCGGCAACTGCAATGGCTCCAAATTTTTTCCATTTCATGGTGGATCCTCCTAATCAAAATAGATACTTTTATTATATAAAAAGTGGAAAGTTTTGTCAAGTGTTTACGAGCTTTTTGATATTCATAAAATGTTTGCAAACTGGGAGGAAAAAGGATTGCTCAAATAAAAAAGCCGTGCTATAATAAAAATGTGTTCCCATAAAAATGGGATGTTTTGTTGGTATATTTTCTTGGCAACGACTGAAAAATGTACCCTTTATTTTATGAGAATCTGTTTCCAAAAACATTGATACAAAAGCGATTTTATGCAGAAAGGATCTTATTTTATGTCGCACCGTTTTTTGCAAGTACTGACTTGCTGTCTGACTTGTTCGCTTTTTTTTACGGGCTGTTCCGCTCCCTTTCAGCATGGAGATGGGGATGGTTCCGGTTATTTATTTACTGCTTATTTATCTGAAAATCCCAAAAATTTGGATCCGCAGTCTGCTACAGATGCTGCTTCCAAAACAGTCATTACCAACTTATTTGAAGGTCTTTTGGAGCAGGATGCCTCCGGGACGCTGCAATGCGCCGGTGCTGCTTCCTACACCGTTTCTGAAGACCAGTGCACGTATACATTTATTTTGCGAGATCAGGCATATTGGTATTATGACGAAAATCAAAATGATGCCATTGACAGCGGAGAAACGTTTCCGGTTACAGCATATGATTATGTATTTGCTTTTCAGCGTATTTTTAATCCGGAAACGCAGTCTCCGTATCGGGAACTGTTTTCCTGTCTGCAAAATGCGGATGCCATTATCAATGGTTCCATGTCCTATACCAGCATTGGCGTAACTGCTTCCAGTGACAAGCAGCTGACCTTTCAGCTGGCATATCCGTCCGGTACCTTTTTAACGTCGCTGACTTCTACGGCAGCCATGCCATGCAGCGAATCGTTCTTTGAACAGACCAAAGGACGATATGGATTGGATGAGCAGTCTGTTATTTCCAATGGGGCCTTTTATCTGCGAACTTGGTTTTATGATCCCTATGGGCCGGATAATTTGATTTATATGCGATGTAATGCAGCCAATTCTGCCGGGCGCAAGGTTTCCCCCAGTAACTTAACGTTTCGGCTCCCTTCCAAGAAGGCAGATCCGGCAGATCTGTTTGCGAAGGAAGATGTTGATTTCTATGAGACGGCGCAATATCCGGACGCATATGTCTCTAACAGTTCCTATACGGTATCTGCAAAACCGGTTGTGACACTCGGACTCATTTTTAATCCAGAATCCAAAGTGTTTCAGAATGCCTCCATTCGTTCGGGTTTGTCCCTTTGCATTCCACGAAGCACCATTGGAGCGGATTCCAACGGAGACGTTTCCGGTGCAGCTGGACTCATTCCACCAGCTGTTACGGTTGGCGGAACAGCCTTTCGGGAACAGGTAGCAGAACCGCTTGCATCTGATTCAGAAGAAGCGGTGGCACAGTTCCAGAAGGGATTGCAGCAGTTGAAAATGGAATCGCTGGATACCATGCAGATTTTGGTAAATACCGAGGATTTGGATTGTACGTATCTGCATGAAGTAACTCGATGCTGGCAAGACACGCTTGGCATTTATATTGGCATCGAGGAAGTAACAAAAGATCAATATGAGCAGCGGCTGCAAGATGGAAACTATGACCTGGCGCTGTATGCGCTGCATAGCACGGAGAATGATCCGGCGGGCTGTTTCCGGCAGTATCAATATGCAGCAGAGTCTTTAAATTGGAAGGAGTCTGCTTCTTTGGAGCAGCAAATACACGACTTGTCCCGTACCACTTCACAGGAAGCATACTGCACAGCTTGTGCGGAATTGGAACAGTCTTTGCTGTCTCAGCTATATTTTGTTCCAATTTTTTATAAAAATCAATATTTGGTTTATCGTAGCTGTAACAAAAGCATTCAGTATGACCCGTTTGCGCAGGTGTTTAACTTCCGAACCGCACAGCATTTTGAATGACGCTGATGCAGGTCAATTTTCCATGAAAAATAAGAGGCTGTTTCGTATCGGTATTTGCTCCCATACGAAACAGCCTCAAAAGGGATTAGTATAAATTACCTGGTTCCATTTTGCTGATTTTTGCATAGAATAGCAGTATAGCAGCAGGCACCGCAGAGGGCGGCAGGGAGTGATGCCGGATTCATTTGGCATCTATAAGGTTGCTTTTTACCGTGATGGGAAATGTTGCTTGAAATAGATGCTGTCTGAATGTCTCTGGATTGAGACAGCGGAGAACCGGTGCCGGCATTGTGTCAGGCACCGGTTTTCTTTTAGGGAAACACGCTTTCATACTTTGCGGATGCAGCTTCTTCCTGTAGGTGATGCTGCTGCGCCAGCATGGCATATTTCCGCTTTGTAGCGAGTCCGCCACGAATGTGTCGTTCCTGTTTATTTTGTTCCAAAATCGCTTTTACACCAGCATAAAGATCCGGATTGATCAATGGAAGCCGTTCACTGACGTCCTTGTGCACCGTGCTCTTGGAGATGCCAAATTGTGCTGCTGTTGCCCGTACGGTGGCCTTTTGTTCCAGTATGTATTCCCCCAGCATAACAGCACGATCACTTGGTTGCCCCTTCATGTACTTCACTCCAATTTGTTAAGATGGTACATCTATATGCAGGCAATGTGCAAAACATGCGAAAAAATTGTCTTTTAGGAAGTGCTGGAAAAACAGAAAAAATCATTTGAAAATATGTGACCCGTAGTAGGAAATTCCGGTCTGTTTTAGTGAAAGGTGGTGAGCAGAATGCAAGATGATGAATTGATTGCATTATATTTTTCCCGTTCTGAAACAGCAATTGCAGAAACCAAACAGCAGTACGGCACCTATTGCTATTCGATTGCGTATCATATCCTGTCTCATCCGGAAGATGCTGAGGAATGTGAGAATGATACCTACTGGAAAGCGTGGAATGCCATTCCGCCGACTCGCCCTAGGCAGCTGAAATCCTTTTTGGGAAAGATCACACGAAATATCGCCTTGCATGTTTGGGAACATCAACACGCAGAAAAACGGGGCGGAACAACAATGGTGCTTGTTCTGGAAGAACTTTCGGAATGTATACCATCAGAGGAAGATGTGGAGCAGGCTGTAGAGAATTTTGAATTGCGTACGCATTTAAACCGCTTCCTGGCAGATTTACCGAAAGAAACACGGATGATTTTTGTCAGACGGTATTGGTATTTTTATACCATTTCTGAAATTGCAGCGGAATACGGATTTGGTGAGAGTAAAGTGAAAATGGTATTGAGCAGAACACGCAAAAAGCTAAAAGTCTATCTGGAAAAGGAAGGTGTGGAACTATGAGCAAACAGAAAAAAGCATATCGTCTCTTAAAAAGTATCGGAGATATCCAAACGTCCTACATAGAAGAACCAGAAGATCATACGATGCACCCAAAAAAGGATAGCACTGCGCGGCACAGATGGATGAAATATGGTGCGATGGCTGCTTGCGTAGCATTATTGGTGTTCGCCGGGTTGCTTAGCAATTGGCAGAAAAGAAACCAGAATTTTTTGACGTCCTCTTCTACCGGAAGTCTTGTAGATCATGAAGACAGCACACAAATTGCGAATCCATTTGTATCCTGTGCAACACTGGAAGAGGCGGCGCAGATTGCCGGATTTTCCATGAAGGCACCGGATGCTTATGAGACCTATGCGTATCCAATGATTCAAGCTGTTCAAAATGAGATGATTGAGGTCATCTACCTGGATACAGCGGAAACAGAGGGAATGCGTATTCGAAAAGCTGTTGGAACGGATCCAATTAGTGGCGACTACAATCAATACGAAGTAGAGCGCATGGAATCTGTGAATGGATACACGGTTTCTATGAGAGGGAATGGTGCATGGATCAATGTTGCAGAATGGACGGATGGAAACTATTCCTATTCCATTACAATTGAGCATGGCATTTCTATGGAAGCATTAGAAGGATTGATCTCGGAAGTGCAGTGATTTTCATCATAGTATCCATTTTGGTATACAGACTAAAATGTTTTTGTATTTTGAATTGCTATCAAAACAAGCCCCAAAAAGCCCATGTACTGGCAGAAAGTTTCTCTGTCGGTGCATGGGCTTTTTGTCGTTTTATAGTTTATGGAAACGTTATGTCTCGTTTTGTACGCATTGCAATACACGCTGAATGCTTTCCTCTAAAGGGCATCCACTCAGTTCAATGGTGCGGTCTGCATACTGTTCGTATAGTGGTTTGCGCTGATCATATAGTTCTTGCAGCGTGGTGCAGTTGCGGCAGACAACGCCTCGTGTCAGGAGGTTGCCGACACGGGCTGCAATATCAGATACATCATATTTGAGGTAGAGCACGGTTCCGATGGTGCGCAGATATTCCATTGCCTGATGGCTGTAAACAGCACTTCCGCCAGTTGCCAGAACGGTGTGGGAAACCTGTACCGTTTGCAGAATCTCTCCTTCTGCTTGAATAAAGCCTTCTACGCCACGTTCTTCTATGATATGCATCAATGGTTTTTGGTAATGTGCAATCAGCAAGTCATCTGTATCTAAAAAGTCATATCCAATGCGAGATGCCAGAATTTTTCCGAGGGTGCTTTTCCCGGAACCCGGCATGCCGATCATGATGTAATTATCCTGCATGTTTTCATAACATCCTTTCACACAAGTCTGTGTTTTATTGTAACATAATTGACAGAAAAATGCAAGAAAAGATTGCAAAAGTTCTCTCTTACAGGAAAGATTCTCAAAAACTTCCAGAAAATCGGATGTTTAAGTCCGTTTCTTTTGGGAATACTGGAGCATAGAACGAAAGAAAAGAATCCAGGTTCCAACAGAAACCTGTCTGGAAAGAGAAAGAAGAGGTGTGCCATGGCGTATCAGAAAGTCATGATTTCCGGTGTCAATACAGCAGATTTGATTGTGCTGAAAGAGCAGGAAAAAATTGCACTGCTGCGGGAATTACGGGAAACCGGCAGCAAGGCAGCGAGGGACAAGCTGATCAATGGCAATCTGCGTTTGGTGCTGAGTGTCATTCAAAAGTTCGCAAGCCGAGGCGAGGATATGGATGACCTGTTTCAGATTGGCGTGGTGGGACTGATGAAAGCGATCGATCATTTTGATCTCAGTAAGGAAGTACGGTTTTCCACCTACTGTGTGCCGATGATCAGTGGAGAACTGCGGCGATACTTGCGGGATTTTAACCAAATAAAAGTCAGTCGTTCGCTTCGTGACATGGCATATAAAGCCATGCAGGCAAAGGAACGGCTGACCATGCAGCTGCAAAAGGAACCGACGGTGGAACAAATTGCACAGGAATTGGGGGCAAAGCGAGAAGATGTCGTGATTGCATTGGAAAGCATCAGCGATCCGGTATCCTTGTATGAACCGATTTATTCCGATTCCGGAGACGCACTTTATGTACTGGATCAGATTAGCGATCATAATAACATGGAAAGCTGGCTCAGTGAGCTTTCGCTGCGGGAAGCCATTCGCAATTTAGGGGAACGAGAGAAGAACATTCTCTATCTGCGTTTCTTCCAAGGAAAAACGCAAATCGAAGTAGCAGGGGAAATCGGTATTTCACAAGCACAGGTTTCTCGGCTGGAGAAAGGTGCTTTGACCAAAATCAAGCAGGCTGTTTAGTGAGAAACAGCTGTCAGCTGTTCGGGAATGCGCTGTTCCTTTTGGACGAAATACTGAATGACATCTTTTCGGGTGATGATGCCAACAAATACGTTTCGATCATCAATGACTGGAACGAAGTTTTGATCCATGACCCGTTCTAGTAGCTGCTCCATGTTGGTGTAGATGTTGATGGCAGGGTTCCATCCGGTTCGGATCAGATTAGCAATGCCATATTGTTCCAAATACTGTAACGTGGAAGTTTCGGTTTGTACTTGCGGTTTTTGCAGGGAGAGAATATTCCAGAGAAAGTCTCCCTCTGTAATGGTGCCCACATAGATTCCGTTGTCATCAATGACTGGAATCGCAGTATATCCGTGGTGCCGCATTTTTTCCAGTCCCTGCCGAATGGTGTCCGATTGGTTCAAATAGGCAACGTTGCATTTTGGCTTTAGTAGAAATAAAATATTCATAGTAGTATAGCTCCTTTCGTTGTGAATCTTTATGATAGCAAATTTTCAAGCGGTCGGCAAGAGGAAAAAGAACGGGTTTTGTCGAATCATTCCGTTCCTGTCTGTGGATCTTTAGAGAGAATTTTCGGCAGCAGATAAACACGGTTAAACGGGAATGAGAAATAGTAGCCGTCTGCAAAATCATCCACCATGGCAATGATTTCCTTTGCAAGCGCAATGCCGACTGCTTCACCTTCTTCTCTGGTTGCCTGTTCCGGATAACGCTCGATAATGGCATCGGATACGTTAACGCCTGCAATTTCATTTTTCATAAACAGTGCATTTTTTCGGCTGACCAATGGCATAATGCCGCAAAGAATGGTTGCGCCGGTTTCGGATTGAATGAAGCGCAGTCGGTCAGCATCCTCTTTGGTAAAGACCGGTTGTGACAGGAAGAAGGAGGCGCCGGCTTCCTGTTTCTTTTTGACACGACGCAGAATGGAATCCAAATTTTTACGGCTTTGATTGATGGCACCGCCGTACAGCAGGGGACGCTGGGCAAATGTTTCCTCATTCATTTCTTTGATGATGTTCATCAGTCCAACGGAATCAAAATGAAAGACGGCTTTGATGGTTTGCCGTGCCATAGAAGGGATGGGATCTCCTGTTATAATCAGCATGTTTTGGATGTCATTGATCTGTGCCCCCATTAAGATAGAGCGCATAGCAAGTGCATTCTTATCCCGGCAGCAGATATGCGGCATGACTTCCAATCCAGTGGCACGCCGTACCTTTTCTGCCATCAGGACAGAATCAACACGGGTTCTGCCAGAAGGAGAATCTGGGAAGGTGAGGACATCGACATTTTGCAGTTTGAGATAATGTGCCGATTCCAGCAGCTTTTCATCATCGGCATTAAACGGCGGAACCAGTTCGACCGCAATGATTTTCTTCTTCTTTCGCATGCCGTTTTCATCATACAGAAATCCGCACGGAACACGTTTGGGAGCTTGCTCTGCTGTCTGTTCAGAAGACGGCAGAGGTTTTTTATGAGAAAGCATACCGGTTTCTGCCACACGCTGAATGCATGTTGGATTGGTTCCGCAGCATCCGCCGATCATGTCGACGCCAAGACTCAAAATCTTTTTGGTATGCTCTGCAAAATAGGATGCGGTATGGTTAAATTGCAGACGATTGCGGGCGACAGTTGGATAACCTGCATTGGGAAGTGCCATGAAATGCAGGTGGCGTGGAAGCTCCAATCGTTCCAGGATCTGGTACATATGCCGGGGGCCAACACCACAGTTCAGTCCGACTGCATCGATGCAGGTGTTCTGCTGGGCATCCTGGAGCAGTCGTTTGGCACTCAATCCAGAGGCGCTGTAGCCAAATTGGTTGACGGTAAAGGATACAATGAGAAAGCAGTCAAAATCCGCTTTGATTTTGGGAAGAATCGATGCCAGCTGTTCCATATCCGGAAATGTTTCAAAATTCAGGATGGAAATTCCATTTTCCAAAAACAGCTTTGCAATTTTGAGGTATTCTGCTTCGGCTTCCTCTGGATTCAGGGAGGAAGCGGTCGGAATCGGGCCAATATCTCCGGCAATAAAACGGGGCGATTCTGAATTTTGATACGATTCTACTGCAAGTTTGGCGCACTGAATGGCAGCTTGAATTTGTGCCGCAACGGTATCCCAATCTTTTTGCAGGGCAACCGTGTTGGCGATAAAGGTATTGGTACGGATCATGGTTGCACCAGCTGCCAGATAATCTGCATGAACAGCTTGAATTTGTTCTGGATGCCCTATATTTTCCAATTCTGGAATGTTCTGTGTTCGGTATTTTTCTGCGTAATAGGTGCCGAATGCACCATCTACCAGGAGATTATGGGTCTGTAAGTAATCTTGTATTTTCATGGTGGCTCCATTCTGTATTTTTTATAGATTATAACACCGAATGCCAGAAAAGTCAATGCAAAAAAAGGAGCGG
>FR899104.1:157187-161707 GCA_000437255.1 Ruminococcus sp. CAG:403
CCGCTGCAAGTAGTCCTTTTTATTCGGCTGTTGTGTCGTCAGTCGGAAGAACCGGAAGTCCATTGATGGTACCAATTAAGAACTGCATCAGGTAGTTCATATCTGTTGCATCAATCTCATCATCCGTATATACATTTGCATTTCTCAGCTGTGCTTCATTGAATTCAATGCTGCCACGCTGCTGCTTGCCAAATGTAACCAAGTCTGCCAGGTTAATGGAGCCGTCTAAGTTGATGTCGCCATATACAGCATCCGGTGCCGGCGGTGTATCCAAAGAAGTAAAGGGGAGTCCCTGTTCATTTGCATAATCCCGTGCAGCGGAATCATAGTAACCAGTGATGGAAACAGAGCCAACATTGCTGTATGCACCGTCCACCGTTCCATAGCCAAATGCATTCAGACCAATGGAGGTAGTTTCCTTCGGAATGGTGACTTCCTTCAGACTCGGGCAGTCTACGAAAGCATAATCACCAATTTTGGTAACAGAGCTTGGAATGGTAACTGTCGCCAGATTGGTGCATCCGCCGATGGCGTAGTTGCCGAGCTGTGTAATGTTGTCTGGAATGTTGAGGTCGGTAACAGATTCACAGCGGAAGAAAGCATAGTTTGGAATGGAAGTTAGTCCCTTTCCGATTGTGATGTCTGTTGCACTGCTGCAATTATAGAATGCCCACTTTCCGATTTTGGTTACATTGTCGCCAATGACAACATGTTGCAGCTTGGTACAGTCTGCGAAAGCACTTTCTCCCAGAGAGGTAACCTGATCCGGAACGGCAACATCGGTCAATTCACTGCATCCAGAGAATGCATAGTCCCCGATTTTGGTGATGCCATCTGGTAAGTTGATGGTTTCCAGGGCGGTACACTTATAGAGCAGATAACCCGGAATTTCCGTTACCGTAGACGGAATGGTCAGTTCTTTCAGTGCGTAGCAGCCAAAGAAAATGTTATCACTCAGTTTGGTGATGCCTTCGTTCAATTCCACAGAAGACAAATTGGTGCATCGTGCAAATGCGCCAGAGTTGATGGATGTAACAGTGCTGGGAAGTGTGATGCTTTCCAGTGCGGAATAAGCAAAGCAGTCTTTCCGGATGGTGGTAAGATTAGACGGAAGCTGAATGGATTTCAGGAAGAGACAGTGGGAAAAAGCACCCGTGTAGATTTCCTGAACGGTATCCGGAATCACCATGGTTTCCAGACCGGAATAGGTAAATGCATTTGCATTAATTTGTGTGATGGTGCTTGCAAAGTTGATGGTTTTCAAAGCGGTGCAGTTGTTGAAGGCGCTTACTCCGATGACTACAACGCCCTCTTCAAAGGTTACTTCTCGTAATCCTGTGCAGTAATTAAAGGTGGAGCCGGACAGTTCCCGTACAGATCCAGGAATGGTAACAGTTTCCAGTGATGGACAGTAGGAGAAAACACCAGTTCCTAAAAATTGTAAGGTGCTTGGCAGCTGAACCTTTTTCAGGCTGGTGCACTGACAGAATGCTTCTGTTGCAATCTTGTTAACACCTTCCGGAATGACGATTTCTTCCAGCTTGGAGCAGCTGGTGAAAGCGTTGGAATTGATGATGGTAACGCTTTCCGGAATGGTAACAGAAGTCAATTCCGAACATCCCTGGAATGCAGAAGCATCAATGGCAAGAACCGGCTTTTCATTGACTGTAGCAGGAATCTCTACAACGGTTGCGCTGGTGTCGCACTTATTTACATAGGCACCGCTGCCGATGATCTTGAACGTTAAATCTCCTTCTACAACCGTTTTTGCACCAACCAGCAGGTCTTCATCTTCTGCGGCATCCGGCAGGGAATCGGTATCTGCTTGTCCGGCTTCTGCGGCGGCAGCATCTGGCAGATCAGCTTCTTCTGGATACTGTTCCGGAACCGGTGGTGCCTGATCCAAAATAGCGGTTTCAGAAGCATCATTTTGTACGGTTACCACACGGCTTTCAGCTTCTTCAGCGGTTGCGGAATAGGAAGCAGCAGGAACTGCTCCGCACAACAAAACCAGTGCAGAAAGACCCGCAATGGCTTTTCTCCAATTTCGATTCATAAAAAAATCCTCCTCTTTTATAAAAACAACGAATCAAATATTGAACTTTTTGGAATGCATGTAAAACTATCTACATTATACCTGTTTTTTTATACATTGTCAAGGAATAATTTATGAAGGATGCTGGAACGTCTGTTGCAGATACACAAGATTTGGCTGCTTTTTGTGCAAAAAAGCCACCTGCCAGTAAAATGATGCAGCAGGTGGAGAAAAGCATTTGGTTTTTATTTTATGGTGCAGCAGAATCGGTTGCATTCGTTTGTTCAGAGGTTCCTGCCGCGGTTGCGGCAATGGTGACGATAAAGCCATCCATATTATTGCCGGAAATGGTATAATTCGGTGTTTCCTTTGAGATGGAAAGCGTGGTTGTTCCGGATGCATCCATGGGCACATAGTAGATGGAGTAGGCGGTGCCGCTGAGTGTATAAGTCAGTGGTGCGCTTTCGGAATAGGATTTTAATGCGGTTAAGTATTCTTCTAAGCAATACTGATTTTCATTCATAATTGCCGCATGGACAGCACCTACATAGCGGAAGTGGTGTGGCATATAGGCGATACCGGTTTGTTCGGTTTTATCATCCGGATAGCGTAGGATAAAGCCATATTGATAGCAATTGCTTACCATCCATTCATTTCGTTTGGTGAGATACTGTACCACTTCGCCTGTGGAAGTAATAAGGCCAATATCAAATCCATACCCGCTGTTTCGATCCGGGAACACGGTAGAATAGAAATTTCCATTGGTGGTTGTGCCGCTGATTTGCAAATTGCAGCTGCCATTGTATGCGGTATAAGCGCTCATCATTTGCTGTAGCGGTGCTTTGGCTTCTTCCTGAATGGAGAGATCGGTGCTTCCAATTTTAAAGGAATCGCTCGCCAGATCACTCAAGGAAGAAAGTGTTGCAGTTCCAGTATAAGGATGCGCATCATTTACCAGGATTAAAGAACCATTTCCCATATCGGAAGTTGTAAGTGTTACAACAATGGAATTTGGATCCGATGCGTCTGTAGCAGGCTGCGTGGTAGTAGGATTTGCCTGGTTTTGTGCAGAATCACCTCCGGCAGCGGTATCAGCTTGGGAGTCGGTTGCAAAGGTTCCATTTACAATGACGTAATTGGTCACCGGTTTGCGCACGAGTTTTACAAGAAAATCGCCGATTAAGACGGCAGCGATAATGATACATAATAGGAAAATCACACCTGGAACGTTCAGGTGTCTGCGGGGTTGCTGTTTCAAGTCCATTCCTCCCCTCATAGGTTTGGGCGGTTATTCGGTGACACTGTCTGTCCACTCAGATAGCTCCGAACCGTTTTCGTCTGTTTCTGTAAATTCTTGAAGATCCAGATCGGTTGGCATTTCATAGCCGTTGGTTACAATCCCATAAATTGCAAAGGAATCGAAGACCGAACGCCATCTGCTGGGTGCATAGGCAGTGACTGCAACGTAATGTCCGCCGTCTTCGGATTCTGCATAGCTGACCAGGCAATGCATCGCCTGATCGGTAAAACCGGTCTTTCCGGCAAGAATGGTCATGCCGGTCACTTCGCTTCCATACATCCGATTGAACATGGTGCTTTCAAGCAGGATGCCTTCCGGATGCTGTTCTGTTTGGGACGTGGTGTATTGATAGGTTCCCATAATTTCACTGCACAATGGATTCTCCATTGCGTACGCCATGAGCATCGCAATGTCTTCCGGTGTGGAATAGTGATCTTCATCATGTAAACCGCTGGCATTGGTAAAATGTGTGTGCTTCAATCCCAATTCGGCCACTTTATCATTCATGAGTTCCACAAATGCGGATTCATCTCCCGCAAGATAAATGGCAAGTGCTTCTGTAGCATCTGCTCCGGACGGAAGTGCCATGCCATACAGCAAATCCTGAACGGTGACCGTTTCTCCTGCTTCAAATCCGGCACGGGAAGCATCTTCCTCCACCAATGGATCGATGATGTCACTGGTTAGTGTAACTGTATCCTCCAGATTGTCCACTTGTTCCGCAGCCACCAAAAGCGCCATTACCTTTGTCATGGAAGCTGGATAAATTTTTTCCTGATAGTCCCGCTGTGCCAGAATGGTATTGTGATCAACATCCAGCAAAACAGCATATTTTGCAGTGATGTTCGATGCAGTTAGTGTCATCATATCGGGAGCAGGTTCTGGGTAAGTCAAAAGCCCTTCCGGCTCCGGTTCCGTTGGCGGTTCAGTCACTGCTTCTGAATCAGCAGCGGAGAATTGCCGGGCTGGAACAGAACCAACTGTTTGATTGGCTGTGTGGACACTTTTTCCGTTGTTCCATGCAAAAACAAGAATAAAGGAAAGAAGAATCACAAGAACGAGTAGTATGATGAGAACTTGAATGAATACGGGTGATAATTTATGCGTTTTTTTTATCTGCATGATAAGCGGCTCCTTTTTCGGGAAAGAATAAAATATCACCTTACATTATAGTACGTTTTCCAT
>FR899104.1:161820-170538 GCA_000437255.1 Ruminococcus sp. CAG:403
TGCTGGAGATCAGGAAAATACTGTTAAGCAGCATCTTCTGATAGAATATCTAGGAGACTTTGATAAGCCGGTAAGATTCCATTTCGGTCGCTGATCTGATACCGTCTGGTAATATATCCGGTATATTTTCCATTTACAATTGCCCAATATGTGGTATCATCAATTGGAATCAAATCCACCTGCTGTTTGGTTCCATCCAATAAAGTATACGTGATGGAAACTGTTGGCTTTGCATCGCTTGGAATGGTAGCATTTAAGTCCATGGAGTTGTAACTCAAGCCACGCAGGGCATCGTAGAAGGTCATAAATGCATTGGAAGCAGGAACATTGTTGCTGTCGATGACGGTGTCATTGACGGTATATTGCTGGTTGGCGTAATCAATATCCATATGTGCCGACACATCGTCAATGGTGAAGTCAACGGCTGCCACTTGGTCGATGGTGACATTGCACAGGTTACGTTCCAGCATATCAGCAGTTTCCGATGCCAGGAAAGAAACGTAACTTGGTTCAATATAAAGAATTTGACCATGGTTGACATCCAGGAAGGTGACATAACTGTCTTTCAGGTTGTCATACTTCAGCGCATAATAAGTGGAAGTGTTTCCGTTGAGCTGTGTAAAGGTCAACACGTAGTAGGGCTGATCGAATCCATATTTTGCATATTGATCCGGTGTCACATTTTCATCTCCGAATCCGGTTACAATGGTTTGCTTGATGGAGGTCAGCAAAGAAGACATGGCAGCAGCGTTTACGGTATTGCCCTTTGCCGGTGCATTCATCTGCCAGGACAATCCTTCATCTGAGGAGGAAATGTCAAAGACTACTTCCTGATCTCGTTCCAGACGAACGGCATTGATATCGGAATTCTGATCATAATAAATGTAGATGTATTTCAGGGAATTTTTGTTGATGGTTAAATAGGAGCCATAGGTATCTGCATCTGCCAGATAAATATCGGATTTGCCGTCTACCATAATATAGTAGGCTTCCCCTGTTGCAGTTTGTTTTCCGGCATAAACCGTATACTCGGAAGTGCCGTCTGAACAGGTGATGATGGTTGGATCATCCAAGCCGTACTTGCTCTTATTTTCTTCGGTGGCTTCTCCCATATTTCTTGTTGCGGTGAGATTTGCAAAGGCATTGGCAACGGAATTGAGATAGTAAGTATTGATGGCAAAATCAGCATCCTGATCGGTCAATTCCCATTCGTTGTCTGCATTGCGAGCTGCATGGAAGGTACCGTCTGGTGTTTCCAGTGTAATGGCATTGATAGAATCCGCATCATACTGGAATAGGCTAAGCGCTTTTGCTTCCTCTGCTGCTTTTTCATTTTTTTGTTTCTGGTAATGATCCACGGCAAAATAGGTGCCGCCTGTAAGGACAATCAGCAAAACCAGTGTGAGAATCAGAATGATTTGTCGTTTCATAGGACTTTTCGTTCACTCCTTAAGCGTTTCTTCTCTTGATCCATACACCAACGCCGACCAGTGCAACTGCAATCGGAATGATGCCGATGATAACCAGCAGGGAATTGGAGAAGTGCTCATTTTGCAGATCGATGTAATCGGTTTCGGTTGCTTTGTCTGTGATGCCCATATCAATATCTGTGCTGTACATCCAGGTGATGGTTGTCAGATAGAGCAACTGGGTGGAAACAAAGTCACTGTTCTCAATGTGATCGTTATCCAGGAAATCTGCGCTTCCGAAGAATACCAGTTTGCTGTCATTTCGGCTGATGTCCTTTGCGTAGCCAGCCAGGTTCAGCTGCTCATTGGTATATTCCAGCGGGTCTTCTGCGGTTCCGCCGTACGGTTCACCGACTGCGGTATTGTTGGAGAGCAGCAGCGCATCGTTGTCAATGTTGCTGGGAACATTTTCAAAGACAAAGCTTCTGGATTCCGGAATCAGTGTATAGGAACCACCGAGTTCGCTCAGGGAATCGGTCAGCATCGAAGTCAGTTCCTTGGATTCGCTGCTGCTGGAAGTGCTGCTTTCGTCACTGCTGTCCACCTTGTTCAGGTTGCAGACGATGGTATACTTGTCATCCGTCTGGCAAGCAGCCGCATTGGTTTCGTAAACATGGTCATAGTCCATATACATTGCGTAGGATTCCATAATCTTTTCCAGATTGGTATAGGCAAACTTTTCTCCATTCGGCGACATCAGCAAAGACAAATTACCGCCGTCATCCAGATAGCTGTTCAGAATGTCTGTTTCTGCATCGGTTAAGTCCGAAGTAGGTGCTGCAATCAATACCAGAGCAGCGTCATCCGGCACTTCCTTTGTCTGTGTCAAATCCAGTTCCTTTGCCTGATACTCATAGTTAGGAAGAATTTCTGCAAAGGATGAATAGGAGTCGTTGATGCTCTTTTCCCCATGTCCGGTTAAGAAATAGATAACAGGGTTGAACTTGTCTACCACTGCTTTGATGGTGCCGGTGATGAGGTTTTCACCAACAAAAGTTTCTCCGCTGACGGTTGTGCCGTCGGATGCATATTCCGTGTTATACATAGAAGTAGCGGAAATCCAACGGGAGTATCCGTCACACTGGATGACAATGTCACCTGTGCTCAGGTTGTAATTGTTATCGCCTTTGATGGTTTCCACTTGATCCAGATCTTTATCCGGGTCCACATCGACAAAGTTGATGCAGCTGTGGGAAGCATATTCCTTCAATACCTGATACAGTTCTACGGTTTCTGCATCGGCTTCCAGCTGATCCATTTTCAGCAGGAAATAAAAGTCTACGGTTACATTTTCAGCATCCAATTCATCCAGATAGCGGGATGATGTATTGCTCAGACTAAACTGCTTGTTTGGGGAAAGGTCCCAGCTGCGATTCAACCGAGCTACAATCATATTGATTACAATTGCAACCACCAAAACAAGTGCTGCCAAGATCCAAGCAAGACTGGTAAATTTTTTATTTTTTGTGTTTTTCAGTTTTCCCATGATTGTTACCTCCGGCTCCAGCGTCTTTTTTCAACGGAAATCACAGTCCAGATTAGGAACAGAAGAATTTCCGTCAGGTATCCGACCAGATCAGAAAGTCGGATCAGACCCTGTGAAAATGCATTGAATTTTCCAAGATTGGAGAACCAGCTCAGGATATCTGAAACCACCGGGATGCTGGAGAACAGGGCAGTTTGTGAAACAGAGTCCATCAGAATCAGCAAGAGCATAGCAGCCTCACTGATGATAATTGCCAGCAGCGGGGATTCCGTAAAAGAGGAAATCAAAATGCCAAGTGATGCACAAACCATGCCGAACAGGAAAAATCCAATGTAGGTACAAAGCAGATGAGAGAGTACAACTTTTCCCATCATAGCAGTTAAAAGTGGGTACATCAGAGAGCAGCCGATCATAATCAGCAGAACGGTTGCAGTGGCAAAGAATTTTGCCAGAACAATCTTGGTGACACTGACCGGACTGGACAGCAGTAGGATTTCTGTTCCGTTTTTCCGTTCTTCTGCAAAACTGCGCATGGTCAGAAGCGGAATGGTGAAAACAAAATACATCAGGTTGACATAAAAGATGGTCGGGAATGAAAATTCATACAAGCTGCTGCTTGCATTGGCGATATCCATGATAAATGTCAAAGAAAAGGTCATCATAAAAAAGGCGATGACGATGTAGGCTACCGGAGAAAGAAAAAATCCGTGCAGCTCCTTTTTATATAGTGCAAACATGTCGATTCCTCCTCCTCATTTTCGGCATCATCCGAGTCGGTATCGGGTGTTTCGTCTTCTGCTACGATTTTGCCGTCATCCTCTTCCAGTTCTGCCAGCAAATCCTGGATGGATTTCTTTTTGCGGTTTGGCTGGTTGACCAAGTTGACGAATACCTGTTCCAGGCTCTTCTTTTCTTCGCCGATCTCTACAACATCTAAGCCGTTTTGCAGCAAAGCAGACAGCAGGCTGTTGCGGATGCTGTTGTCCCGAATGGTAATGTCATAGGAATAAACACCGGTTTGTACAAATTTGATGTTGGATACAGAAAGTACGCCGTCCACCTGACCGGCAATACGGCTGACCGTACGGGAGCTTCCCTTTACCTTTAATTGGAGGATGGTGCTGGTTGTTGCATTTTTCTCCAAATTTTCGATGGTGTCAATTGCCTGAATTTCTCCACGGCTGATGATGACAACACGATCACAGATGGCGCTGATTTCGGATAAGATATGAGAGCTTAATATAATAGTATGGTCATGCTTCAAATCCAAGATCAAATTACGAACTTCGATTAATTGTGTAGGATCCAAACCAACGGTTGGTTCATCCAGGATCAGAACTGGAGGATTTCCCAGAAGTGCCTGTGCAAATCCAACACGCTGTTTGTATCCTTTGGAAAGGTTTCGGATCAGTCGCTTTTGCACATCCGTGATCTTCAAGCGGTTCATGGCATTTTCTACCTGCACCTTTCGCTCTGCGGCAGGCACACCTTTCAATCCGGCTGCGAAGTTTAAGTACTCCTTCACCTTCATATCCGGATAAACCGGTGGAATTTCCGGTAAGAAACCGATGCATTTTTTTGCCTTTACCGGCTGTTCGGCGATGTCAAAGCCGTTGATGGTAACCGTTCCGGCAGAGGATGGAATGACACCGGAAATAATATTGAGCGTGGTAGACTTTCCGGCACCGTTAGGACCCAGAAATCCGAGGATTTCGTGATCCTCTATGGTGAAGCTAATGTTATTGACGGCAATTTTATGTCCATAATACTTGGTTAAGTTTTTGATTTCAACCATAAAAATCTCCTTTCCGTTTCTTTGTTCATCCTGCATAAAGAAACAGCTAATAGTTATTATCGCAAAATATTATGTATACGAGATGAATTCTGTGTAATCGTTCCATTAATATATGGGAAGTTTCATAATTCCGCCTGGAAAGCGGTTAGAAAAGCTGGATGATTTTGTAAAGAACCGGCATTTAGTATCCCAAAGGAATGTGTATACCACGTGAATATTAGATGGAAAAGGGAAGAAACTATAGGTTGTGGGGGAAGCTTTTTGAAAATAGTGCAATAAATTTGTCATAGTGCACAAAATGAGTGCTTCATTTATAGAAGAAGTTACAAAAAAATGAAAACAAAGGCAGGATTTCCCGGAAAGGGTTGACAAAAAGAGGGAACTGGTATATAATTTTTGATATAAATGTAGGGGTATTGTGTGTTGGATTTGTGAAAAACACACGGTAACCGATCTACTTTTTGACTTTATTGGATCAATAAAGTCAACCATTTATTCATTTTAAATCATTCTTATTTTTAATGAGAGGGGAAATTCAAAAAATGCAATTTAAGAAAAGTAAAACTTTCCTTGCTGCAATTCTAGCTGCTGCCATGACATGCAGTGCATTGCTGCCGACTGCTGCTTCTGCTGCTGGCACCAGAACAAAGGCAGAAAAGTATGGTGACTCCACTTATGCAGAACGTTTCATGTCTCTGTATGATGACGTTATCACAAATGGTGTTTCCAATGGCTACATGAGCCAGAGCGCAACCGTTGACGGTGGCTTCAACGTTCCTTACCACTCTGTAGAAGAGCTGTGTATCGAAGCTCCGGACTATGGTCACGAAACAACATCTGAAGCCCTGTCTTACTTGGTATGGGTTGCTGCAATGCGTGATAACATTGTAAACAAGGGCACTGTATCTGCTGCTGCTGGTGAAACCGTTGGTGACACTGCAAAGGCTTGGAAAACTTTGGAATCTGCATTGATTCCTGACGTACAGGGCAGCGATTACAAGAACTACATGGCCTATACAGATGCTCCGAAGGCTACCTATTCTGCTGAATGGGACAACACCGAAGACTATCCGACTGGCACGCATGGAGATAAGAACGGTTACAACCCGATTCACAAGTACT
This sequence comes from Ruminococcus sp. CAG:403, assembly GCA_000437255.1. GTDB lineage: Bacteria > Bacillota > Clostridia > Oscillospirales > Ruminococcaceae > Ruminococcus_C. The sequence goes on from FR899104.1 coordinate 167,693, forward strand.
TCACCAGTGCATACGGCAGCACCGATAAGGGTCTGTATTTGCTGCACTGGCTGGCTGACGTAGATAACTGGTATGGTTACTATGATTCTTCTTACAAGCAGAAGAATGTTGGCGGCTCCTTCACCATGATCAATACATTCCAGCGTGGTGCTTCCGAATCTTGTTGGGAAACTCTGCCGCACGCAAGTGTTGAAACACTGAAGTATGGTATCAGCGGAAGAGGTATGAAGGGCTTCTTCAATACCGAAGAACGTCCGGCTCAGCAGTGGTGCTACACCAATGCGCCTGACGCAGAAGACCGTGCAATTCAGGCAGTATATGCTGCAAATAGATGGGGCGTTGGCAACCAGACCGTTAACAGCAAGTGGGGCGGCAATACAAGCCTCTCTGCTTTGGCTGGTAAGATGGGTGACGAACTGAGAAATGATATGTATGATAAGTACTATCAGAAGATCGGCGGCGGTTCCAATATTCTGAATAGCTGGTCCAACAACGCAGATGAAACCGCTGGTAAGCATTACCTGATGTCTTGGTATACTTCTTGGGGCGGCGCTATGGATTGTAGCTGGGCATGGCAGATCGGATGCAGCCACTCTCACGAATTCTATCAGAACCCGTTGGCAGCATTTGCACTGTTGGCTGACTCTGACCTCAAGAGCGGCATGAAGTCTCAGGGCGCAGAGGCTGACTATGTGAAGTCTCTCCAGACACAGATGGAACTGTATCTGTGGCTGCTGTCTTCTGACGGTCTGATCGCTGGTGGATGCACCAACTCCCTGTCTGGTCACTACGGCGCAGATACCAACAATCTGCCGACCTTCAATGGTATGTACTATCAGGAACACCCTGTATATGCTGACCCAGGTTCCAACCACTGGATTGGTAACCAGGTATGGGCTGTACAGCGTCTGGCTGAACTGTACTATGTCATTAAGACTTCTGACGATGCAGGTGTTAAGCAGGTTGCTGCAAACTGCAAGCCAGGTGGTATGACTTTGGAAGCTGCTCTGGAAACCATCCTGAACAAGTGGGTAAGCTGGTTTGTTGACAACACCATCCTGGGTACTGCTTCTAAGGAAATCACTTGGACGGAACAGAATTATGATGGTAAGCCGATGGATTGCACCATTCCGGATATCAGCACAGTTACCGATGATGGCAAGTCCTATGCAATTCCGTCTACCGTAAACTGGTCTGGTAAACCGAACACATGGAGCGGTTCTTATCAGGAAAATGCAACTCTGACTGCAAAGATCTGCGGTTATGGTTCTTCTGATATGGGTTGCGTATCCTCTTTGGCAAACTCCTTGATCTACTATGCAGCTGCAAACAAGGTAGATTCTAAGGCTGCAACAGATGCTGCTGGTTACCAGAGCAGAACTGCTGGTGAAACCGATAGCTCCAAGCTGGGTGCACAGGCTCTGTATCTGGCAAAGGAACTGTTGGATCGTGAGTGGGATGCAAACCGTGATGACATCGGTCTGTCTGCAACAGAAACCAATGGCAGCTTGAAGAGACTGTGGGAGCAGGAAGTTTACGTTCCGACTGCAAACTCTGTAAATGGTGAAGGCGTTACTTTGAGCTCTCTGGGTCTGAGCAACTGGGAAGGCACCATGCCGAATGGCGATAAGATTAAGAATGGCGTTAAGTTCATTGATATTCGTACCCAGTACGAAAAGAGCTCTATGTATCAGGATGCTAAGGCATACTATGATGCAAACGGCAATACCGATGGCTGGGAATTCAACCTCCACAGATTCTGGCACGCAGGTGACATCCTGATGGCTTTGGGTACTATGTCTGAAGTTTACCCGGATGTAACACCGGAGCCTAATGATGAAAAGGAAGATGATCTGGTTGTAACACCGACTGAAATTACTGTTGAAGTTGGCGAAACAGCAGACATTACCAGCAATGTTCCGAACTCTGACTTTAAGTCTGACGATGACACAATCGCAACAGTAGATAAGAATGGTACTGTTACAGGTGTGAAGGAAGGTACTACTACCATCACTGTTACCACTCCTGGCGGTCAGACTTCTACTGTTACTGTAACAGTTACACCGAAGACTTCTGATACAACTACAACAGCTGCTACAACAACTGCTTCCGGTACTACAACAACCGGTAAGGTTGGCGACGCTCTGATTGGTGATACCAACTTGGATGGTGCTGTATCTCTGGCTGACTTGATCACCTTCCAGAAGCAGCAGCGTGGTGCAGTCGAATTCAATGATCAGCAGACTATCAATGCAGACTGCGATCAGACTGATGACGAAGGCATTACTCCGAGCGATGTAACAACTCTGTTGGAATTCTTGATCGGTAAGATCAACACACTGCCGAAGAAGTAATTGATTCTAAGTTTTTTTAGAATGATTCGATAATGAATGGCACAGTCAGGTTTGACTGTGCCATTTTTATTTTAGAAAGAGAAGGAGAGATCCTGCGATATGATGGGAAAAACACACTTTGCAGTTGGAACTGCAACAACTTTGCTGCTGTTTCATCCGCAAACGGTAAAAAGTACCCTACTTTGTGCGGGAACAGCTGCGATTTGTTCTTGTATTTGCGACGTGGATGTGAGCAGTTCCGGCAGTCACAAAGGTATGACAAAATTTTGTATAGGATTTGGTCTGGTTGCCTTGATTCTTGGTGTCTTGGATTGGAGATGTGAAATTGGCTTGCGCAATTACCTGATGAACAACAGCTCAATTTTGCGCATGCTATTGGGAATCGTCCTATTGATGGGAATTTGTTTATTTGGCGAAACGCAGCCACACCGGACATTTCTGCATTCTTTTTTTGGAATTGCGTGCATTTGTGGTGCAATTGCAATTTTCCTG
>FR899104.1:170584-174555 GCA_000437255.1 Ruminococcus sp. CAG:403
GCGGTTGCAATGCTGACGCATGTTGCTTTGGATTTGTTGAATATGCGAAAAGTACAGCTCTTTTATCCATTCCAATTTGGAAAGTGCAGTTTGCGCCTTTGTCCAGCCGATAGTTTCCCAGATAAAGTTTTGTTTTGGGTTGGTTCCGGTGTGCTGTTGATCGAATTGGCAGGTTACCTCATTTTCTTTGGAAAAGCGCTAATTTCGTAATGGTACGATTGATTTTATAAAAAGAAAAATGTGTCACAGCGTGAAATCCCATTCGGCTGCGGCACATTTTTTATTTCCGGGAAATGTGTGCATTATTTTTCTATTGACTTTTCTGCATGAATTTGATAGAATGAAGGAAATTGTGCAAGAAAGAAGGCAGTCGGATGGATTGGATGGAGCAGATACGAGCTTACCAGCCCTTGATACAGCAGGAAGTGACCGATCAAAAACAGATGTTGGAGGATTTGCAGCAGTATGGTTCCAGGATACTCTTTCGAGATTTGGAAACCGTACATATGACTTGCTCCGGATTTGTTTTGGATGCATCGATGGAATGGGTTTTGATGGTGCAGCATAAAATTTACCAGTCCGTCTGTTGGACGGGCGGTCATGCGGATGGCTGTGAAGATTTACTGGCAGTTGCAGTGCGGGAGGCCCAGGAGGAAACGGGGCTTTCCGATATTTTTCCACTTTGCAGTCAGTTGATTTCCCTCGAAATTCTTCCAGTTCCGGCGCATGAAAAATATGGGAAGCCCGTTGCAGCACATCGGCACAACAATGTTACCTATGGACTCATCGGAAGCCGGCGTGGAAAGCCAACCGGCAATGAAGCGGAAAATGACGGTGCTGCTTGGTATCCAGTGGCAGATTTGCCGCAAATTTGCAAGGAAGCGCATATGCTGCCGATCTATGAGAAGTTGATTACAAGAATGCGCCAGATAAAAAAGCAGCAGCAGGCAATCCTGAAACAGCTTCCTTCGTTGCTGCTGCCATGGTACGCAGTACATGCACGGGATTTGCCCTGGCGAAAGGATCAGGATCCCTACCATGTCTGGGTTTCGGAAATTATGCTGCAACAAACACGTGTAGAGGCAGTCAAGACCTACTATTTACGATTTTTGAAAGAACTGCCGAATCTTCAGGCACTTGCGGAAAGTTCCGTCGATCAGGTGCAGAAACTCTGGGAGGGACTTGGATACTATACACGTGTAAAAAATTTGCGCTTGGCTGCAAAAATGATTCAGGCAGACTACGACGGTGTGTTTCCCGATCAATATGCGGCAATACGCAAATTGCCCGGAATCGGGGACTATACAGCTGGAGCCATCTGTTCCATTTGTTTTCAGCAGCCTACGCCGGCAGTAGATGGGAACGTTTTGCGTGTGATTATGCGGCTGACAGACTGTTATTATGAGATTGACAGCCCAACAGTCAAACGTGCCATACAAGCGGCTCTGGCAGAGGACTATCCCACTACGCAATGCGGAGACTTTACACAGAGCTTGATTGAAATTGGCGCCACTGTTTGCCTGCCCAATGGAGTGCCGCAGTGTGATTGTTGTCCATTGGCGCAAATCTGTCGCAGTCATTTGTTTGGAACGCCGGATGTGCTTCCGACTCGAAAGAAGAAGCAGAAGCGAAAAGTAGAATCCCGCAGTGTGTTTATTTTGCAGTGCGGGAAAAAATATGCACTGCGTCGGCGAGAACAAACTGGCTTATTGGCAGGAATGTGGGAATATCCCAATGTACTTGGATGGATGTCGGAACAGCAAGCCATTCACCAGGCTACAGCTTGGGACTGTCAGCCGGTTGAATTGCTCAAAATGGTGCATAAAAAGCATATTTTTACGCATATAGAATGGAATATGATAGGATTCTATTTGCAATGTCGGACACAGAGTCCTGCGTTTGAATGGTATACAGCGGAAGAAATTCGCAGGAATCTGTCTTTGCCGACTGCGTTTCGAATGTTTCGTCCAGATATGGATTTGGAAGCCTATCTTTTATAGGCGCAGGGTGACAGCATACTTTTGCATCCAATAATTCAGTTGCACAAAGTAGGCAATGATTTGCGGTCGTGTCATAAGCTGCCCATACCATTGAATGGATTCTGGATTTGTGAGCAGCCGCTCCAGTTTTTCTCGCTGTACCAATTGTAGGATGGGAGCTTTGGGGTCTGCAAGAACATCTGCCAGCATCTGACTGACGGCTTCTAAATAGTTGGGATTGTGTGTTTTGGGATAGGGACTTTTTTTGCGCCACAGCACTTCTGGCGGCAGGTAGTCTCGCATGGCTTCCCGAAGCAAGCCTTTTTCATAGCCATTCCAATCCTTGAATTCCCATGGAACGTTATACAGGTATTCTGCAATGCGATAGTCGCAGAAGGGAACCCGGACTTCCAGTGATTGGTACATGCTCATACGGTCTTTTCGATCAAGCAGCGTCTGCATGAACCAATCGAGATTGAGCTTCATCATTTCCCGCATGCGTGCCTCCAGAGGCGAATCATCCGGCAGTTTGGGTGCATGGTCGGCTGTTGTACGATAGGCTTGGTAAACGTAGGCGGCACCGTCTATTTGCTGTGCAAATTCTTCCCGCAGGAAGGACATTCGATAGGCCGTGCTCTGTGCCCAAGGGAAGCCGTCTGTCATGCGAATATCCGGATCCCGGTACCAAGGATAGCCGCCAAACAATTCATCTGCGCATTCTCCGGACAATGCCACGGTAACTTGCTGTTTGATAGCGCCACAGAACAGCAGTAAGGAACTGTCCACATCCACCATACCCGGCAAGTCTCGTGCGTCTACAGCGGCATAGAGCGCCTTTGCAAGGGCAGGGGTATCTAGTACTGTCCAGTGGTGCACACAATTCAGATACTCTGCCATGCGGCGGATATAATCCGGGTCACTGGTGGGCTGAAAGTGACTTTTTTGGAAGTAACGGGCATTGTCTTTATAGTCTACGGAAAATGTGTGCAGTGGCAGCCCTTTTTCCTGCATTACACGGCTCGCAACAGAGGATATGATACTGGAGTCCAGACCGCCGGACAGGAAGGTTCCGATTGGAACGTCAGAGACAAGCTGCCGGGTAATGGCATCTTTGACCAAATAGCGGACATGTTCGGCTGTTTGCGGAAAGGTTTCCGTGTGTGGTTTTGCCTGTAGGCTCCAATAGCATTCTATTGAAAGAGAACCATCCTGATACCAGCCGCACTGTGCCGGTTTCAATTCTCGAACGGTGCGGAAAACACCGCATCCCGGTGTGCGTCCGGGCCCCATCAATAACAGTTCTGCAATGCCGGTGGCATCGATTTCGTGGGGCACTTGTGGATGCAGCAGCAATGCCTTGAGCTCGGAAGCAAATACCAAACCATCTGGCACCTCTGCATAAAACAACGGCTTCACGCCAATGCGATCTCGTGCCAGGAAAAGTCGTTTGGTTTCTGCTTCCCAGATTGCAAATGCAAAAATACCATTGAGTTTCTGGACGCAGGCTTTTCCCCAGTGCAGATAGGCCTGCAAAACGACTTCCGTGTCACAGGTGGTCTGGAACACAGCGCCTTCCTGTTGCAGCTGATGGCGCAGTTCCGGACAGTTATAAATCTCACCATTGTAAACAATGGTGGCAGTGATGCCGTTCCAGGCAGCCTGCATGGGCTGTTTGCCTTGTGCGACATCAATGACTGCCAAACGGCGGTGCACCAAGCCGCATGTGTCTAGGCAAAAGATTCCTTCTTGATCCGGGCCACGCCGTTCCAAGGCACATTGCATGCGGCGCAGCAGCTGTTCCTGTTCTCGTATGTTTCGTTCTTTCTGTATGATTCCTGCAATTCCACACATAGGAATCCTCCATTCTGATGCAATTTGCATCTATGTTTTGGGTTGAATGATTGTTGCCAGAGTGGCTTCTCTCTTATGGTATGCAAATTGCAGAAAATATGTGTGAAACAAAATAAAAAATCGTCAAATGCAGGTAAAGCA
>FR899104.1:174565-181729 GCA_000437255.1 Ruminococcus sp. CAG:403
AAATGCAGGTAAAGCATTTGACGATTTTTCAGATGGGAATGATTCTGTTTTTACTCCTCACGACCTGCCAGTCCCCGATAAATGAGTGCTGCCAGTGCGGCGCCGATCAAAGGTGCGACGAGAAATACCCATACACAGCCAATTGGTGTTGTATTGCCGGAAATTGCGGCAACAATTGCAGGGCCGAGACTTCTGGCAGGGTTTACGGAGGTACCAGTTAATCCAATCCCCAGGATATGTACCAGAGTCAGGGATAAACCGATGACCAAACCGCCGAAGGAACCATGATTGGCTTTCTTCGAAGTAACCCCTAGAATGGTCAAAACAAACAGGAATGTCAGAATGATTTCAACCAGAAGACCTGCAAAGATGCTGTCATTGACACCAGCCAAACCATTGGAGCCATATCCGCCTGTCTTGTCGGTAACATCTCCCAAGTGGAAGATGGCAGCCAGTATGCCTGCGCCGGCAAATGCACCGAGACATTGTGCAATGACGTATCCGATAAAATCAACGATCGACATACCGCCGCTCAGAAAAACGCCTAGGGAAACAGCTGGATTGACATGGCATCCAGAAATATTTCCGATGCAGTAAGCCATTGCGACAATGGAAAGACCAAATGCCAAAGCGGTCAGCAGATAGCCACAGCCGCTTGCTGCATCACATCCAACCAGCATCGCGGTACCGCAGCCCATCGTAACAAGTGCCAGTGTACCAATAAATTCTGCAAGATATTTTTTCATTTCTTTTCCCTCCTCCCGATCATAGAATGGCATGTTCTCAGCATGGTCTGATTGCTGCACAGAAATGTGCCAATATCAGGCAATGCTCAGAAAAAAGAGCAGGTTCCTTCGCATTTGCGCATTCACCTGCTCAATTGGCGCAGATGGTGGGATTCGAACCCACGGAGCATGTTACTGCTCAAACGATTTCGAGTCGTTCTCGTTATGGCCACTTCGATACATCTGCAAATCTTTCACTTATTAACTTTTATTATATCAGAATTCTGGAAAAAATGCAAGTGCTTTTTTACAAAATCACGAAAAAGTGCGGAAGAATTCGGCAAAAATGGGCTTTTTCGGGGAAATTTGTCCGAAATACTTGACTTTATATGGGAAAAGTAATAGAATAAGAATAACTATTGTAAGGGAGTTTTTTCTGCATGAAGTCTTTTTTTGATTCGCTTTCAAAAGCGACAAAGGTTACGTTGATTTCCTGTGGTTGTTTTGTTTTATTGACAATGGTGATCCTGACCTTTTTGATGTTATGTCCAGTTAAAAAGGAAAGCAATGCCAACCATGCCAATGATGCATTGATGACTGCGACCATTCAAACACAGCCGTCTGTCACAACAGCAGGCGGGGAAGAAGCGGTACAGACTACTTCCAGAACTCGGAAAACAACCGATCGGAATCGTAAGTTTAAAAACCGTACCACCACTACTACCATTCAAACGGAAGAAGAACAATGGTATGTAGAGGAAAGCAGTGTGGATTCCGGAAATGATGGATGGGTGGATAATAACTGGCAGAACAACCAGGCAACCAATCCATATGTAGAACCGAGTCAGTCGACACCGGATTACAGTGAACCGGATTCTTCCTATACCCCCTCCACACCGGACAGCAGTTTGCCGGATGACAGTGGCTCCGGTTCTGACAGCAGTCAGCCGGATACTTCACTGGAAGATGGCGGTATCGAATAAGAAGGAGCAAATCTCCAGAGCAGGAAAAAGCCTGCCGACCCAAAACGATTGGATCGGCAGGCTTTGTTGTTTTATTTGGAAACAGTACGCTTCTTTTTCGGTGTGCTTTTTTTCGGATGGGCACTGCTGGTTGGTTTGGTGGCAGCAGATTCCCTTGCGCCATTGGCACGAAACAGAACGGCACCATAAGGCGGCAGTGTAATGGTAAACTGCGCTCCAGAACGAGTATGGTCGGCTTGCAGTGGGGTATGATCTTCCGGTGTGGATCCGCCGAAGCGCTGCCAGTCGCTGTGCAGCAGCGGTGTGAGCGTTTCACAGCCTTCCAAGGTCAACGGATAGGAAACATTGGCTGCATCGGAGAAGTGGAACAGTGCAATCAGCCGGCTGTTCTCACTGCGTCGTTCGATGACATAAATCACCTTTTCTTCCTGCTGGCAGTCAATCCATCGGAAACCTTCTCTGCGGTAATCCCAGGCATACAGAGCCGGTTCCTGTAAGTAGATTCGATTCAGTTCCATCATATAATGGTGGAATGCATCATGAATGGGGAATTTGACAATGTCCCAATCCTGCTGTTGCGTTTCCGTCCATTCCCGAAGCTGTCCCAATTCGTTACCCATGAAGTTCAGCTTTTTGCCTGGATGGACATACATATAGAGATACATAGCACGTGCCTGTGGAAATTTGCCATCGTATTCTCCGAACATTTTTTGTACAATGGTTGCTTTTCCGTGTACCGTTTCATCGTGTGAGAATGGGAGCAGGTAGCGTTCATTGTAGAAGTACATCATGGAGAAGGTGATGTTGTGGTAATCTTGTGATCGGCACCAAGGATACTGGCGGAAGTAATTGAGGGTGTCATTCATCCAGCCCATATCCCACTTGTAATCGAATCCCAGTCCGCCGTATGCAACCGGTTTGGTGACGTTGGGATAGCAGGTGGAATCTTCCGCAATCAGCAGGGAAGAGGGATGCCGTTCCTTTAAGCCACGATTCATATTTTTCAAGAAGCGAATACTAGACGGATTTTCTCCCCGGTTGGGATCACCGCCCCAGTACAGCAGGCGGCTGACCGCATCCATTCGAATTCCGTCAAAGTGGAATTCGGTCAGCCAGAAGTTGGCACAGGATTGCAGAAAACTGCAAACTTCTCCACGTGCATGGATAAAATTGCAGCTGCCCCACTCGCTGTAGGTATCCTCTTTTTCCGGATACTCATAGAGCGTGGTGCCATCATAATGTGCCAGTGCATAGCCATCCACTGCAAAGTGAACCGGTACAAAGTCGATGATAATGCCAATTTGATTTTGATGGCATAAGTCCACCAGCTTCATCAGCTGTGCAGCCGTTCCATAACGGGAAGTGGCACTGAAAAAGCCGGTATTCTGATAGCCCCAGGAGCAATCTGCCGGATGTTCACTCAGCGGCATGCATTCAATGTAGTTATACCCGTTTTCCTTTACATAGTGAATCAATTGGGAAGCGAGTTCATCGTATGTATACCATCCATTGGGATCATCCGGGTTGGTGCGCCAGGAACCAAGGTGTACTTCATAGATATTGACCGGCTCTTCCAAGTGATTGTGTGTTCGCTTTTGCCAAGCATGATCGTGGAAGTGGTAGTCTGACAAATCTCGTACAATAGAAGCTGTTTTGGGGCGCAGTTCCATTCCAAATCCATAGGGGTCGCAATGGTCGATAAAGGGCACGTCACCGTGTTCAATGTAAATGCGATACTTGTATAAATCGCCGGGCATTGCCTGCGGAACGGTGCAGGCATAAACGCCGCCGTCATGAATACGCTGCATCGGAATTTCCTGCCAATCGTTGCAGGAGCAGATCAGGGATACAGACACTGCATTCGGAGCAAGGGTACAAAACCGAACGCCGCCATCCTCGAAAGGATGGGCACCAAAATAGGTATAGGCATCAAATGCATTTCCAAGAAAAAATTCATGTATATCCAAAGGGCATCCTCTTTTCTGAAACAAGCCGGAAAAACAGCCAGGCTTGCATTTTTTTACTACTTTTATTATAATAGAAGTATCCCAAAACTGCAACCGTCAATTTCAGACAAAATGTCGGAAAAGTACTGGAATGAAACGGAGACTGGCTGTAGAAAAATTGGAAGCGATTTTTCCATTTCATGAGAGGGGGTGTTGGATGGATTGGAACTTGCAGCGACAGAAAAAAAGCAGGATCCTCGTGTGATTCATACCAAATATCGATTGCAGCAGGCATTGATTCAGCTTTTGCAAAATAAAGATGTAAAGCGAGTAACTGTACGGGAATTGTGTGAAACAGCACAGGTACACCGCTCTACTTTTTATATGCATTATCAGGATGTCTATGATTTGTTAGAGCAGGTAGAACAGAATACCTTTGATGAGATTCAGCGGCTGGCATTTCGGGAACAGCACAGCAGCAATACCGTTACCACGCTGATGCAGTACATCCAGGAACAGGCGGATTTGTTTCAGGTTTTGTTTCGCTATTTTAACAGTTCCAGTGTACAGACATTCATGCAGCTTCTGCGCAATTATTTTCTGGATATCTGGCGGGAAGAATGGAACATTCAGGATCCAAGGGCTTTGAATTATCGCTATGTATGGATTGGATCCGGAATCATTGGCGTGATTCAGGATTGGTTACAGGCAGCCTGTCAGGATCCGCCGGAACTGGTGGCAGGCATTCTTTGGGATATGATCCGTTCCGCAGCCGGTGGTGCGGTAAAAACGGATGCTGTTCGAATTGGCCCCCCTTGAAAGGAGACCAGATGTTGATTCAAATTTTACTGTTATCTTCATTCGTCGCAATTGCCTGCGTCCTCTGCAACAAACTCACCAATCGGGTGGGAATTCCCATGCTGTTGGCATTTCTAGGTGTGGGAATGCTCTGTGGAACAGATGGCTTGCTTGGCATTTCTTTTGAAAACGATGCTATTTGTGAGCAGGTTAGTACGGTTGCCTTAATTTTTATCATTTTTTATGGTGGCTTCGGCACCAAATGGAGTGAAGCAAAACCGGTTGCCGGTCGTTCGGTGCTGCTGTCTACCGTTGGAGTCTTTCTGACAGCAGGATTGGTTGGCGGATTCTGCCATTTTGTTTTGCATATGCAGTGGTTGGAAGCTTTGCTGACCGGATCAGTGTTGAGTTCTACTGATGCAGCTTCTGTCTTTTCCATTTTGCGTTCCAAACGCCTCAACTTAAAGGATGGAACGGCTTCCTTGCTGGAAGTGGAAAGTGGAAGCAACGATCCGGTTGCGTTTTTGATGACCACCGTGATTCTGACGATGATGACCGATGGCATGTCTGTTGGAACGGTACTGTATTTGATTTTTGCGCAGATTGCCTACAGTATTTTCATTGGCGTTGGTTTGGCATGGCTGACGGTGCAGTTCCTCAAACGGTTCCATTTTGAAACAAGTGGATTTGATATGATCTTTTTGCTGGCAGTTGCTGTTTTATCCTATGCGCTTCCAGTCTTAATCGGTGGAAATGGATATCTCAGTGCCTACATTGCAGGGATTATCTTAGGAAATGCCCGGATTCCCAACAAGAAAAAACAGGTTCCGTTTTTTGATGGTGTAACCGGGCTGATGCAGATGCTGCTCTTTTTTATTTTGGGATTGTTTGCAACGCCATCCAGATTGCCTTCCGTTCTGCTTCCGGCGCTTGTCATTGCAGGATTTCTAACCATTCTGGCAAGACCCATTGTAGTTGGTGTGCTGTTGACGCCGTTCCGGGCACGGCTGCGGCAGCAGCTGCTGGTTTCATGGTCTGGACTGCGTGGCGCTACTTCTGCCGTATTTGCTGTTACAGCGCTTGCCAGCGGTGTGGCATTGGAACAAGATTTGTTCCATACGGTTTTCTGCGTGGTGCTGCTCTCCATCGCCATTCAGGGGACATTACTGCCGGCTTGTGCAAAGAAGCTGGATATGATTGACGAGGACGGAGATGTTTTAAAGACTTTTACCGACTATACGGAGGAGCAGGAATTGCAGCTGATTCAGTTCCCAATCGCATCCGGCAGTGCTTGGGCAGGCAAGGCAGTACGGGAATTGATCTTGCCGCCGGAAACGCTGCTGGTGATGCTGATTCGAGGAACAGAGACCATGATTCCAAAGGGAGATACCATGGTGCAGGAGGGAGATACTGCTGTGCTTTCTGCCAGTGCTTATCGGGATGACCATCGCATTCATCTGTGTGAATTGGAAATTCAGCCGACGCATGCCTGGTGCGGCAGAGAAATCCGGGAATTGACGCTGCCGTCTGAAGAATTAATCATTCTGATTCGACGTGGCACGCAGTCTCTGATTCCACAGGGGAATCTAAAAATTCAGTCCGGCGATGTGCTCGTTATGAATGCCACAGAATAATTTTGCAAAAAAATGCGGAACCTCTTGCTTTTTTTTGTCAAATGCGGTATAATAAAAACAAACAAGCTTGGAAGAAAGCTTGTGCTGTATATTGTGAGAACACGTTCTCAAATTTTCTTAGGAGGAAAAGACATGTTAGTATCAGCAAAGGATATGATGAACAAGGCAAGAGACGGCAAGTATGCAGTCGGTCAGTTCAACATTAATAATCTGGAATGGACAAAGGCAATTCTGAACACTGCACAGAAACTGGAATCTCCGGTTATCTTGGGTGTATCTGGCGGTGCCGGCAAGTATATGACCGGTTTCAAGACCGTTGCAGCTATGGTAAAGGCAATGGACGAATCCCTTGGTATCACAGTTCCGGTTGCACTGCACCTGGACCACGGTAACTATGACCAGTGCTATGACTGCATCAAGGCTGGCTTTACTTCTATTATGTTCGACGGCTCTCATTTCCCGATCGAAGAAAACTTGGCAAAGACCAAGGAACTGGTTACCATTGCACATAAGCTGGGTCTGTCTATTGAAGCAGAAGTTGGCGCAATCGGCGGCGAAGAAGACGGCGTAATCGGCAAGGGTGAATGTGCAGATCCGCAGGAATGCAAGACCATCGCTGATTTGGGCGTTGATATTCTGGCTGCTGGTATTGGTAACATCCACGGTGTTTATCCGGCAAACTGGGAAGGTCTGAGCTTTGAGACACTGGCTGCTGTTAAGGAAGCTGTTGGCGATATGCCGCTGGTTCTGCACGGTGGTACTGGTATCCCGGACGATCAGATCACAAAGGCAATTTCTCTGGGTGTTGCAAAGATCAATGTAAATACAGAATGCCAGCTGGTATTCGCAGAAGCAACCAGAAAGTATATCGAAGAAGGCAAGGATCTGAAGGGCAAGGGCTTCGATCCTAGAAAGCTGCTGCTGCCGGGCTATGAAGCAATTCTGGCAAAGGTAGAAGAAAAGATGAACCTGTTCGGTTCTGTTGGCAAGGCATTCTAATTGCTGCTGATACCGATTTTTTAGGGGTGTCTGTCTCCAATCGAATAAAGCAGAAGGCTGCTGTACCGGCTTGTTCTGG
>FR899104.1:181772-199491 GCA_000437255.1 Ruminococcus sp. CAG:403
TTCTATTTTGGTGAGAAATAAAAAATGCCGTCTTTTGCTTGGATTGCAAAAGACGGCATACTTTTTTGTTATTTCGGAAGGGGAGCACCACACTTGCCGCAAAATTCAAAGGTATATTTATCATCAAACATCGCATTGCAGTTTGGACAAGTCCGATAACCACGCATAGAAGTCAGATCATGTTTCATGCTCTGGATACGGCGTTTCCGCTGATCGATATCTTCGCAGTATTTCATGAGTCCACTGTGATCACCATTCGGATCCTGATAGAACTGCTTTCCGATTTCCTGCATGATTTCTGTGATCCGCTCTTCCTCGTACAGAATCTTCTTCCGCAGATTGCTAGATTCGGATGCATTTTTTGATTTTTCGCTGACGCCTCTGCTTACGCCTTTTCCGGCATCTGCGATTTTGTTAATCAAGCCCATTTCCAATCGCTCCTATCGCATAACTTATAAACTTATTATACAACGATTTGAGTATTCTGTCAAGTCATTTTGTGCAGGAAATGGAAATTTTAAAAATAAGGTAGCAGAAATCAAAAAAATGTGTATTTATTTTTTGAAGAGATGCGTTAGCGGATGGCAAACACTCTGTTTTCTTTCCGAGCAGGTGTCTGCGGGTAATCTCCTTTTACATAACCGAGTGCACAATGACCGATGCCTTCGTATTCCTCTTCGATGCCAAGGGAGTGAAGCAACGTTTTTCCCCATTCTGTTTCAAATTCCTCTTTGGCACGATGAATCCAGCAGCTGCCGAGTCCCAGCTCGTGTGCAGCCAGCATCAAATTGCCCATAACAAGGCTGCCGTCGTAGACATGTGTCGGCCAGTCCTTCTTTCCCAGCACAATCAGGATTGTCGGTGCTCCATAGAACGGGTCAAATCCTTCCTGCCAGCCGCCGATTTCGCAGTTTTTCTTTGCGATTTCATCCCGCAGTTCCTGATTGGTAACTTGGAGAATGATGGTATTCTGCGTTCCCTTTCCGCTTGCAGCATAAAGACCTGATTCAATGATCTGGTCGAGTAGTTCCTGCGGAACAGCATCCGGCTGGTAGGAGCGGATGCTTCTTCTTGATTTTATTTTTTCCAATACTTCATTCATAGGGATCAATTCCTTTCCTATTTTTTAAAACCTGTTTTGCAACAGTGTTTTGTCATTATGATTTTGTTCCGGGAGCATATACGCCCGTATGAATATCCAGCCCGTCTCTTACGGGCTGAATGAGGGCATATAGGTACCCCCCCTTTTGGTTGTGAGCGTAGGGGAGAGGCAGAGCATTTTCCAATCAGCACCTAATAGAGCTTATGTGTTCCACGGCTTTTGACCGTCTAGCCAACCTTCCTTTTTCCAATATGCTTTTTCAACAGGGGATGATCCCCAGTCTTTTTTCTGCATCATTCCCATTATATAAAACAAAAATCTTGTTTTGAATCCTACTTTAGGTGGTTTAGCAGAACTAAGTTTCTTTGCAATTCTAGCAGTATCTCGCTCTATTTTTTCTTTTTTCTTATCTGCAATGTTTTCCCATTTTCTTGCTTGTACAGCTATGCCATATTTTATCACAGAGGGTACGCCCAGATACAATAATGCATCATTGACATCCTTGATTGCTGTTCTGGTTCCGGATCCGGCTGCGGTTGATACGATGACTGCTTTTTTCCGAAACATACTTTTATGTGGTCGATGCACCATCCAATAATCAAATGTTATATCGATAAAGGATTTAAGCGGTGCCGAGACGTGCATGCAATAAGTAGGAGTTGTGATTACCAATAGATCCGCATCTTTTATAGCCTTTAATATTTCTTTTTTTTCCGCATAATAAGGGCAGGCGGTTTGATCTTCGATACATTGATAGCAGCCCAGGCAAAAATGAGGAAAATCTTTTGGAAAAAAGAATTCGACGATTTCCTTATTTCCGCTGATCTTTTCAATAATCTGATGCCCGATATGATAGGTACTTCCTTTATGGGTTTGTCCGTTTAGCATTACAATTTTCATTGTTCCGCTCCACTTTGCGTATCTTCCCAAATGCAAAAATAGTCTTCTTCATCTCCCCATGCATCCAGATCTTCCGATGGGCCAATATACAGCAATTTGCTGTTTCGAATGAGAATCAAACATGCATGTTCTGGTTCCCATGGACAGTCACATTCTATGCCATATCCGGTATCTTGCCCTTGCTGTGGATAAATACAGAGTGTCGGATTGGAAAGAAATGCAAGGAGACTTTTGCCTGCTTGGTAGCCCTGCATAACAGGTTCAATGGTATCCACAATTTCCGCATAGGTTCCCATGGATTTCCATTCGTCATACATGTACAAAAAGAAACTTGCCAGCTTTTTCTGGAGCTTTTCGCAAAATGCGTTGTTGTTTTTCAGGTTGTTATAATGTGAAATGCATTTTTCAGCATCTTCAACGGTTGCACCATCATCCAAAAAGATTGAAACAGAACATTCGCCTTGAAACAAGGAATCAGAATCGAATGTTCCATTGGCAAACCAGCCATTTTCATCGGTTTTAAGATTTTTTATCATTGACATATTGAGGATCCTTTCTACTTTTTTTGTTCTGATTTTTCTGATGCGATTGGCAAGGATTGATCTTCTTCTTTTTAAAAGTCCATTAAACTGTTTCACAATCGAAAATACACTTTTTTTCAATGGAAGTGCCAAATTCTGCCTTCCATTGCTGATGCAGTGGACTTTCGTCCCAGATGGGAAGGGAAGTGCGTTCCATATCCAAAACGATCATAAGATCGTAGCGGTTGTCGCGGGGTATGATATTTTCTCGGATTGCAACATGATGAATGCCGGGCAGTTCCGTTGCCTTTGCATACATTGCGCGAACTTTTATGGCAGCATCCTGCCGATCAACGGTGGGATTCCATTTTACAATAATATGATGTAACATTTGATGCTTCCTCCTGGAAACTCCCATTGGCCCTTAAATTCACCATATCCTCTCGCTGTGGCAAAAATCTTATCTTCGCTACGAATCACTGCAGCAACAACTCTAATCGTCTTCATATCTTCCTTATATAAACTCCAGCAACTTCTTTTCCATGCAGAATTCATACCCCATCTTCTTTAATCCAACTTTATCAAACTGAACAACTATCGAAGTGCCTTCAATCGTTGTAATCTTGCCAAGACCAAAGGCTTTATGTTTCACCTGCCTTCCGACAATATCGGCTGGTATTTCTATCTGCGGTTTTGGCTCTGGTTTCAGAACAATCGGCGCAACAAATACAGGCTTCTTTGTTCCTTTTTTCTTGGCAGCAGCTATCATTTTTGTATACTCAACATCAACATTCTTACCACGATTTTCGTAGTCATCCATATCCTTAAACACAAACATTTGTGGCTTCTTTACATCGTTATCTGGTACAGGCCTTATTGGGAACATCCATACTTTTCGATCATTACCATCTTCACCGGGCTGCACATCTGTGTATGGCTTGCTCACAAGCTCTATTCTTCCGCAGTAGATATATTCTCCAGCATCAATAACTTCAAACAGATGAACATCAACTCCATTATAATCAGACTCAGCCAATGTGGCATTCTGCGCCCAATGAATATCTTGGTTGCCTGATTTGCCCATGCCCGTATAATGTAAAACCCCTCCAATCCACTTATCATGATAAAGACCTTTTGTATAATCCGATACGATAACAAGTGTATTCGTTGTTCTTGACCGGCGCATACCTCCCATATTTCCGCATTTGAATATTTCAACAATATCTGCGTTCTTTATAATTTGTCCTATTTTTAGTCCAGGATTAAACATAAATACGCCTCCTTCCATATCATCTATTCCACTGCCAAATCTGCCTATTAGTATCGAGTGGCTTAAACTGCGGTCGGCTCTGATAACAATTTCAGTGCCACAACCTATGACATCTAATCCACAGCCTAAACCCTACCGCATTTTTTCGACCATCCACTTTTTCTCCAGTCAGACTAAAAAATAGATATGTTTCCATGCAAGAAAACCGAGCTTTCCGCAAGGCTTCTCTGATGATGCTAACCTCGAAAAAAGCCCGGAAATACGCCACTTTCTGGCACTTATTTATCTTTTCTTGACATCAATACTACGCACTCAACGTGTTCTTCATTGGATAGGGAATCATCATCGCCCTGCTGATATGATTCTAATGGCTCTATTTCAAGCGTATCAACGATTTCATCACCTATCTTCATAGGAATCTTGAACTGTACAGACTTGACCCATCTGCCGTCTTCCTGCTTCTCTGTGAATATCTCGATTTTCTCAATCATCATCTTTGCAAGAATCTTTTTCTGTTCATCCGTCAGACTGTCAATATTCTGTATAAACTCTTCTGCAATACGTTTATATACCTCTGCTGATAGATTTACACCTTGTGCATTGTCAATCTTCATCTCAACATTATACAGCAGATTATCTGTATTTGCTATCTGCTCATTGATTTCTGATAAATGTGCCCTGTATGACTTCATCAGGTCATCATATAAATCATCATCAATATCAAGGTCATTGATTCTGCGTAACTGCTTTTCCTTCTTTGCAAACAGCTTCTCACGCTCTTTCTCAATACGCTCCTTTTCCGCCTGCAAATCATCCATATTGCTGCGAGAACCCATCTTTTCTTCAAACATATCTTTGAGTTCTGAATTGTCTATCGTGAATTTCAATATCTGCATGATTTCTGTATTCACTTCATCCTGTCTGATATGCTTCTTGTAGTCGCATAAGTGCCCTGATACCATTTTTCTGTTCTTGCAGATGTAATACCACATATCTGTGTAAAATTCATCAGAACCCTTCTTTTTCTTGCGATTCACTACACCGTACATCGGTGCACCACAGACAGGACATCTCAGCAATCCAGATAATATATGTTCGTGCATCAGACTATGTGTTTTCTCACGCTTGAAAGCGTTCTTTGCACGTTTCACCTGTACCCTGTACCATGTGTCTTCGTCAATGATAGCTTCGTGCTGACCATCATACAGCTTGTAATCATCTTTATCCTGTTTCACCACATGGAACTCATTCCTTGTACCTTCGATTTTCTCCGTCTTCCTGCGTCCATACGCAATCTTTCCAGCATACACAGGATTATCCAGAACGCCTTTTACAAAATGAGCACTTATCAGTGGCACTGTACCGTTCTGACGTACAGTCTTTGTATATCCGTTCTCATTGAGCCATTTTGCCACAGCTCCAACACCCATACCGCCTAAATACTTCTTGTATATCAATTTTATCAGCTCTGCTTCTGTGTCATTGATAACAAGCATCTTTGACTTCTGACCGTCCACAGGCACCAACTTATAGCCGTATGGTGCAAAACCACCGTTCCATAAACCGTCACGTGCTTTCTGCTGCCTTCCTGCCATCGTCTGCTCCTGTATGTTGGAACGCTCTATCTCTGCAACAGATGCCAGTACACTGATTATCAGTTTTCCTGATGCTCCTGCACTATCAATGCCATCTTCTACGCATAAAAGATTTACTCCGTAATCTTCCATGTATTGCAATGAATTAAGCGTATCAGCCGCATTACGTCCAAATCTCGACAATTTGAATACAAGCACATAATCAACATCATCCTTGCTACTCTTGATGTCTTGTAACATCTTTTTGAACTCTGGACGACCTGTAATATTCTTACCGCTTCGTCCCTCGTCACTGTATTCACCTACTACTTTCATACCTCTGTGAGCCGCTTCTCGTCTCAATCGCTCTTTCTGAGCTTCCAGACTGTATCCATCGACCTGAACTTCTGTGGAAACACGTGTATATATATAACAATTCATCTTTTTCCTTGCCATGTTCCTACCCGCTTTCTTGATTTTCAATTTTCATCGTGCTTCCATTATATATCATTGATATATTTCTTTCAACATTTATCTACATGATTGCCAAGTATATTAAAAAAGTGAGCTTAACACCCACTTTTTATAATGCATCATATTTGACACCGTATGACCTCACCACGCACGTTTTATATAAAAACGCACAATCTTACGGAAAACACATTTTACACCCCTTCATGAGGTCATACAGTGCATAAAACGCTATATTTTACTTTTCCAACTGCTGATACTCTTTAATAAGCCTGTCAAGAGTTGGTCTTGAAATATTTAATTCCTCAGCCAACTCTTTTTTCGTGTATTCTCTACGCAAATATCTATCATAATATTTGCCGAAGTCTTTCACCTGTACAGCCTTACGACCTTTGTATGCTCCTCTCTGCTTTGCAAGAGCGATACCCTCACGCTGTCTTTCCAGAATGTTCTCACGCTCAAACTCATTGATTGCAGCAATCATTGTGAGCATCAATTTTCCTGTAGCAGTCGATGTATCAAGATTCTCTTTCAATGATACAAGATGTATATTCTTCTCTTTGAATCTCTCAACCAGTTCCAGCAAATCCTTTGTACTACGTGCAAGCCTGCTGAAATCTTTGACATACACTGTATCACCTTCACGAGCAAACTCTAATAATCGTTGCAGCTCTGGTCTGTTCATATCTTTTCCAGATACTTTTTCAACAAACCACTTCTCAATATCATATTTTTTCAATGCTTCGACCTGTCTGGCTTCGTTCTGGTCAGCCGAACTGACACGTACATATGCAATTTTCATCTTAAAATCTCCTTTCGTGTAAAAATAGAGAGTATTTATATTACTATTTGTAAATAAATTCGATTATAACTCTATTTTTACACGTAATGCAAGAAAAAACACTCCCATATAAGGGAGTGTATTCCTTCACTTACTTCTATCAAATTCATCCTGCTGCTCATCTGTATCAAAATACACACCTTGCTTAATCTGTTCACGCTTCGTTCTAATTTCATCAACTTGCATCTGATATTTTTGATTCAAAGAATCAGAATTTCTATCAATAATACCAATAAACTTATTCGCATAACGTTGTCCTTCTGCGGTCATGGATTCTTTCAAAATATTCAGAACGTGTTTCGCAATATCAACAGGTGATTTATAAGATTCTGCATCTGCAATCAGTGTATCAATCGCATTTGCTTTTTTATCAAGCTCTGCATCTCTCTGATTGAGTTTTGTTTCTTTCGTCTCATTTACAAGTTTCTGAGCCTCAAGAGCATCTTCCTTGACCTGAAATGCAGCTTCATCCTCTTCCTGCTTCTTTTTCCTTTCATCCAAATCTAACTTAACATCGTCAAGAGCAGTTTCACGCAATGAAATATTTTCTAATCGCAAATCCATTTCATCTTGTGATTTTTTCAGTTCCTCTTTTTCAGTTGCAAGATTCTCTTTATCAGTCTTGATTTTCTGTTTATCTGCTTCAATGGATTTCACTTTTTTATCGAAAAGTGTTTGCAATTCATATAAATCATTTTCATCTTCTGCATCTAATGAAGTCTGCAATGCTTTCACTGTATCCTCTCGCACAAGCTTAATATTTTTCTGCTGTGCATCCAAACTTTTTTCTTTTCGCTCTAATGCAAAAGATTCTATTTGCTGTGCAATAACAGAATCAATAATTGAATCTGTATCTTCTCTATTTTTTTGAGCGTCTTCTTCATTCGCAAGTCTCTGTTTTTCATTTGCATTCTTGACTTCTTCAACATCCTGTCTTTCAGCAGCCAACAATCTAAATTCTCCGACAGTAGAATGTTTTCTATGCTCACCTGAATCCGGTGCTCTTTGAATTGCTTCGTAACCATATTCAAGTGCATCCGCAACCATTTCTTCTGCAATGATTTCTTTAAATCTTTCATGTAACTGCGTGATTCCATATTCTTTGTCAGGAGTTTTTTCAAACCCCATTTGTTTCAATGCTGTTACACTTCCAACTCTCGCATCCATTCCTTTTTCATAGCCTGTTGCTCTCAAAACATATGCAATATGACCATGACCTGTTCCGCATGGTTCATCACCATGATAGTCAGCACGAATGACAACAAGATGTTCAGGGTCTAAGTTTGCAATTCTGTCAACGGCACGATGTAAAATTCTTTTAGTTCTTTCTGTATTTTCACTTTTGTTCAAGTGTGCAAGTGCGTATTCACTTGCTTCTTTTTCGTGACCTGATTTCTTTAACACTTTCCACTGTTCCATATCGAAATCAGTATCAGTTACACCATTGTCATCTTTGTTTCCAACCTGTAATACAGCTTCATGGATTGCTGTTTCTTGCATATCTCCTTTGCCATAGCAAAATGTTCCATCAACAATTCCATCATAATAGCTTTTTTGTCGTTCGGGCTTTGTAGATTCCATTCCCATTTTTCGAGAAGGTCTTGTCTGCTTCGCATTAAATTTATCAACTGATTCCTGAAAAATTGCATTGAACTTGTCTGCATCTGTTGTATTCTTGTCACCAATCCAATGTTCATTTCTATTTTCAAGAGCCTTATCTGCATTTGTTGGTGTAGTCAATCGCTGGTCATGCCACTCGGCTGGTCTACCTTGCGATGATGATACTGTCATTACTTCTGCCATTATATCTCACCCCTCTCTACCATTTTATTTGTTTCTACATTCTTCCCAATATTTGTACCATGTACAAATATTGCTCAATACAACCTTTGACGCTTCGCATCAAAGGCTTCCTTTCGCCAGTGGGGGCTGTCTGCCCCCATTCTGGACTTTCCCCCGACCCTGCGGGGCTTGCGAAAATGTTTTTACTGCTCCTGTCTAAAGAAAGGATTCGCACCATTTTCTCTTTCCTGTACATTCACATTTTCAACATGAACCTGCTGTTCATGATTTACATTTTGTGACTGTACAGGCTGTGCTGTCTGCTGTGCATTTCTCTCTTTTTTCTTTTCGAGAATATGCTGATACACTTCGTCTTCACGTTCATCAACTTCTTTCCAGAAATTGATTTCCTTTTTCTGACGTTTCACAGCAACATCACGTTTTGCTTTCAACTTTGCTTCAAATTCTTCATAGACTTTTCTTTCGTCTTCACTCAAAAACTCTAACAATTCATTTTCTTTTTTACTACGTTTACTCATAAAAAATTACCTCAACTTTCTATCTGAAATTTTTAATTTTATTTATTCTATACTTGAAATATAACACATAAAAATCATTTTTCCTATCCCAAGTGATGATTTTATTTTTTTCGTGTTCACCTTTTGAAAAAGACAAAAAAAGAACAGGTGATGTACAGCATCTATACACCATCTGTTCTCATAAATTCTTATTCTACATCTTTTGATTCACATGTGGATTCAAGATATTTCAAATACTGAATATACTTCTTTGCCATCATTTTACGTCCACATTCTTCCATGAACTCATAATCCGGTTCATCATTATCATTGACAGGAAGCATGACCCTATCACCTCGTAAATGTTGTTGATTTCGTTTATATCCATGACTATATTTGCTCTTAATTAAATCCTGAGCTGATACAAAAAATAATCCTGTATATTCATTTAACCAATCTGCATACCCATAAATGACATCACTTGTTGACACAAAATTTTCTCGTTTATAGATTGCATATCCTGCAGAGCCATCACCATTTTTTATAAATCCAATACAATTCCCTTCCTGTATCATCTTACATGAAATTTCATCATTTTCCACAAAACAAAGAACACCATTATTTCTATTTGTCGCACCTATATATGACAAGTCGTCTTGAGATTGATTTAGATGATTCAAACCTTTTCCTTTACCCGGAACAAAATTATCAAATATAGATGTAATAGAAATATCTTTCCACTCTCGTTTACCAAAGCTTACATTATACACCCCCACTTTGGTATTTTTAACATCAATACCAAGTTCGGCAAGACGTTGTTCAACGTATTCCTGATACTGTTTACGCTTTGCCACCATCAACTCTTTCATGTAGTCTTCCATGAATTGATAATCTGGTTCATCATTATCATCAACTGGTAACATAATTCTCATTTTCTTAATTCGCAAGTCATTAATTTCCCTATTGAAATCAAAATTTGACTTTTGCTGTTCTAATACAGCCGTAAGAAACAGATAAACATATTGGCTCGTGTTTTCACGTTTCAAGCTCGTAACATGGTCGCTTGCAACAAATGCAAATGGCTCATAAAATGCTGTTCCAACACTTCCACTATTTGCAAGACTAATACAATTTTCAAACACCCTTGTTCCTTTTGTTGCTTCAATATATGCATCAACACCATTGTTATTTGCCGTAGATGAAACATACGGAACAATTCCTAAAATATGGTCTGCTTTTTTCAAACGTTTTCCTCTTTGAATATTCTGGAAAACATACGGTGCTGCAAAATCCTTCCACTCTCTATCACTCAGTTTCATCCGATTCACCCCCTGTAAACAGGTACTCACGATTCTGCATTACCATAGAAAATTCAAAGCTGAGATAATCACCAATCGCTTTTTCAAAATCGGATTCCGTTGGAATTTCATCATTGAAATAATAAAAACTATGTAACCATTCATCATCAGGCTGCACCGTTGATTCTACACAGAATTTTGACGGTGCTTCAACACGACCATTCCATACATCAAGAAGATGCTGCTTCTTATCTTTCGCACTGTCACCTTCAACAAGTCCAATATGTGCTCTTACCTCATATCCATCTTCTCTGAAATCAATGAACTTACATACCTTATCGGCTGGATGCGGTTCATGTGCTGTAAATACAGCAATAACCGGATTCGTACCCACACCATAAAACGTATCTGTATTACAAGTAATTACACCTTCCAATGTATGATTTTTCATGATACTTGCTTTAAATGCCTGTTCTGCTTTTGTTTTTCCTGTCATAGATGACTGCGGAACAATCACAGCAGCTCTTGCACCAACTACAAGAGAATCAAGAAGATGTTCTACAAATGAAAGTTCATATTGTGAAGGGTCGTCTTTCGTTCCCTGACTGTATGGCGGATTCATCATACCAACAGTTGCACCTTTTAACTGCACCTGTGCCGGATTCTGTTTCAAGAAATCCTGACACCAAATATTGCTGTTACCATCATCACGAAGAATCATATTTGTACAAGCAATCGCAAACATATTACTCTGCAATTCATAACCATGCAGTTGTTTCTTTCTGATGCTCTTTCTCTTTGTTTCATTCTCTGTCGCTGAAATCATATGATGCATTGCTGCCACAAGAAATCCAGCAGTTCCGCACGTAGGGTCAAGAATTATATCATCCGGCTGTACATTCAGTAAATCACAGAATAATTCACAAATATGAGCAGGTGTAAGGACAATACCAAGGGTCTGACCGTCACCACCTGAATAGCTCATAAATTCACCATAGAAACGACCAATAAAATCCTCTGCCGATGATTTATATTTGATATTATCAAATACATTGGTCTTCAAGAACTCAGCGTAATATTTCAATGGTGTCTTTTTCAATTTATCATCAATTTCATTCAATCTTGCACTGGTTTTAATAATAGCAAACTCACTCATGAGTTTATCACGTTTTGCATCCGGTCCGACATTAGAACGTTTCAAACGCTTCTGGATTGCGTTATAAATCTTCTCACCGTCTGTCTCAACGTCATCTCCTGTCAATGAACTAATCGAAAAACTTCCGCTTTCAATTTCATCCAATGCCAGCAAGATACCTGATACAACCAAAGGTTTGTCTTGGTCTTTCAAAGAACCATATGTACGAAGATATTCATGAAGTGTAGTTGCATCTTTTAAAATCTGTTCTGTTGTCTTCTCAACATCAGTCTTTTCTTTCAGAACGTTCCTCAAATAATATTCATAAATATTCTGACGATTGAACATTGTAAATGATTCAACATCTTCCAGTTCAATATATCCTTCTCTATCATCGACATACAGAGGTGTAATCTTGTGATGCTTTGCATCCCCTGATACACCAATAGCAAATACTTTTTTGAATGAGCTATTCTGTGCTATATGCTTTGCATAGAAGTACGCTCCATTCACTGCATAGTCAGTGATTGCTTTTGTTGTTGTCTCAATGAGTGCCGTATCAGTTAATTTTGTATGCTTATCTAAATCTGCTTTATCTTCAATGACAATTACAAAGTCATTTACAACAGCTACATACTCAGGATAGCCAGCATTTCCTGTTCCACGCTTAGAAGCAGTGGAAAGAGCTTCATCTATCTCTTTTACATCACTCCCCTGTGCTGTAAACTGTATCTTGCATTTATCCAACTGAGAAGCAACCCATAAATCGGTTTTTACTTCTTTCTTTGCCATTCGTAAATACATCCTTTCCTTTATTTCGTGGATATATGGATAACTCTCAGATTTACCCACATACCCACAAAATCTGCTACTACGGCTACTAATTCCGTAATTATATATTTACATATTTATATAAATATGTTATTTGCAATTTTCATCAATCCACTGCATGAACAATTCACTTACAGTCGTATGATTCTGCATTGCATACAGCTTAATCTTATCTCTATGATTTGATGTGATTGCAAGTGTCATTGTTGCTCGTGGATTGTTCTTTGTATATTTCGCAGGTCTGCCCACACGTGATGTCTTTTCATCATCTTCCGCTTTTGCAACATACGCTGTACCGCTGCTTGCAGCCGCCTTCTTTGCAGCCTGTTCTTTTTCACTTTTATTTGCAAGTCCACCTAATAATGCGGACATATCTTTCTTTGCCACAATCATTCCACCTTTCATAATTATGTACTTTTGTATTTATATAATTATAACATACAACTATTCCTGTGGCAATCCAATCTGTAAGCGAATTTCATTCATTGTCTTACGTGTCAACAACGCTGCATTAGAGCGTGGTGCATAATCTACAACCGACTTGCCATACATCCCAGCCTTTGCAAATTCCTCAGACTGCGGAATAATTGATACATGACGACCGTTCCTTACAGTCTTGAACCAGTCTTCAAATGCTGCTGCCGCATTGAATCTATTCCAAGCATTGAAAATGAACATTGTATCACTTGATTTTCCATTCTGTTCAATCAATTCTAGCATTGTCTGCAACGTTGGAATATCTTTGTATGTCGTTCTTGTAGGAATGATAATCAGGTCTGCACCCTGAATCAGCTCACCAAGATTATCAGAGATATACCCCGGCGTATCCACAATGGCAAAATCAGCATCATCAATCACTTTAGGCTCATGAATGATACCGCCCTGACCATCCAAATCATACAAAGAGTATTTTACGCCTGTTCTATCAAAACTAAATGCAAGCTCGTCTGCAACTAATGTCTTACCGCAACCGCCCTTTTGATTCGCAATTAAAATTGTCTTCATAATCATTCTCCTTTACTGTATTTTGTAATTACATAATTATTTATTTACATAATTATATCATTATATAATTACAAATTCAAGAGCGTTTCGGAGCTTAATACAGGAAAAATGGCAAAAAATCATAGAAAATAAGCATGGGAAATTTATGTCACATATCTTGGTCATAAATTGGTCAAAATATGGTGCATAAATTGGACATCGTAAAAAATGGAGAAAATTTTGCGATTTTACAGAGAAAACGTTAGAGAAAGCGTTAGAGAAACTCTAACGCCTGTAACACACACCAGCTCTATAACACAGCAATTTTGCATAAAAAAGCGTTAGAGAGCGTTAGAGTTGCTCTAACGTCTGTAACACACACCAGCTCTACAACACAGCAATTTGTTAGAACGTTAGAATTTTACCCCTATCCTTATATAGAAATTTTTTACGTTAATATACTCAAAAATACTAAAATGTAGTATTTATCGATATTACAGACGATTTATACATAATATCAAAATGATACAAAGAAAAATACATCAGAACATAGTATCAAAATGATACAAAGAAAAACGTTGATAAATCAAGGTTTTTAACACTTTTCTATTTTTTCTCACGTAAGACTTTTTAAAAAAACTCTAACACTCTAACGTTTTTCTGTATGTCCCACCAGCACTGCATTAGAAGCGTTAGAGAAACTCTAACGTTTTCTAACAAACTCTAACGCCTGTATTTATACACACAAAAAAACGATAGTACATTTTCTGTACTACCGTTCTCACATCTACGCTTTAAGGATTCCAGCGTATGAAATTTTCAATCGTGGATGACAAATTTTATTGACATCATCACCTTTGTAATTTGGATTGTACCAATCTTCCAGTTTGTAATCTGCAATCAATGGTTCTGCTTTGTCCATCATGTTTTTTGGTCTGTATGGTTTATCTGAACCACCACATTTTCCCTCATAAACCCATTCAGGATATTCTGGTAAGATATTCAGTAAATCTTTCTTAAATACCTGTGATGACTTTGTATCACGTTCTCCGATATTTCTCTTGTACCATGCTTTATACAAATCATACAGGAATGTGAATGGAACTAAGTCCCACACCAACTGTGGCATGATTTCTTCCATGAACTGACGAACAGGGTCATTAAATGACTTGTACTCAGCCAGTGCATCCTGACATTCCTGTGGTACGTCAAAATCATTATAATTCATGTTCAGAACCCTATACAGAACATATTCCAGAACTTCCTGTCTGTTCAAGTAATCACTTTTAATATATTTACGTTCCTTACCTGTAAAACACTTCGTAAATGGAATAAACAACTGTCTTCTGTAAAAAGAATCCGATTTATCCTTAATACGTGGCATTTCGTTCAAACATTGAACCATAAAACCTCTGAACTGGAATGAAATCGCTGCTTTGAACTTACGGTTCAACTGAATCACGTCATTACTGATGACAGCCTTTAAATTTGCTGCCTTATCAATGTATGTACCCACATCATTTTCATCAACGATAATTGCTGTGGCATGCGTTAAAGGCTCCAGCATGAAGTCTTTACTGAAATCAGATAAAGAGATAGAAGCATAGCTTCCCTGTCCTACGAGATTACGCATCAATGCACATAATGTACCTTTACCATTGTTACCAGATTCACTATACATGAAACACGCTCTATCCCATGATACGAACGGTCTTACAACCGCACCAATGACCTGCCAAATCAGTTCAGCCATATCTTTTTTATTATCCATGATTTCAAGCATCCATGATTCCACGTCCCAGTCAGTGCCGTCTTCATCATTATGAATCGTAAAATTGCGAGCCATCGGATTGTAATTTACTTTTACCTTTGACAGGAACACCTTATCAGGTGTAAAAGGCATCAATTTCTTTGTATCGAAATCAAAGATACCATTATTTACTGGGACAAGATTTTCTTCCTCACATCTTCGTACCTTCGGTGCTTCTTCACGTAAAATATCCATTACTTCCCCAAGTTCTTTTCTTGTCAATGATTTCTTGTACTGACGTGCAATTCTACGAATCTGCGTTTCTGTTGTAACATAGATTCCTTTATCGCTTCCATCATCCACATAAATTCCAAGAAGCAATTTTTCTTCATCATTTTCAGATACTCCTGTTTCAATCAATGCAACTTTGTGCATATGAATCAAGATATATGCAACCTGACTCGGAACCAACTCTGTCGGCACCTTCCACTTTGTACCAGGCTGTGCGATAGAATTATAAATCAGAATTTCATTTCTGCTATTTGCAATAATAGTACCTTTCAATTCGTTTGGTGTTACTGGCTTTGTGCTTTGTAAAGCACCTTTCACAGCTTCAATCGTAACGTTTTCAATAGTTTCCTCATATGTCATAGCCATAAAGTGACACTTCCTTTCTTAAATTAAACTTTTTCATGATTTCATGAAATTTTGCAATGTTTCTATTGAAGTTCGTGCCAATTTATGCTAAGATTAACTCATAAATCAAAGGAATATAGAAGTTTTGGTACGAACTTCTTGATAGCAACAGTGATGCCAGTCACAGTTGCTATTTTTTTATTCTATTTTAAATGTGACCTTTTTCTTCAAGCCACTGTTCAAAAGCCACTCTGTCAATCAGAACTTTGTTCTGCTTACCAACAGTAATGTACTTTGTAAATTCCCCATCCTTTTTAATCTGTTTCATTCTATCTAAGCCAATTCCAGTGTATTGACCTGCTTCTTTCATAGATAAATATTTTCTTTGATTCATTGGTACTGGATTATTTGATGGTCTTGACATATCTTTAAAACCTCCTATTTTCGCTGTATTTCCAAGTACTTTCTACTTGTTTAAACTCAGTTTAACACATGAAATTTCTATTTGCAAGGCTTTCCTACACAAGGGAAACACGTTTTTCATAAATTTGTTCATTTATCAGGCTTTTTAGCTCAAAAAAATTTTTTTCACACATACAAAAAAAGAGAAGACAGAAACAATCTCCATCTTCTCTCATAATTTTTATACTGTATTACAATTTATATCATCCTGAAATGCTTGAATGCTTCCATAATCATTTCTCGCTTTTCTTCCGGGCATTGTGGCACTCTGTGACCTTCTGCACCTGTATTGAAATTCTCACGCTTCTCAAAGCCACATTCATCTTTGCACTGTGCAATATACAGATTCGATACAGAAACATTATACTGCTTCTTTATCCACGCTTTTATTTCTGCATACGTTGCTGAACCCTTTGTATTACGCATATATTCGTTATCTTTAGGCTCATAATCAATATACTCATATTCAATATTCCTATCATCGACCATTTTCCTACCCAAAAGAACTACCGTCTCAACGTGACCGGTTCCAGGAAACAAATCCACTGGCTGTACGGTTTTCACTTGGTAGCCGGATGCTGCCAATGTTGCGCAGTCTCGTGCTGCTGTAGCCGGATTGCAGGAGATCATGACGATACGGTCAGGATGCATTTGTACCATTGCGTGTAATGTTTGCTCTGTGCAGCCTTTTCGTGGCGGATCTGCAATGATTACATCCGGCAGGGTTCCGCCTTGTAAAAGCTGATCGGCAATCATTCCAGCATCACCACAGAAAAACTGACTGTTGGAAATGCCGTTTCGCTGTGCATTGGCAGATGCATTTTCCACTGCTTGCGGAATCACTTCTACACCAATCAATTCTTTTGCCTGGCGAGCCATGGAAAGTCCAATGGTGCCGGTTCCGCAGTAAAGATCTAGTAACCGTTCCTGTCCGGTTAACTGTGCAAATTGAGCGGCAATTTGATAGAGACGTTCTGCCTGCGGCGTATTGATCTGATAGAAGCTTTCCGGGGATAGGGTAATGGTATTGCCGCACATGGTGTCGGAAATGGTATCGGAACCCCAGAGTACACTGGTTTTCTTTCCCAAAATAACATTGGTACGATCTGGATTGCAGTTCATTACGATGCTTTGAATGCCTGGAATGCATGCTGCGAGGCGATTGGCAATGCCCATTAAATCCCGACGAATGTCCTTACGTACTACAAAACAAACCATAATTTCGCCGGAATGATATCCCTTTCGAAGATACAGATGTCGCAGAATGCCGGTATGGGTATCTTCCCGATAAACAGGCAGATGACGAGTTCGGACTTCTTCCAGTACCAATTGTACAATGTCTCGAAATACTTCCGGCTGCAGCAGGCAGTCTTGAATGGGAATCACGCGATGACTTCTTCGCGCATAAAAGCCGCAAATTGGCATACCATTTTCATCGATTCCAAATGGATACTGTGCTTTGTTGCGGTATCTGCTGCGCTGGTCAGCGCCGGCAATGGATAAAAAATGGGGATGCAATTTGCCCAGCCGAACAAATGCATCCTGCACGGTTTTTTCTTTGACACGTAGTTCTGCTGCATATGTGATGTG
Source organism: Ruminococcus sp. CAG:403 (assembly GCA_000437255.1). Classification (GTDB taxonomy): domain Bacteria; phylum Bacillota; class Clostridia; order Oscillospirales; family Ruminococcaceae; genus Ruminococcus_C. Next base: position 199,438 of record FR899104.1, read on the forward strand.
CTGAAACAGACAGCCCCCGCATTGGGAGAGGGAACAGGCTGGCTCTATTCGATC
>FR899104.1:199502-208080 GCA_000437255.1 Ruminococcus sp. CAG:403
AGGCTGGCTCTATTCGATCCGGCGAAGGTTGCAGCAGCTGTTCCACAATGCCAAATGCATACTTTTTCAGTACCTTTACAATTTTTACCCGAATGTGATCGCCCACTGCCGTATGCGGTACAAATACTGCCAGTTCTTCAATGCGGCAAACACCGCTGCCCTCTGTTGTCAAGTCTGTGATGGTTGCCTCAAAAATATCGTTTTTCTTCAATCCTGTCCAGTCCTTTCCCTTGTTCTCCCGCTTGTTCCTGTTCTCGGATGGATGCATAAATTTCCATAACTTGCTGTTTCTTTTCCATCAGCTGGTCAAAATTTCGAATGTACTCGTAGGGAAATTTATAATTATGAATGCGGGTGATTCGTCCGCATGGTTCAATCAGTTTGGTGGAGGCTGCACAGCCTGCTCCAAAGATCGGCTGGCTTTCGTCCATGATGAGGATATTATAAAGGGATTCCTTTCCCGGCCGTGCATAGCCTACATTTTCCAGGTTGTCAATGGTATTTTTTTGCCGGTACATATAATAGGGGAGATAGTTGTGCTTTGCCATGCCAAGAATGCTGTCCTGTACCATTTCTTCTACAGGATTGTCAATCTGGCTGCTGCCGGAAGCAAATAATGCTGCTGCACGTTTTAAAGTCAGGGTGTGAACCGTAATACTGTCCGGATTCAATTGGAAAATACCGTCCAATGTGCGGCGGAATCCTTCTGGTGTATCACCGGGCAGTCCGGCAATTAAGTCCATATTGATGTTTTTGCAGCCAATTTCTCGTGCCAAATGAAATGCATCAATGGCTTGCTGTGCTGTATGTCTTCTGCCAATGGTCTGTAAAACAGTGTCTTCCAGGGTCTGCGGATTGACAGAAATACGATCGGCGCCCATAGCAAGAATGGTTTGCAGTTTTTCTTTTGTAATGGTGTCCGGTCGTCCAGCTTCTACGCAGTATTCCCGGAGGTGGGAGCAATCGAAGCAGCGTGTAATGGTTTCCATGATTCGAGCCAAATCTGCTGCTTCCAGAGAAGTGGGTGTACCGCCGCCAAAGTAAATGGTGTCTACTGTTAGACCAAGTTCCTGTACAATCTCTCCCCAGAGTTCTAGTTCCCGGCAGAGCAGACGGACATAATCCGGCATCAACTTTCGGGCAGAATCCATAGAATGGGAGACAAAAGAACAATAGCTGCACCGTGTCGGACAAAATGGAATGGATACATATAGGCTGACGGAGTTTTTGGGGGTTGCTTCCAAAAGCGGACGCTGTACCTGTGCCGTTCGCATGGCAAGCGTCAGTTTATCCCGTCGAATCCAGTATCGATCTGCTAACTTCGGAACAATTTCTGCCGGACGCATGCCAGCTTGTAACAACGGCATGATTTTTCGAACCGGACGGATGCCGGTTAGCAATCCCCAAGGAGGGGTCAAGCCGGTTGCCTGCTGTAAGAGACGAAACAGCAGCTGACTGCAAAGATATTCACAGCCGGCTTTCTCTTCTTCTGGCAGGATACGGGAAGACCGCAGACAGCCGCGGAAAAGCTTGCCATCTTTCCATCGTACAGCAGCATAAAACCAGGTATGTGTGCGTCCCTGTCGTACCTGCACCGCAGCAAACGGCTGCGGTGCAGAGAGGGGCATACGGTCTTCATAATAAAATTGAAACTTGGTAGCTGGGATAAATAACTTTAAAATGCATTCCACTTCATACTTTAATTCGTGTCCCAGCAGAACAACGGAAAAGGAAGGCGTTTGTTGTGTTTGATTCATCGAAATCCTCGCATATTTGGGTTATGGTCTCGTTCATATTGCAGGGTAGTTGCTTCGTTGTGACCGGGATAAACGGTGTAATCTCCAGGGAGATCATACAATCTTTTCAGGGATTGCAGCATGTCTGCATCGCTTCCGCCCGGAAAATCGGTTCTGCCTCTGGAAAGGCGGAACAAGGTATCTCCGGAAAACAGCACATCTTCACATTGATAACAGACGCTGCCGCTGGTATGTCCTGGTGTGTGCAGTACATGGAAGGAAAGGGAACCGATGGAAATGGTTTCACCATCCTGAATGGTCTGGAATTTTGTAACAGGGTCAAATGGCTGATTGGCAAGCCAGGTTGCCATAGATTCTTTTTCACTGGTCAGCATAGCAGCATCTGCTGCATGCACATACACGGGAGCTTGATAGGCTTTTTGAATGCGGGCAACGCCGCCGATATGATCATAGTGACCATGGGTCAGCAAAATGGCAGAAACAGTCAGGGCATTGGCCTCCAGATAAGCGGTTAGTTTTCCAATCTCTTCGGAAATATCCAGTACAATACAGGAACCGTCTCCCGGTTCCACAACATAGCAATTGGTTGCAATTGGCCCCAGCATCAATGTTGTAACCTTCATCGTTGATTCGCTCCTTATTTTTTCGCACGGTCTACGGAGATGACTCCCTTGACCTTTCGGATTTTATCCATTAAGTTTTTCAGCTGATCGACACCAGCAACCTGAACACTGGCTTCAAAAATGGCATTGCCGTTTTTCAGATTTCTGGATGCAGAGTGCACGATCAGAACGTGTAGATCGGATAGGATTTTGGTAATGTCAAATACCAAGCCGACACGATCCAGTGCAATAACTTCAATGCCAGTTGAAATCATGCTGGAAGTACTGCCTGTCCACTGTACCGGCATCCATCGGTTCAGTTCCTCCGGATCATTTCGCTTTAATGCTGACTGGTAATTGATGCAGTTTTTGGTGTGGACAGAAATGCCATGTCCTCTGGTGACAAAACCAATGATTTCATCACCTGGAATGGGGTTGCAGCACTGTGCCAGTTTGTATACGCAGTCATCAATGCGATCCAAAATGATGCAGTTGCTGTCGTTGTTTTGCGCCGGTGCTACAATCGGCATTTCTTGCGGTTCTTCTTGTGCGGTGCCATACTGCTTCTCATAGAGATCCTTGAGACGTGGCATGATTTTTGCCAAAAGGATACCGCCATATCCGATGGAAGCATAGAAATCATCGAGGTTGTTGCAGTTGTGCCGCCGGAATGTATCACTGAGGAATGCTTCCATTTCTTCTTCTGGAACACGAATGTGACAGCGCTTGAATTCCTGCTCCAAGCTTGCCTTTCCGGTTGCAATGTTTTCTTCCCGGCATTCTTTCTTGAACCAGGAACGAATTTTCGATTTGGCTTCATTGGTTTTTGCCAGGTTCAGCCAGGCACGGTTTGGCCCCTTGTTGGGATCCTTGCTGGTAATGATTTCACAAATTTGTCCAGTTTGCAGTTTGTATTCCAGCGGAACCTGTTTGCCGTCTACTTTGGCACCAATGGTTTTGTGGCCAATTTCCGTATGGATGCGATAGGCAAAGTCGATGACAGTGGAGTCAACCGGCAGGGAAATGGAATCGCCTCTCGGTGTCATGACAACAATATCTTCCGGTGCCAGATCGTTTTTGATGGCACGGACGATTTCCTCTACGTCATCCGCAGTTTGCTGTGCTTCAATGATTTTTCGCACCCAGGCAAGCCGCTCTTCCATGCGGTCTTTTCCTTGAATGCCTTCTTTATACTTCCAGTGTGCAGCGATACCATATTCTGCATTTTTGTGCATTTCCCAGGTACGAATCTGAATCTCAAAGGGAATGCCTTCCTGACCCAGAACGGTTGTATGCAGGGACTGGTACATATTGGCTTTTGGCGTGGAAATATAATCTTTGAAACGGCTTGGAATCGGACGGAACAAGTCGTGAACAATTCCCATTACCAGGTAACATTCCGGTACCGTGGAAACAATTACCCGGACTGCGTATTTGTCATAAATTTCATCCATGCTCTTGTGATGCATGTAGACTTTTTTGTAGATGCCGTAGATGCTCTTGACCCGGCCGGAAATTTCTGGTTCTTTCTGGAAATGTTCCTGCGAAAGTCGCTTACGGATTTTTTCTTTGATGGAGTCAATGAACTGTTCCCGTTCTTCTTTTTTGATCTCCATAATGTGCTCAATTTCGGAATAGGCATATGGATCCAAATAATGGAATGCCCGGTCTTCCAATTCCTCTTTGATGGCACGAATTCCCAGCCGATGAGCAATCGGCGCATAGACATTCATGGTTTCCAGTGCAATAATTCGCTGCTTTTGCGGCGGCAGGTATTGCAGGGTACGCATATTGTGCACACGGTCTGCCAGTTTGATAATCATAACTCGAATATCGTGTGACATGGCCAGTAGGATTTTCCGGACGTTGGTTGCCTGCTGTTCTTCTTTGTTAAAATTCGGGACTTTGTTGAGTTTGGTGACGCCGTCTACCAGCATGGCAACATCCTGTCCAAACAGTTTGCGGATGTCGTCCAGCGTATATTCTGTATCTTCTACGACATCATGCAGCAGACCGACACAGATGGTATCCGTATCCATGCCAAGATCCAGCAGAATATCTGCAACTGCAAGCGGGTGAATGATGTATGGCTGTCCCGAAGAACGTTTTTGGTTGGCATGTGCTTTTTCTGCCAGCTGATAGGCAGATAAAATTTTACTTAAATCGTACTGCCGATCCATTGCTAAAATTTTTTGTGACAAATCTGCAATGGTGATCATTGGTTCCTGTTCCTCCATATCCTCGAATACCTCCCACAATTAAGTTGCAGCCACTGCTGCTGTATGTATTTTATCCTGTAAATCCCGTAAAATTGGTGCCTCTTCAATGATCACCTTTTTTTGTACCGGTAACTTTTTGACCTGTTCCCAATAGGGATGAACTGCTGCCAGTCCGGATTGTACAAAGCTTTCTAGTGCAATGCGCATTTTGCAGTAGTTGATGCCCTGTTCCTGAACGGTAAAAAAGAGTGCGTCTAATCCAATTGGTTCCTGCTGCAATGCTTGATAAACGGCAATCAGTTCCGCTCGGCTGGGCAGCATGGCTGCATAGTAGGCAGCTGGAAGCGCTTCCCCTCGGCAGAACTGCTCATAGGATGCCTTTGCGTGGAAATATTTTGCCTGTACAATACCGCTTTTCCGATAATCCTGTACCAGTAAGCTGACGCTCTGTCTGCCTCGATAGGTATTGATTTCTGCTGTCACAAGCAGATCAAAAACCGATTCTGGTTTTAACAGGACTTCTTCCGGGGCAGTGCGGAACAGCAGTGCTTCCATAGCGGTTGTGCCATAGAGAAACCGGAGCTTGGTATGCTTGCCGCCGGATAGCGGAACCAGCTCTTTTAGCACGGCATGGCAAAGGGCAAAGAGTGGCGTTGGATTGCCTTCCCCAAATGGTGCAAGCTGATCCAGAGATGCAATTTCGGATTGTGTAATATCCTGCGGCAGCAGCAACCGATCTGCCTGCATGGTCCAGCTGGGCATCTGCGGAAATGCATTGGCAGCATAGCGAGCAACCGCTTCCCGAAATGCATCCACTTGATCTGCCTGCATGGAAAAGCCGCCTGCGCCGGGATGTCCGCCATAACGAGTAAGACAGTCTTTGCAGGCGTCCAAACAGGCAAATGCGGAAAACGCACCAAAGGAACGCATGGAACCTCTTGCCGTTTCGCCTTCCAAGGTGATGACAATTGCCGGCTTTCCAAACCGTTCCTCTAACCGGGCTGCTACAATGCCAATCACGCCATGGTGCCAGTTGGCGCCGGCTAAGATCAAGACACGCTGCTGAAGAAGCTCTGGATGCTGTTCCGTCTGTGCAATCATTTCTTGCAGGATCTGTTCTTCTACTTCCTTGCGTTGGCGGTTGCACTGTTCCAATTGATCTGCAAGAGCATGGGCTTCTTCCGGATCCTCACACAACAGCAGCTCTACAGCCTGTCTGGGAGAGCCAAATCGTCCGGCAGCATTGATACGGGGCGCCAGTGAATAGGCAATGGAAGTTGCTGTCAGCTTTTTTCCGGTCAGTCCGGCAACATCCAAAAGTGCCAGCAGTCCAGGGCGTTCTGTATTGGCGAGCAATCGGAGTCCCTGCTGAACCAAATAGCGATTTTCTCCTTGCAGCGGCACGACATCCGCCACGGTTGCAATGGCAGCGAGTTCTCCGAATTCCTCCATGGCAATGGTTGCATCTCCGTCTTCCATTGCCATAATCAGTTTTAAGGCAACACCGGCACCGCACAGCGGACGAAAGACATCGTTGCTGTCCGCTCGGTGTGGATCGACAACGGCACGGGCACGCGGCAATTTCCCGTCAGATGGTTGGTGGTGATCGGTGATAATCAAGGTAATGCCCAGTTCGGCAAGCAGTTCGGCTTCTTCTAGGGCTGCAATTCCATTGTCTACAGTGACGATGCAGGCAACGCCTTCTTTCTGCAGCCGGCGCAGGGAGTCTGCATTCATACCGTATCCTTCTGCTCGTTCTGGAATATACCAGGTGACATCTGCGCCGAGTTCCATGAGGTAGGTATACAAAATGACGGTGGAAACAACGCCGTCACAGTCATAGTCTCCGTATACACAAATTTTGGTTCCGGCATCAATGGCTTCATTGAGCGCTTGTGCAGCTTCCTGCATATCCGCAGTCAAAAAGGGATCGGAAAGTCCATCGCAGCATAGAAAGGCAGCTGCCTCTTCTACGGTACGAATGTTTCGGGCAGCCAGTACCGATGCACTGAGTGCAGAAAGGTCACTCTGTACCATGAACTGCCGAACGACTTCTGGATTCGGCTTTTGAATCTGCCATTTTTTCATGAATGCGCCACTCCTGTTTTCTATGGATTGTATACTACTTATTATAACGGAAAGAGGGAAAAAAATCAATAGGCGATTTTAGTGCTCTTCCTATAGAATGGCTTGATGGGATGTGATGTTGAAAGGAAGGACTGTAATTTTTTTGAAAAAAGCACTTGACAGGTACTTTGGGATATGGTATAATTCAGGTGTTGCATCACACATACAACAGATGAAACGGAGGGAGCATATGTTTCAAATTGATTCGATGTCCAGGCAGCCCGTTTATGAACAGATCATCGTCCAGATGGAACGGTTTATTTTAAGCGGCGCCTTAAAAGCAGGGGATCAGATTCCATCTGTGCGAAATGTGGCATTGACCCACTCAATCAATCCCCGCACCATTTTAAAGGCATATTCGGATTTGGATACTAGAGGGTTGATTCAATCGGTTCCGGGAAAAGGGTATTTTGTCTGCCGGGATGCACTGGAGGTATTGGAAAAGAAAAATATGGATCGCTTACAAACGTTGAGTACGGTACTTTCGGAGATGGCAATGGCAGGGGTTCCAATGCATGCTGTGATTCAATGTGTTGAAGAAGCATATCGGGCAGCGGAGAAGGGAGAAGGGCAAAATGATTAAAACGACCCAATTACAAAAGAAATTCGGTGACTTTTGTGCGCTGGATCAAATTAGCTGTACCATTGGGGAAGGCTGTATTTATGGAATGGTTGGTTCCAATGGTGCCGGGAAATCCACATTTCTGCGGATTTTAACCGGAATTTACCAGCCGGACAGCGGCAGTGTGGAAATCGATGGAAATTCGGTCTGGGACAATCCGGCAATGAAAAGCAGGATTGCATATGTTCCGGATGAACTGTATTTTTTAAGCGGCGCAACGATGAACCGAATGGCATCCTTTTACCAGAATATTTATCCACGCTTTGACCGTGCACATTTTCAGAAGCTGACCAAGCAGTTGGAACTGGATCCGAAAAAGCCGTTGAATACTTTTTCAAAGGGCATGCGGAGACAGGCAGCCACGATTTTGGCATTGTCCTGCCGACCCGATTACTTATTTTTTGATGAAACATTTGATGGTTTAGACCCGGTGATGCGGAACTTTGTGAAAAGTTTGATCTGTGAAGATGTTTTGGAACGTGGGGTATCTGCCATTATGACGTCACATTCGCTGCGGGAATTGGAAGATACCTGTGATCAGCTGGCACTGCTGCATAAGGGCGGACTGGTTCTGGAAAGTGATATTCAACATTTAAAGACCGAACAGTTTAAAGTACAAATTGCATTTGCAGAAGACTATGATGCAGCTCGATTTGAGGAAATTAACGTGCGGCATTTTGAAAAAACGGGTAGTGTTTCCAATTTGATTGTAAAAGGCGATCGGGAAGCAACGGTGGAGAAGCTGCGTGCCATGCATCCTATCTTGCTGGATGTTCTGCCGCTTTCATTGGAAGAAGTTTTCACCTATGAGATGGAAACGCTTGGCTATACGTTTGACATTGCCTAAGGAGGATGGAAAATGACACAATCGAAAAAATGGTTTCATATTGGACTTTGGAAAGAGGGCATGAAACAGCTGCGACTGATCGGATTCCTCAGCATGTTGATTTTGGCATTGTGTGCGGTGCTTCCGCCGGTTGGTGCAGCATTGGCGCTGCAAAAAAATAATTTTGATCCATCCATTCAAACAATGGATTATACAGACAATCTTGCTATTTTCCTGATTTTTTGTATAGCAGCTCCGCTGATGATGCTGACCTTGTTTCACTTTCTGAATAAGCGAAACGCTAGTGACTGTTATCATGCCATGCCGCACACACGGATTTGTCTCTATGTCAGCTATTTGACAGCGGTTTTGACTTGGGTGGTTGTGCTGACGCTGGTATCCGGCGGCTTGTTTATGCTGACGTG
>FR899104.1:208095-253147 GCA_000437255.1 Ruminococcus sp. CAG:403
GACGTGTGCTTGCCTGCATCAGAATTTTGTACTGCTCTATGCCTCCGTTTGGCAGTCGATGCTCTATGTGTTTGTAGCGAGTTTCTTGGCGGTCAGTGCAATTGGAATTGCCATGTCCATCACGGGAACGGTTTTTACCAATCTTATTTTATCGGGATTGATTCTGTTTTTGCCTCGTATCGCAATTTTGCTGATTTGCAACGGCATTTCCAATGCACCGATGATGGTTACGACAGATCTTCCGTTTTTGCTGCAAAGTACTTGTAATTTGGTCATCAATTTGATTTTTATGGCATTTACAAATAGTGGACTGTTAATTGGTTCGCAGTTCTATTGGTCTGTTCTGTATACGGCAGGATTGGCACTGCTCTATTTGATTTTGGGTACGTTTCTTTTTCAAAAGCGAAAGAGTGAGACAGCTGGACAAAGTGCGCCCAATCGTCGGCTGCAAGCCGTTTATCGGATTATCCTGGTAATGGCGTACTGCCTGCCGGTTTGTGTATGGATTGTGGATTCTGAAGTTACATCTATCAGTGGTTTTGAAGTATTTGTTTTATATTTGATTGCTGTTTTGATTTACTTTTTCTATGAACTGCTCACCACCAAAAAGATCAAGCAAACGCTGCGCACTGCACCGGGCTTGCTGTTGGTTGCAGCATGCAATGGTGTATTGATTTTTGGAATGCATACAGCCTACCAGAAGGAGCTGCAATTTGCACCGAGTGCAGAGGAGATTCAATCGGTTTTCATCCTGGGAGATGGACTGTCCAGTGCAGCAGAAGGAAATTTCATCAACTTCTCTTCTTATGCGGATTATCGAAGCGGAGAAATTCAGCTGAAAGGGGAAGATGCACGGCAGCTGGTTGCTGCTAGTCTGTATGACTGTGTGCAGACCTATCAGAAGAATCCAGATCAATATTGGGAACATTATCATGCTTTTGGAGATATGGAAAAAAGCGGATATCGTTCTTACAATGTAAAAATTCAGACGGCGCACCATACCAAATATCGCAACATCTTTGTTCCTGCTGAGCAGAATGCTATTTTGGAAAATGCCATTTTACAGAATCCGCAGATCGAACAGATTTGGAAAACCATGCCGGAACCAGTCCCTGGAACACTCAGTGTAGAGAACTTCTCCAGCGATCAGGCAGCAGAACTTTATGATTCTGTTCAGAAGGAACTGCAAACCATTTCGTTTTCAACTTGGTATGAGCATTGCAATTTTGGAAATCCCTCCACGGAGAATGATCCGTCTTTTGCACTGGAATGTACGGTTCGGCTGGATGGTAAGATTTATCAGTTTTATTTCGATGTTGCTTCCAGTCTTTTCCCGGATACGTACCAGAAGTACTGTCAGATGCGTTATGAAGAAGATGCTGACAGTATACAGGAATTGCAGCGGATTGTATCGCATCTTTCTGACAGCACTTCCGGCAACTTTTATTTGGATTTGTACAACAGCAAGGGAGAAAACTACTATTTGAGTGGTGACTTCGTAGGGGAAAATGGTGCAGAGAGTCTGAAGGCAGTTTGCAGCCGTATTCAGGATCAGCCCTGTACAGCCGGAGCAGCATATGCCAATCTCTTTGTTTACTTTGACGATAGCTATACCAATTATAGTTTAATGGTATCCATCAAGGACTTCCAGGAATCAGATTTATCCGATCAATTTTCTCATATGATTCATACGGACACATTGGATTCTGTGCAATAATGAATGAAAAACAGGAAACTGCTGCACGAGTATTGCGTGCAGCAGCCTGTCTTTGTACCAAACTGCTTGACAGATCTTGGAGGATTATGGTATGATGAGCAGGAAACCCAGGCACAGGAGTGTGATGTGAGATGGAATTTTCAAAAAAGTTGATATTGCTTCGCAAGCAATATGGATATTTACAGGAAGAACTGGCAAGGATGCTGGGAATCTCCAAGCGGACGCTGCAACTATATGAAAGCGGACAGCGTTACCCCAAGAAAGCAGTACTGGATCAGATTTGCAGCATTTTTTCCATTTCCATGAAGGAATTGCTGGAAACGGAACCAGCTGCTGAAACAGTCCCTACAGCAGCGCCCATTCAATTGGAGCACTTAACGGCACGGCAGCTGGTGCAGGCTGCCAGAGCCTTTTATCAGCGGGAAGACCTGACGGAATTAGAACGGGAACAGGTCATGTATGCGGTGCAGCATTTTTTCTGGGATGCCAAAAAACGATCCAGCCGATTTTTTGATCAGTTGGATGAATAAAAAGAAACTGCCGGGCGGAGATGAATTCCGTTCCGGCAGTTTTTGTGTTGTTCAGATTATGAATTAATCACCAAAGGAAATGTCAAGATCTCTCGCGGCTTGTACCATCTGGTCATCTTTCGGTACAAATTTGGTTTTTCCAGCGACATCCGCCAGCAGATTTTCCGAAACCTTGTCCTGAATCATGGCAACGGCATATCCAAACTTTTCTTCTGCAATCAGCTGTGCAGCTCGTACCCCAAATTGTGTTGCCAAGATACGGTCATACGCAGAAGGACTTCCGCCACGAAGCATGTGACCCGGTACACAGACTCTTGTTTCCAGACCGGTTGTTGCTTCAATTTGCTTGGCAATGCGTCCGGTTGCCGTTGTAATGCCAGCTTCTGCACGGCGTTTTGCCCGTTCCTTCTTTTTCATGTTGGCTTCTTCCTGATCCATAGCGCCTTCTGCTACAGCCAGGATGGAGAATCCTTTTCCTGCTTTGCTGCGCTTTTCGCAAGCCTCGCAGAGTTTTTCAATCTGATACGGGATTTCCGGCAGAACGATCATATCAGCACCGCCGGCAACACCGGAATACAATGTCAGCCAGCCAGCCTTATTGCCCATGATTTCAACCACTAAAATACGGCCATGGGAATTGGCAGTTGTGTGCAGCCGGTCAATGACATCCGTTGCAATGTCTACTGCTGTATGGAATCCAAAGGTGATACTGGTTCCCCAGATATCATTGTCGATGGTCTTGGGCAGTCCAATGACATTGAGTCCTTCTGTCGCAAGCAAATTGGCTGTCTTGTGAGTACCATTTCCGCCCAGTGTCAGCAAGCAATCCAATTTCTGCTTTTTGTAAGTTTGTTTCATCGCTTTGACTTTATCAATGTTGTCTTCTTCTACCACCTGCATCATTTTAAAGGGGGTACGCTTTGTACCAAAAATGGTGCCGCCTGTTGTCAAAATACCGGAAAAGTCGGATGGAACCATTTCTTTGCAGAGATTGTGAATTAAGCCGTGATAACCGTCCTGAATGCCAACAATTTCTACATCATTTCCAAATTGATGGTAGCAGGCTTTGGCAACGCCGCGGATGGTTGCATTTAAACCTGGGCAGTCGCCGCCGCTTGTTAAGATACCGATTCTTCTTTTCATGGTGAGAGACTTCCTTTCCGTTTCAAACCAAGGTTTCATTTATGCCATTAGTATACCACAATTTCCTACAAAAGTAAAGTAAATTTCTGGGGTGGTTTTTCGTTTATTTTTTACAAAGGCGGCTGGAATGAAGCGGAAACGCCGTAGAAATAACAGATCGAAGGCACTTTTTTACTTGCTTTCTTTTACATCATTTGGATCCAGATCGATCACGGAATCTCTTGTTTTCTTAGCTGGAAGCAGCAAAATTTGTTCTATTACGTTTAAACTGCCGCTGATGATGAGCAGAATGCCGATTAACTGATAGACGATACCGCTCCAGATGTTGAACAGAATGACAGCACCCAGTACAATAATTGCAAGGTCAAATAAGAATGCCAGAATCCAGCGGGTATCCCGTTGCGTAATGCGAACGGTTTCAACAAATCCGCCAATTCCGCTGAGCAGGACAAATGCGCCAATGAAAAATGGAATCAACAGGTCAAATGTAATCGGAATCAAAATGAAGATTGCAGCAAGAACCAGCAGAATGATGCCTGTTCCCAGAATGCGAGGCCGCTTTTCGTATTTGACCGTTGCACTGTAGATAACGATTTCCGTAAATCCGAGCAGTGCCAGAATGCTGCCGCAGACAATGCAGATTTTGTTCAGCAAATCAGAATTCACAAGCAGCAAAATTCCGATGGCAATGAGCAGGACTGGCCCAATAAAAGGGAGCAGCCAATTGAAAAAGGATGATTTTTTTGTTTTTTGCATGAGGAAAAACCCCTTTCTATAAAATATGAGTGCGATACTTGAGCTGGAATCGTTTCCAGCGAGAAGCTTTTGCATATAGTTTTTTGAAAATGGCTTTCAGTGTTCGAACAGCTTGCTTCTGCTGTGCAGCAGTGGGTGGTTCTGCGCTGAATTGTGCGATTTGTGCCTGTTCCGCAAGGAGCGTGAGTTCTTCTTGGGTGACACCATATGGAGCAAAGACATGGGCAGCTTGTTGAATCCAATCTGCTTCTTTAGAGGAAGCACGTGGCGCACAGTCAAACAGGCTGCAAATGGCAAGCAATTGCTCATAGGCGGTCAGAACTGCAAGGGCGGGATCCTGTCCGTACAGAATGGCTTGGCATCGTCTGGTTTGCAGCAGATGGAACAGGTATGGGGACGCAAGCAGCAGCAACAGCAAAAAGGCGGTGCCGATCACAAGAAGGATCATTGTATGGGAGCGTTGTGTCTGCGGCATTGGATTGTTCGGACTGCTGGAAACAGTAGTGGTTATCGCTGCGGTTTGCGTAGCTTGCATGGTATGGGTACGGGTGGTATGCGTGACAGTAGAGCGAGCCGTTCGTGTGGTTGTTGCAATGGTTTCCGTGGTGGTCATCTGCATGTCAGGAATGGAGCCGTTGGAATAACCAGGGGTGAATTCATAGGGAATCCATCCGTATCCGGCAACATAAAACTCACACCAGGCATGCGCACGGGCATCTGTCAGCTGCATGGTATAGGTTCCGTTTGCGTTTTGTGTGGCATTGCGGACATCTTCCGGTGCCAGTACGTAACCCTCACAGTAACGGGTTGGGATGTTCCAGTAGCGTGCCAGAACGGTTCCTGCTGTTGCGAAATGCACGCAGTAGCCTTTGTGATTTTCCGTCAGGAAATAGGAGATAAACTCTCGGTTTCGAGGCGTTGTACCGGGGGATAGCGTATAGCTTGCCTGGCTGGCAATTGCTGCCTGCAAGGCATCCAATACCGCAAGTTGTTCGCTGAGCGTTGCCGTGTCAGAAAGCGGGCGAATGGCAATTTGTGCCTGTAACTGTTGGTAAACTTCGTCCAACGCATCAGAATCCGGCAATGTAGTATCCAGCTCCTGCACAAATGGGCGGTACACCTTTGACTCTGCCAGTAAGTTTTGAATCAGCGCGGCTGGTTCGTCTGTTGGAACAGCAGCCGGGTCAAAATAACTGTCACAGAGAATGGGGTTTGTATCCGATGCTATTCCAATGTGATTCAAAAAAGCGTTGGTTGCTGCATCGTTCTCTTGGAACATGGAACGGGACATGGAAACTGTTGTGCGGTTATATTCTGCCAGCTGGCGATAAGAATTCGGCTGCAATACAGTCACTTTATAATCTCGGTTGCTGGAAAGATCGGTTCCGTAGTCGAAGGTAAAATCAGCATCAGAATTTTGAAAGCCATAGGGGAGAAAGCAGGTGTTTTCCCGGTTTTTGGCATGGATGCTCATGTGGTACGGGGTAACCTGCCGGAAAATAGCGGCATTGAAATCATAAAATGCAGTTTGCGGCAGGCAGCCATACTCCTGCATCAGACTATTCAAGGCACTTTGTTCCGTATAAGTCCGATCAGGGGGAACACTCCAGCTGTTTTCTTCGTAAACGGATGCGGTGCTGCCCTTTAAATAAACAGGTGCAGTTGGAAGCTCGTCGACCGTGACAACCAAGTCGGTTTTATTGTCATATTTTAAGTTGCCAACTGTATCCAGTTTTTTATACAGCAAGCTGTTTCCAATGCCCAAGGAAGAACGAATGGAAGAAAAACTTTCCGATAGGTTTCCAAGATCGAAATCGCTGAGGCTTTCATGCAGGCGGTTGCGGGTTTGTGTAAGACGTTCTGAATGCAACAGACTGTTGTCCTGTACCAGAAAGCCGCACAGTAAAAAGGAAAGTGCTGTGAGTCCCGCTAAAACGGCACCGCATAGTGCAGAAATTTTTGCGCGAAGGACATGCTGCGCAGAGAACACGTTTTTTTTGCGGATAAATCCCATGGCATACTGCCCTTGGTCGTGCCGATAGTCTGCAATTTGGATGCCCAGAACGAAGAACCAATAAATGACAGCCATGGAAATGGGAATCGGATGTGCTTCAATGCCATTGTACAGCCCCAGTTCCAGAAGGGGAAAGGTGGCAAAGAATGCCAGAAAAATATTTGGCTGCCGCAGCGTGATTTGACTGATTAGAACGGAGAATGCCAGGATGCAACAGCAGAGGAACAAGGTCATGGAAGACGCTTGCGGTATGGAGGATTCCATTTCGAAATAGTCCAAATTGGTATGGTGAATCACACGGTAAAACTGGTTGTAAAAGAACTTTGCCCCTGTTGAAAAAATCGCCCATTTGCGCCAGATCATCAAACCGTCTGCGAGCAGAAAGATTGGACTGAGCATATGAAATCGTCCAGGCAGCAACATTAAAGCGCTGGTTAGCGTAAAGCAGCAGATGGAAAACAAAGCAATCGCTTCCCACCAGCAAACAGGGGAGAACATGCTCAAAACAGAATAGATTGTTCCAAAGAAACCGAGCACATTGCAAAGCAGCAACAAAAGCTTTCGATGAGAATGGCTGTTTCGGCGCAGCTGAATGGAAATGGCATCTGAAAACTGAAATCCGGAATCGGTCATACAGCAGGCTCCTTTCCTGCCTCTAGAGCAGCTGTCACAGCAGCATCAATGGCATTTGGATCGATGAGAAAGCATCCGCTTGGAATCGGCTGCGGACAATCTGTCACAAAGCAATAATGCACCTCTTGCAGATATTGCGTATCTTGTGCAGGTAGGTCAGGTGTCAACAACCAAGTAGCACCGCCGCCCGGCTGAATTTGCTGCATGCAGCATTCCAGCAGATGCTCCGGACGGGCAGCGGAAAGGCTATTGAATACTTGATGCAAACAGTTCCAAAGCTGTTCTGTGTCGGAGATGGTACAGCGTACCGCTGCATGTTCCTGTGTGTGGTAAAAGAGTATGGTGTGCGAAACAGATGCCTGAAGCAGCCGATTGGAAAGGGTGCAAACGGTTTCCAGTAAAGCATCCAGCTGCTGAATGGAGGTACCGTTTGGAAGCACCAGTACAATTTGAAGGGTTTCCTGTAAAAGCGTGCCGTATTCTTTGACAAGCAGTTCGTCCTGCCGGCTGCTGAGCTTCCAGTGAATGCGGTTCATGCGGTCTCCCGGCTGGTAGGAACGAATACCGTATAATTCTGAAGTGTCTTGTCCGATTGTCTGAGAAGTTGCAGTGTTGGATTCGGGGGTAAGCTGTGTTTGCAGATTGGAAAGTGCTGCGAAGCAGGGACTGCCCATTGGATAAGCAGGGGTAGTAAAAACAGCAGATCGCCGAATCTTTCTGGACCAGAGGCGCATATAATCCCAAATTTGCAGCTCTGCCAATTGAATTTGTGTCATGCCGCAATGTTCTGGAATCACCTGTACAGCGATTTGTACGGTATTTCGTGCTGGAATGGGGAAACAAAGCCGCATTTGTTCCGATTGTCCGGAGAGCAAATTGGTGCAGACCAAGGTAGCTGTTGCAGAGCCGATTGGTAAAATGCCTTTTTGTTCCACCGATAAAATGACGGTGTGTGCTTGTCCACGGTACATGCGTCCGCTGCCATTTAGCAAGGTAATATGCAGTCGGCAGCGCAAATACCAACTGATCAGATACAGGAAAATCGGTACAATTTGCAGCAGACACAGCAGCATCAGGGAGAAACTTCCCTTATACAGAATGGCAAACAAGACGCTGATGAGGAGGAGTATGCCGTAGCATAGTTTCATATACCACATCGCCGTCACCGTTTTGCAGCAGGGCGTGGCATGGGAACACGCTGTAGGATTTCATCCAGAATCCGCTCCATGTCGCTCGTCTTTGCAGTTCCGCTGCGCAGCAGGATGCGGTGCACGAAAACATCCTTGCAGAGAGAACGAACATCATCCGGAATGACATAGTTGCGTCCCCGCATGAATGCCATTGCTTTGGAAGCATCCGCCAAGGCAAGCGTTCCTCTGGGGCTGACACCAAGCGCAATGGCAGGATGCGTACGGGTTTCAGCGACCAATGTGGCAATATACTGGTAGATTTGATCGCTTACATACACATTTTGAACAGCGGTACGCAAATGCAGCAGACGTTCCGCATCCAGAATAGGATGAATTTGATCCAGTGGATTGCCGGCTTGCTTGGAACGCAAAATCTGAATTTCTTCCTGTAGCGTAGGATAGCCCATTTTTAACTGGAACATGAAGCGATCCATCTGCGATTCCGGCAGCATCTGTGTGCCGACGGATCCGATTGGATTTTGTGTGGCAAGCACAACGAATGGCTGCGGCAGGCGGTAAGTGTGCCCATCGACAGTGACAGCATTTTCTTCCATTGCTTCCAAAAGAGCAGATTGTGTTTTGCTGGAAGTGCGGTTGATTTCATCTGCCAGAAACAGTTGACAGAACAGAGAACCCGGTTGA
The DNA here is from genome assembly GCA_000437255.1 of Ruminococcus sp. CAG:403. Classification (GTDB taxonomy): domain Bacteria; phylum Bacillota; class Clostridia; order Oscillospirales; family Ruminococcaceae; genus Ruminococcus_C. The sequence continues at coordinate 216,721 of FR899104.1, forward strand.
AAAGCAAAGGAATCCGTTCGCTTTTGATACATGGAAAAACCGGTTAAGTCGGACGGCAGTACATCTGGCGTGAACTGAGTACGTTTGTAGGAAAGGGAAAGCGCTTTGGAAAACGCAAGCGCAAGTGTTGTCTTTCCGACACCTGGCATATCTTCGATTAAAACATGTCCGCTTGCAAGAATGGCAAGAAAGACCTTTGCGATAATAATATCCTTGCCTACAATTGCCTTGCGCACTTCTTGAATGACTTGATTGATTTCGTGAATAGCTTGTGTGTTGTCCTGCATAGTTTTGCTCCTGAATGACGATTGAATTTGGATCGGTTCTGCTCGAAATGGTAATCTTATTGTAACATTTTTTTCCATTCTTTTCAAGTGCTGGAACGAAATTTCAAGGAAGTTTTGCCGAGACAAAAAGTACAGTTATTTTTAACGGCTTTTGAACAGCTGGAAACAATTTCGTATAAAACCACCTGGAAACCAGGATTTCTTTTGTGAAAATGGAGGCAAGATGCGGAAATGTAACGAAGCATATTGACAAAACGCAAAAAAATGGTATACTAAAAAGGTATTGAATTCCGATTTTGAATGGTGAAAGTAATAAAGGAGTAATGTGCATCATGAATATTTGGCACGACATAAACCCCAAACGGATTACAACGGAGGAATTTACAGCAGTCATTGAAATTCCAAAAAGCAGCAAAGTAAAGTATGAGCTGAATAAAGAAACCGGATTGTTGGAAATGGATCGCATCTTGTATACCTCTACCCACTATCCGGCAAACTACGGATTCATTCCCCGTACCTATGCGGATGACGGAGATCCGCTGGATGTGCTGCTGCTTTGTTCTGAGCAGCTGTATCCGATGACATTGGTTCGTTGTTATCCCATTGGTGTTATCCGAATGATTGACAATGGTCACCATGATGATAAGATCATTGCCATTCCGCTGAGTGATCCGACGTATAATTCCTATACGTCTATTGATGAACTGCCAAGTCATATTTTTGAGGAAATGGTACATTTCTTCAAGGTGTATAAAGAACTGGAACATAAAACAACGGCAGTGGATGAGATCCAGGATGCAGAGGTCGCCAAAGAAATTATTGCACATGACATCGATCAGTATATCGAAAAGTTCTGCAAGTAACAGGAGTCTGATTGGGAAAGAAGTCCGCATTTTGGGAACCATTCAAAATGCAGACTGAAGTGCCGGTTAGTTGATCAAAACTGATCGGTGATAAAAAGTAAAAACGTGTATACCTGTGTGCTGCATGGATGCAGGTATACCAAACAAAAAAGGAGTTAAAAACATGGTAACAGCATCAGCAGAAGTTAGGGATATTTTGTTCAATCGGAATACCAGCGTTGCGCCGCTCGGCTTAATTGCAATGGACGGAACCGAAGAGCTGGGAAAGAAAATTGATCAGTATCTGGTAAACTGGGCAAGAGAAGGCGGCTTCAATTATGACACGTTTTTGATCGAATGCGAATGCCCTCGTTTTGCGTCCGGCGATGGAAAGGGACTGATTAAGTCTACCATCCGTGGAAAGGATTTGTTTATTTTAATTGATGTTGGCAACTACAGCATCCAGTACAAAATGTTTGATACCATGAACTGCATGTCTCCGGATGATCATTTCCAGGATCTGAAGCGTATCATTCAGGCTGCCAGCGGAAAGGCACACCGGATTAATGTTATTATGCCGATTCTGTACGGCGGCAGACAGCACCGCAGAAATTACCGGGAATCCTTAGACTGTGCATGCGCACTGCAAGAACTGGAAACCATGGGCGTTTCCAATATCATTACCTTTGATGCACATGACCCGCGTGTACATAATGCCATTCCGCTGATGGGCTTTGATAATGTAATGCCATCCTATCAGGTATTGAAGGCAATGTTCAGCACCATTGAAAATCTGAAAACCACACAGGACGAATTTATGGTAATCAGCCCGGATGAAGGTGCATTGAACCGGAATATGTATTATGCTTCTGTTCTGGGCGTTCAGATGGGCATGTTCTATAAGAGACGGGATTACTCCACCATCGTCAACGGCCGGAACCCGATTGTTGCACACGAATATCTGGGCAACTCCGTAGAAGGAAAGGACGTATTTATTGCCGATGATATTATTTCCTCCGGAGAATCCATGCTGGATATTGCATATGAATTGAAGCGCCGCAATGCAAGACGGGTTTTCTGCTATGCAACTTACGGCCTGTTTGTAAACGGCTTGGATCAGTTTGATGAAGCATACAAAAATGGATACATTGATGCTGTATTCGGCACCAACCTGACCTATCGGACGGATGCTCTGCTGTCCAGAGAATGGTTCCATGAAGTAGATTGCTCCAAGTATATTTCCTACTTTATTGCCGCACTGAATCATGATGTTTCTGTCAGCACCATTCTGGATCCGCATGATAAAATCAATGCACTGCTTGCAAAGCGCAACAACGGCTAAAAAGTTCAGAGATTTTGGTTGACAAGCGTTCAAAAATTTGCTATACTGAACGTATGTAGGCGAAGATGGGAATAACTGCGAAACCATTGGAACAGAGAGTGCACGGCTGGTGGAAGTGCATGCAAGGTGCGCAGGTGCTACCCCGGAGCTGTTCGGAGAAATCGGAACGTAGGTTGCTGCGTTAAAGCACAAAGAGGAAAGCAGAAACATCTGCTTTTGAATTTGGGTGGTACCACGAAGAGCCTTCGTCCCATATGGCGGCGAGGGCTTTTTTCACTTTTGTGAAGAGACCATTTTGGAAAACAGAGTCAGAAAGGAGCTTCCATTTTATGGAGTGGCAAGGATTAAACGAATTAAGAGAAAAATATTTATCATTTTTTGAGAGCAAGGGACATACCAGACTGCCCAGCTATTCGCTGGTGCCGCAGGGCGATAAGAGCCTGCTGCTGATCAATTCCGGTATGGCACCGATGAAAAAATACTTCTTGGGACAGGCTGTTCCGCCGAATACACGGGTGACAACTTGTCAGAAATGTATTCGTACACCGGATATTGAACGAGTTGGTCAGACGGCTCGGCACGGTACTTATTTTGAAATGCTGGGCAATTTTTCTTTTGGAGATTACTTCAAGGTAGAAGCCATTGAGTGGGCATGGGAATTCTTTACCAAGGTTCTGGAAATGCCGGAAGATAAGTTGTATATTTCTGTATTTGAAAATGATGATGAAGCGTATGATCTGTGGACCAAGCACATTGGCGTTGCAGAATCTCATATGGTTCGTTTGGGAAAAGAAGATAACTTCTGGGAACACGGTTCTGGTCCATGTGGCCCATGTTCTGAAATTTACTTTGACCGTGGACCGGAAAAGGGCTGCGGCAAACCGGATTGTGCAGTTGGCTGCGAATGCGACCGCTATGTAGAAGTTTGGAACTTGGTATTCAGCCAGTTTGACAGCGATGGAAATGGTCACTATACCGAAATGAAGCACAAGAATATTGATACCGGTATGGGTCTGGAACGGTTGGCTTGTGTAATGCAGGGTGTCGATAATCTGTTTGAAGTTGATACCGTACAGAATATCATGAAGCATGTCAGCCAGATTGCAAATATTCACTACGGCGACGATGAGAAGACAGACGTTGCACTGCGTGTTATTACCGACCACATCCGCAGCACCACGTTCATGATCGGAGACGGGATTACACCATCCAACGAAGGAAGAGGTTATGTACTGCGCCGTTTGCTGCGCCGTGCAGCGCGATTCGGCAGAATGATTGGTGTTACCAAGCCGTTCCTGTATGAAGTTTGTGATACGGTCATTCAGGAAAATCGGATTGCTTATCCGGAATTGGAAGAAAAGAAGAACTATATCCGGAAAACCATTCAGATGGAAGAAGAAACCTTCTCCAAAACCATTGATAAGGGCTTTGAACTCTTGAATCAGTTCCTGGATCAGCTGCAACAGGGTAAGGGCGATAAGATATTGTCCGGCGCAGATGCTTTTAAACTCAGTGATACATATGGCTTCCCGATTGACCTGACAGAAGAAATTGCAGCAGAACACGGTATTTCCATTGACCGGGAGGCATTCAATCAGTTCGTAGAAGAACAGCGTCAAAAGGCAAGAGCAGACCATATGGCAAAGGTTGGTTCCTCTTGGGCAGATAACAGCATCAAAATTCAGGCAGAAAAAACGGTCTTTACTGGTTATACCTCCTTTACAGAGCCGCAGGCAAAGATTGTGGCATTGTTCCGGGAAAAAGAAGCAGTAGAACGTGCCGCAGAAGGCGATCAGGTTGTTGTCGTACTGGATCGGACACCGTTCTATGCAGAAAGCGGCGGTCAGGTTGGAGACAGCGGAACCCTCTCCAATGAAGGCGCAACCATTTCTGTTTCCACCACCACCAAGACAGAGGATGGACACTTCCTGCACATTGGTACTGTAGAAGCTGGTACCATTCAGGTCGGCGATGTGGTAGCAGCTGAAATCTGCAAGACACAGCGGGAAAACACCATGCGGAATCATACTGCAGCGCACTTGTTGCAGGCAGCTTTGCGGCAGGTATTGGGTGACCATGTTCACCAGGCTGGTCAGTTGGTTAGCAGCCAGCAGTGCCGTTTTGACTTCTCGCATTTCTCTGCCCTGACTACGGAAGAACTGCACAAGGTAGAAGCGCTGGTCAACCAGAAGATTTTTGATGCCATTCCGGTTACCACAAAGGAAATGCCCATTGAAGAAGCTAAGAAATTGGGTGCAATGGCATTGTTCGGTGAAAAGTACGGCAGTGTCGTTCGAGTTGTTCGGGTTGGAGACTTCTCCGTTGAATTCTGCGGCGGTACCCATGTAGACAATACAGCAAAGCTGAATCTGTTCCGAATTGTTTCAGAAAGCTCTGTTGCTTCCGGTGTACGCCGGATTGAAGCAGTAACCGGCCCTGGTGTGCTGCAGTTGATTCAGTTGCAGCAGAGCATGCTGCAAGGTGCTGCAAAGGCATTGAAGCTGGGCAACCTTTCAGACCTGGCAGAAAAAATTGGTGCACTGCATACAGAACTGAAGGAAAAGAATCGGCAGATTGAAATTTTGAACCAGAAGTTGTCTGATTTGAAGATGGCAGCTGTTTTTGACAATGCCAAGATGGTAAAGGGCATCAAGGTTGTTTCGGCGATGCTGACCGGTATTACACCGCAGATGCTGCGGAAGATGGGTGATACCATTAAGAGTATGGATGAGCCTGTCATTGCAGTTTTGGCAGGTGTCAGCGATGAAAAGGGCAATCTGCTCTGCGCATGCACCAAGCAAGCACAGCAAAATGGCGCACATGCCGGACAAATTGTACAGCGTATTGCTGCAATTACCGGTGGAAAAGGCGGCGGCCGTGCGGATCAGGCAATGGCTGGCGTTGGAAAAACATATATGATAGATGAAGCGTTGATGGCGCTGGATAGCATTGTGTCCAGTATGATTCAGGAGGGATAACAGAATGAGCGACTGTTTGTTTTGTAAAATTGCAAGCGGAGAAATCCCAAGCACTAAGATTTATGAGGATGAAACGGTGTATGTCTTCCAAGACATTGCACCAATTGCTCCCGTGCACTATTTGCTGATTCCCAAGCAGCATATTTGCTGTGCAGCAAAAATTACACCGGAAAACTCTGCCGTAGTGGCACATATCTTTGAAGTTGCTGCCAAGCTGGCAGAAGAAAAGGGCCTCACCGATGGATATCGAATTGTCACCAACTGCGGAGAAGATGCCGGGCAAACCGTATTCCATCTGCACTTCCATATGTTGGCAGGTGTTAAGATGGGCTGGGGAAAAGAATTCATTCAGACCGTGGAGGGTGAATAATGGCAGAAACTTATACGCTGCATGTAGCAGGGCTGACACGGGAACTGAAAATTTGCCCCATTCATGAACACTTGCAGATTGCAGCCTTTATTCTGTTTTCTGATATAGAGCTGACGGAAGCCTGTGCCAAGGAACTGGCTTCCAAATGCCCGGATTGTGACTATATTTTGACAGCAGAATGCAAGGGCATTCCGCTTGCATATGAGATGTCCCGAATCATGGGGAAACCATATATTGTTGCCAGAAAAATGGTGAAAGCCTATATGACAAACACGTTGGCGGTAGAAGTGCAGTCCATTACAACTGCTGGCAAGCAGACACTGTATTTAGACGGCGAAAAGGCAGAATGGATTCGTGGAAAGCGAATCTTGCTGGTAGATGATGTAATCAGTACAGGAGAATCCATTGCAGCATTGGAGCAGTTGGTAGAAGCTGCCGGCGGAACCGTTGCCGCAAAAGCAGCCATTTTGGCAGAAGGCGATGCTGCAAAGCGAGAAGATATTCTTTTCCTGGAAGAACTGCCGCTGTTCTTTTCCTGACAAACAGAGCCTAGCTTTCTAAAAAAGGTAGGCTTGTACACGACCGCATGTATGAGGTGAAAAAATGAAGCGAAAAATGGTGCACATTGGGATCTTTTGGATGCTGGGACTATTTTTTGCTTCCTTTTTTTCATGGCAGTGGTGTTTGCTGCTGTCAGGTGCTGTTGTAACGGGATTGATTTGCTGCTGCATTTGGAAAATTTGCCGGATTTCAGTAGGGATAACCGCAGGCTGCTCGCTGTTGGCAGGGCTTGTACTTTTTTGGAGCTACACCATGCTGGCGGTGCAGCCTGTTTTGCAATATGACGGTGCCGAAACAACCTTTACCGGCAAAATCGTGTCGATTCATCCCAATCGGGACGATCATGCAAGCTACTTGTTAAAAGGCACGTTTCCAGATGGACTGGAAGCAAAGGTGTTTGTCTATGCAGAAGATCTTGGCGGCGTATATGGGGATCGGCTTACCGTAACCGGTACATTTTCCAAGCCGGAAAATACGGACTTGTTTGCTTCGAAGCAGTACTGGTATGGAGAGGGTGTCTTTTTAACCAGCCTTGACATTCAGGAATGTCAGCTGGAACAGAAAGACGGCTACTGGCTGACTCGCAGAATAGCGGAAGTTCGACAGCAGCTACAGCATCGATTCTATCGCTTTGCTGGCACAGAAGCCGGCGGAATGATGAGTGCAATGCTCTTAGGCGAAAAACAGAATCTGGAGGAATCCGTCCGCAGTTCGTTTTATGCGGTGGGAATTGGGCATATTTTAGCAGTATCCGGGTTACATCTGGTACTGTTGATGCAGGTTTGGATGGTTGTCGCCAAGCGCCTGCACCGCTATTTGCAAGTCGGCGGTTCTGTGTGCGGCATCGTTTTATTTGCACTTTTGGTGCAAACGCCGGTTTCGATTTTACGTGCTGGTTTCATGATGCTGCTGGGACAGTGCGGACGGCTGGTGTTCCGGCAAACGGATACGCTGAATTCACTTTGCCTTGCGGTGCTGCTGCTTACAATACAAAATCCGTACCTGCTGCTGAACCAATCCTTTTTATTTACTGTGTCCGGGACGTTTGGGATTGGCGTATTGGGGCCTTGGGCAGCCGGACATTTTTCTGGTACAACTTGGAAACAGATTTTGGTGCGGGAGTGTCTGCAAAATATTTGCGTGACAGCCTGTCTGTTTCCTGCCAGCGTGGCGTGTGGAACAGAAACATCTTTGTTGTCTCCGCTTGTCAATTTATTTTTGCTGCCGCTCTGTATGGTGATTTTGATGGGGGCTTTGCTGCTGGCATTCATCGGATGGATTGGCTGGCTGGCAGTGCCATTGGCAGCTGGATGCAAGCTGCTTTGCCATGTGGTGATTGTCTGTGTTCAGACGGTGCAGCGGTTTCTGCCTGTTTCTACCGTACTTTCCTGGAGGGAACTTCCGATTTTAACCGGAATTTGCGTGGTCGGCATTTTGCTTTTATACGGACTGCTGCGCAATCGTAAACAAACGGCACTTGCAGTTGCAGGCAGCATGCTGCTGCTGACTGGTGCACAATTTGCGCATCAATTGCTTTTGCGGAAACAGATTACCGTTGCAGTGTTGGGAACACAAAAATCCTATGTGCTGGTTATTTCGGATTCCTTTGAAACGGTTGTCATTGATCCAACCGGCAATCGAAAAAATCCAGATTATGTCAAGCGGTACTTGCGGGAAATGGGCATTACACAGATTCAAATGCTCTGCTTGATGGAAAAACCATCCTCTTCCTGCGGTTCCTATGCAGAAGGACTGCAATCATATACCGTGCAGTCTGTTTTGCTGGGAAGTTCCTGTGCGCTGCGGAAGGAGCAGAAAGTTTGCCGGCAAGTCCCAACTGTGCGGAGGCAATCGCAGACAACGCTTGCCGTGCCGAGTGGAACCATTTCGTTGCAGGAATCTTTCGTTCAATTGCAGCTGGATGGGATTCGCATGTGTATTGCAGCGGATAGTGAAGCAGTTCCGGAACAGGACTGGAATTATGTTGTAGTTGGTTCGCTACAGGCAGAGCATTTGCCGCAGTGTAATTGGCTGGCAATTTTGGAGGAAACAGATTTGCTGCAGGAAGATGCTACAACTGTAATCGGAACCAATAATCTGCAAATTTCTTTGCAACAATCAAAAGTAAGGAGACTGGCATGGCAGGAATGACCTATAAAATGGTAGCTGCTGCAATTCGGCAGGGGACCTTTTCCAATGTGTATTATTTTTATGGAGCAGATGTGGTGCAGGTGCAGCAGCTAACGCAGCTGCTGTGTCAGAAGGCAACCGGCGGCAATCCAGAAATGGCACTGACTAAGCTGGAGGGCGAAACATTGGATGTGCAGCAGCTGCGGGAACAAGTTCAGCTGTTTCCCATGCTGGCGCCTTATAATTGTATTTGGATTCATGATTTTCAAGCAGAAAAGTGCCGGGAGGAGGCCTTTCGGCAGCTACTGGATTTATTGTCGGAGCTGGGTGAGCAGACCATTGTGGTGTTTGATGTCACAGGATTCGATCTCAAAAATGGCAGAAAAACGGTATCCGGAAAAAATAAAAAATTACTAGACTGCATTGGAAAGCATGGCGTTGTCTGCGAAATGCCCATGCGCAGTACGGCAGTCTTGGCAAAGGAACTGTCCGGGACGGCTGCACGCCGTGGCTGTACGCTGCCACGAGAGAGCGCAGAGGAATTGGTTCGGCTGTGCATGGGGGATACCCTGAAAATGCAAAACGAATTGGAAAAGTTGTGTGCGTATGCCGCAACGGAACCAGTCTCTATAGAACTGGTGCGTACAATGGTGACGCCAACACCGGAAACCACTACCTTTGCGCTGGCAAAAGCAGTGGTTTCACTGCAAACCAAAACTGCTATGGAGGAGCTGGATCGCTTATACGCGATGCGTACCAGCCGTACCTTTTTGGTGCACACTTTGATGGCAGCTTTTTTGGATTTATATCGTGCCTCTGCTGCCTTTCACAGCCGCAGAACACCGGAACAGATGAAAGAGGATTTTGGATATACGTTGGATTTTGTGGTCAGCAATGCCTTTCGGGATTGCCGGCGCATTGCACCGGAACGCCTGCGGCAGTGCATTGCCATTTTGCGGGATTTGGAATATCAGCTGAATGCAACAGCCTGCGAAGAACGAATTGCAGTTGAGACCGCCATTGTGAAAATGTTGGCAGCTGCTGCCGGAACAGGAAGGAGCCGCTCGTATGATTTCAATTAAACAAGCCATTGTTGTAGAAGGAAAGTATGATAAAATCAAACTTTCCTCTGTGGTAGATGCCGTGATTTTGGTAACCAATGGATTTCGGATTTATAAGAATCCCGAGCAATTGAATCTGATTCGCTATTATGCCAAGACAACTGGTGTCATTCTGCTGACGGATTCTGATCGGGCAGGCTTTCAGATTCGCAATTATTTGAAAGGTGCTATTTCAGAAGGAACCGTTTATCACGTATATATTCCGGATATTTATGGAAAAGAGCGCCGAAAGGTAAAACCATCCGCAGAGGGAAAGTTGGGCGTTGAGGGAATCAATCCGAAAACCTTGCTTGCTGCTTTTGAAAAAGCAGGTGTTACGGCTCAACAAGCGCCATCTGAAAAAAAGGATCCCATTACCAATTTGGATTTGTATCAGCTTGGACTGAGCGGCGGGGCTGGCAGTAAACAGCTTCGGAAGCAATTGCAAAAGCAATTAAATCTCCCGGATTTGCTGTCAACGGCTTCCTTATTGGACGTATTGAACACCATGCTGTCGAAGGAGGAATTGGCACAGTTGGTCGATCAGCTGGAAGCGCCGACACAGTGAGGATGCGATGGTTTTTACGAGTTTAGAGTTTCTGTTTTTGTTTTTGCCGCTGTCGATTCTCCTGCATGCAGCAGCGCCGGAACGCTGCCGCAATGGTGTGCTGCTGCTATTGAGCGTGCTGTTTTTGATAGGCGGCGGACTGCCACGGCTTGGATTGTTTCTAGCCATGCTGCTTTGCAGTTATGGATGCGGCCTCTTTTTGGAACGCTGCAAGGGAAAGCATGTTCTATGTGGTGTTTTGCTGATTTTGTTGTTTCTTCTACATGGTGTGCTGCTGGCGGTTCTGCGTCCGTCTTCTTATTCTTCTGCGGTGGCTGCATGGTTGTATCCGCTTGGTATCTCCTATTTGGCATTGCAAGGAATCGGTTATTGCTTAGACATTGCAAAGGGCAGCATTCCAGCGGAGCATCGGCTGCTCTCTTTTGCAACATACTATCTGTTTTATCCCAAAGTACTTATGGGGCCGGTGGTATCTTATGCAGATTGGAAGCAGATTCTGTCGGAAAAGCAATGCGATGTGCCGCAAATTGGTGCTGGTCTTCGCTTGTTGGTGCTTGGATTGGGGAAAAAATTGCTGCTGGCAAATAGTGCCGGACTTTTGCATGAAGTGGTTCAGCAGTCTGCGGGATCAGAACGTTCTATGCTGGCAGCTTGGCTCAGTGTTCTTTCCTTTGCAGCACAGCTTTGGCTGGAAGGAGCTGCCTACAGTGACATGGCTTGTGGTTTGGCAAGCTGCTATGGGCTGCGGCTTCCTGAAAATTTTGGTCCGCTTGTGCTTTCCAAAACTGTAACAGATTGGGTGCGCAACTGGAATTGTACGGTTGTGCAGTGGTTCCATCGTTCCATGTATTTGCCAGTTTCTACCAAGCATTGGTATGGCATTGCCGGGCAGACCATCTGGATTTGGCTTTGGATTGGTGTATGGTGCGGAAATGGCGTGCAGTTTATAGGATGCGGCATTTGGATGGGGATTTGTATGACATTGGAATATCTGCTGCAACGAAAAATGCGGCATTGGTATCCAAGTGTACAGCATATTTGGACGGCTGCATGGCTTTTGGGCGCTGTGATTTTGCTACAGGCCTCCAGTCTTCCGGATTTACAGGAAAATCTTACGGTACTGTTTGGAAGAGGACGACTGATTCGGGAGCAGGATCAATATTTGCTGTTCAACGGCGGATTGGAATTGGCTGCTGTACTGGCACTTTTGATGGTACTGCCAAAGTGGAATACGGTTCGAGCAGTTTATGAAAAGAAGGCAGCAGCACTGTTTCGGGTTTTGGAACCAGTTGGATTACTGCTTTTGCTGTTAACTTCGGCGGCTGTCTTATTCTATCAACAGGATGTTTCTATTTTGTTTCAGCTGTAGGAGGAAAGTCATATGCCAAAGTACTCAAAAGAACGATTGACCTTGCTGCTGCTGTTTCCAGCAATGCTGCTGATTGGGTTTTGGATGCTGCTGGGTTTGTGCACCAAGGCAGATTCTGTATCAAAGGTTTCCCTTTCCGCTCCACTGCAGGAACAAACCGATCGCCTGTTACAGCAGCAGACCATGGGCAGTCGAACCTTGCGCAGTTTTTCTGCCGGTGTGCAGTATCATATGGGACTGTCTCAGATCAATCAGGTTTATCTGACACCATCCAGAATGCTGGAAGCACCGGATGTGCTGGATGCCGATGCATTGGAACAGACTGCCGAGCAGATCAATGCTTTTTATCAGGAAAATCAAACGCCGATCTGCTTGCTTGCAGCACCGTGTGCAACGGAATTCTATCAGGATCAACTTCCGACAGGCGTTCTGTTTCATTCCCAGAAGGCACAGTTGGAACGATTTTATGACGCATTGCAGACACCGATTCGAACCATTGATCCATATCCGGTTTTGATGCCGGTACAGGAGGATTATATTTTTTATCGAACAGATACGAAATGGACCTCCTATGGTGCATACTGTGTCTATCGCAGTGTGGTGCAAAAGATGGGCTTTTTGCCGATTTCCTATGACACCTATGTGGTATCCCATGTGTATGGAGCCTATCGGGGCGATTTGTATCAGCAGTGTGCCTATCTAGGTATTACACCGGATATTCTCGATTTATACAGCAGTTCTAAGCAGGAGCTTCCTGTAACCGTGCAGGAGGGCGTAGGGGAAGATGGTGCTGTTCGCACATTATATGATACAGAAGCGCTGGAAAGCGATACACCATATGACTTTTACCTGGGAGCAGACACGCCGCTTCTAACCATTACAACCGCAGTGGACAATGAAAAGCGATTGCTTTTGCTGAAAGATGACTGGGCGGATTGCATGGTGCCATTTTTGACCAAGCATTTTCAAACTATTTATGTTTTGGATGTCACTTGTGCCAGTGCAAAGGATGCTGCTCAATTACGGGAAGTAGCTTTTGACCAGATTCTGATGGTCTGCGACTTGGAAACCTATGAGAATACTGCTGCGATGCAGCGGCTTCTTCGTGCCAGCTCCAAAACATCAACCGTATCCTTTTTAAAATAAAACCATTTCTGGAAAAGGAGGGATAGCATGATTGATTTGCATTTGCACACCACATGTTCCGACGGGCAGTATACACCTTCCGAATTAGTTGCCAAGGCGAAGGCAGCTGGCATCACTGCCATGAGTATTACCGATCACGATACTGCAAAGGGTGTTCCAGAGGCGCAGCAGGCTGCACAGGAGGCGGGAATCCGATTGATTTCCGGAATTGAAATCAGCACAACGGGTAATCGGGAACTGCATATTTTGGGATACGGCATACAACCAGATCATCCCTGTCTGCAAGCATTTTGTGAAGAACACCGCCGAAACCGGGCAGAGCGATCCATTCGTCTTGTTTCTTATTTACAGGAACAGGGTGTGCCGATTACGTTAGAAAAAGTACGGCGCTGCAACGATGGAGCTGCAACCGGGCGGCCGCACTTTGCAAAGGCGATTGTGGCGGCTGGATATGCGGCTTCCATTCAGGATGCCTTTGACCGGTATTTAACGACTGCTGCATTTTATGAACGGGTGGAACGTCCAAAGCCTTCCCCAGAAGCTGGGATGCAGGTGATCTTGCAGTCCGGTGGTATTCCAGTGCTGGCACATCCGTGCAGATTGAAACTGGAACAGGATGCACTTCGGCAGCTGCTTCAACGGTTGGTAGCAGGCGGCTTGCAGGGAATGGAGTGCTATTACAGTCGCAATACCCCAGAACAAACGCAGCAGTATCTACAATTGGCAGAAGCATTTCATCTTTTGGTAACGTGCGGCTCTGATTTCCATGGCGAGGCGGTCAAGCCGGAAATTCAGCTGGGAACCGGGATTGCAGGGAATCTATGCTGCACCGATGAAACGCTTGTTGACCGCTTAGAAGCAGCCATTGCTGCACATCGAAAAAATTGGCAGTCCAGCTTGTAAATAGAAAATTGACAAATGAAACTGCCTGTAGTATAATAGGACAGAACAATAAAAGTAAGAGGTGACGAATGATGAAAAAACTGCCTTCTATGTATCCATGGGATCCCGCACGTGCAGGTGCAAAAGAACTGCTTGCATTGATGCGGCAGCATCGGCAGGATGCCATTGAAATCCAAATTTTTTATAATGGATATGTACATGAACTTGGCGTTGCGCAAAAAAATGGAGCAGCTTCCTTTTATTTGAATGAGGATTCTTATGCGTCTGCCTTTATTTTTGCAGCTACAGCCGCAATTGAGGATATGCTGTTTACGGATATTGAGGAGCCTATTTGGGTATTGGCAATTGATGGAGCCGATCCGGCAGAAAAATTGGCGAAGTAAGGGAGAGAGGAACAAGCAACATGGAAAAACAAACCAAGCAAAAAAACAAATGGATTTCATTTTTGGCAGATGGCATGCTGTCCGGTATTATGATTGGAATCGGCGGCGTTGTCAGCCTTTCCAGCGATAACCGTTACATTGGGGCACTGCTGTTCTCGTTGGGACTGTTTTGTATTGTACAGTTTCAATATGGACTCTATACCGGAAAGGTTGGCTATATTGTAAACCGGGAGCCGGCGTTTATTGCAGAAACATTGGTTACTTTGGTGGGGAACACACTGGGGGCAGCTGTAGCGGCATTGCTGATTCGGCTGACACGGTTTGCCAGTGATACCAATGTTGTGAATCTGGATGTGACCATTGTGGAGCGTGCACAGACAACTGTGGATGCAAAACTTTCCGATCATCCGCTTAGTGCATTTATACTGGCAGTCTTTTGCGGATTGCTGATGTTTTCTGCCGTGGAATCCAATCGGATTTGCAGCAAAAAGGGGAATTATCCAGCTGCCTTGTTTGGCGTTGTAATGCCGATTTTGGTGTTTATTATTTGCGGATTCAATCACTGTATTGCGGATTTGTTCTACTATTTTTTGGCAGGCTGTCCGTCCGGTGCCAAGGCGGCAGTTTATATTCCGGTTGTAATTTTAGGAAATGCAGCTGGCGGTATGTTGATTCCGCTGCTGAAAAAGTGTTCCAATCAGCCGCTTTAAATCAAAAAAAATTCCGCTCGAAAGAGCGGAATTTTTCTTGACAAAAGCTGACGCTTTATGGTACAATAATCCATATATTCCCAATTGCATAGGAAGGTTGTGGGAAGAAAAAATACCACGTATTTCCTTTGTATGCATAGATGTTAAAAATGAAGGAGTAGCCGTAATATGATTCGTATCCTTGATGTTGCCAGAGCACAATTGGCAATTGACTTGAATTGTACAGAAGAAGATTTACTGCAAGAAGAACAAATTCGATTTTGTCCGGCTGCCATGCGGAAGGGATGTCGAACCCGCAAACGACAGAAACCATTTCTGGAAGCCGTTTCCATGGGACAAGGAATTGTAGTTTCCGGTGATCCGGAAGCCTTGCATGTGGTGCAGCCAATTCTAAAAGATAAACGGCGGGAACAGATTTTTGAGTCTCCTTTTTTTTACGGGCAGTCTCTGTATTTTGTGCCGCAGCAAACCATTTCTCGTATCAAAAGCGCTTATCCGGAACTAAGCTTTTTTGTTCGGGAAGCAGATGAAATTCAGGAATTGCAATCGCTTCCCAATCTGGATGCTTTTTCCAATGCGCTGGAATTTTCGAAATCCGGCACAAGCAAGACTTGTCTTGTAATGTATGTGGTACGGGGCAGCGAGGTCATTGCAATGGCAGGTGCAGCGCCGGATAGTGCTGCTATGTGGGCGATTGATGTGGATGTTCTGCCGCAGTATCGGCGCAAAGGGCTGGCCTCCTACTTGGTCAATCATCTTGCTTTTTTGGTGTTGGAGAAAAACATCGTTCCATTTTTTTGTGTTGCGCCAGCAAACTTACCAGCAATTGCAACGGCATACCGCAGCGGATTCTCGCTCGGCTGGGTCAGCACGTATCACACCACATTGGATGGAAGCAGTGTGTTTGACGAGTTTTTGATGCTGAATGGAAAACAGACACCAGAAGAAAAAGAATTGATTCGCAAGAAAAACATGGAAGCAGTCAAAGCAACGATAGAACGCTTGGCAGGAAAAAATGGTTCTAATGCCGGAACTCCGTAAAAGCTGAAACGATTACAAAAGGCTGTACCGTCATGCGATCGTGTCGGTACAGCCTTTCTCATAAAAAAGAACCCTGAACCAAAAATTTGATTCAGAGCTTCCAATTGGTACGCCTGATGCGATTCGAACGCACGACCTTCAGAGTCGGAGTCTGACACTCTATCCAGCTGAGCTACAGGCGCATAAAATCTGCACAAAAATTTGTTTTTCCAAATCTTGCTTTTCAACAATTTTACTGAAAAACAATTTTTACGCTTTATCTGTATATTATTATACCAAATTTTATTGAAAAATGCAAGCCCTTATGCTATAATTATATGAGATTTTTGAAAATTTTTTGGGGTGAGAATGTTGCAAGACTACCTATTCGTATTGTTGAGCCAAACTGGAACGAGAGTGGCTCGTTTTATTCGCTTTTTTACCAAGAAACCGTATAATCACGCTTCCGTAGCAACAGATCTTTCTTTGGATGAAATGTATAGCTTCTGTCGCACGTATGTGCATTTTCCGCTTCCGGCTACCTTTAACCAGGAAATTGTTGGGGAGGGAACTTTAGGACGGTATCCGGTGATTCCCTGTGAAATCTATATGATTCCGGTCACCAAGGAAACCAAGCAGGAATTTCATCAGCGCTTGGAATTTTTTAAGACTAATCGGCGTTCCTTTTCTTATAATATCCTGGGACTGGGTTCTACCTTTTTCCATATTCAATGGGCGAGAAAGCATAAGCTGCATTGTTCGCAATTTGTTGCAAAGCTGCTGGAGCAGTGCGGCGTGCAGCTGAACAAGCCGGTTTGTCTCAATACACCGGATGATTTACGATATTTGCCGTCTGCCTATTTGATTTATCGGGGAGAGTTGAATCTGTTCTATGAGACCATTGCCAAGCAGCATCCGAACTGTGAGGATTTTTCCAGCTTTCTGATGCATCATCATGCCTGATGCATTGATTCCAGATCATCTGCCAAATTGTGAGAACAGGAGTCGGAATCCATATTGCTTCGGATTGCTGCCAAATCGGTTGTGGCAATTGCGCCTGTTTGGTCAGAATCGATAGCGATAAGGTTCCGTCAGGGGAGGCAGAAACAGCTGTTGCTGCCGGTGGATTTGCTTCCATGCGGCGGTAGGCAGAACTGGAAACTTGAAGGAATCCCCATAAGAATCCATTGAGTAATACATAAAAGCTACCATATTGTATGGCACGCCGCAGGAAGCGACGTGTTTTTTTTTGCAATCTTTTCATTTCTACTCCTGTTGCAGCAAGGTTTTTGCCAGAGAAACACCGATCAGCTGTCCGGAATAAACGGCTTGATCCAGTGTGTTTCCATGGGAGCCAACCTCAATCAGTAAGCTGCCGGTTGTTAAATCCTGATTGTAGTGGCGGTAATCGAACAAAATGGGTCGAGTGAGTCCGGGATATAGAGATTCCATCATGCCTTGCAGGGCACAGGCAAAGTGGAAGTTTTCCATATAATGCGGCATGTTCATGGTGCCGTCATCGCAGCCGGAGATAATCATGATCTGTGCGGCCTCCTTGCCATCAATTTCTACAATGGGCTGTGCAATGGCAGTATCATCGCCGATTGCATCTCGATGGATGTCCAGCACCACTTGAATGGTGGGGTATTGCTCCAGAATGGCACGTACCGTTTCTGCGCTGCGTTCATAGGAGCCGTTATAGGAGGGGTAATCATGGATGACATCACTGTGAATTACGCCGATTCCGGCAGCTTCCAACTGTGCAGCAATAGCGTTGCCGACTGCAATCATATTTTTACTGGGATCTGTCGTGCGGTAATTGAAGCTGCTGTCAAAATTGTCTCGGACATATGGCTCAAATGTTTCAGTTGTGTGCGTGTGCATAATTAGGACACGTGGCGTTCCATCGGCGGCAACATCAAAGTTTGGGAGATGTTTGCTCTCTTCCATAAGCTGCTCATTGGGCAGGCTGGTTTTATTTTGCACCTGTCCAGCCGTATCCAGTGAGAAGAAGCGTGTGCCATAGTATGTGCTGTAAAAGGTTCGGTTTACCTGACATTCTGGCTGTACATTCCAAACTTCCGGATAAGGCTTTGCACCGGGATCAGAAGTGCCTGTCTGTGTGTCTGCTTGTACCAAGGAGGGCATGGATTCTTCTTCCCAGCCATACCCCTGCGAGGCTACATTCCAAGCATCCTCGTCCAATGTCAATCCAGCCTGTGCTGCTGCAAGCGGAATCTGTTGGGAATGCCTCCTGCTCTGCTGTGTGAATGGAGATGCGGCAGGAGGCGTTTTGGGAAGGAGACGCTTTCCCAACAGGACAACCATGGGAAGCATCAGCAGAAGCAATAAAAAGAGTGGCTTTTTTCGTTTGAGCGAACGTCGTTTGCGCACTGTATTCACCTCATTATTCTTTCCTGATGTTCCTATTGTTATGCAGCAGCCTGCAACATTCAGAACCAATCTTTTTGGTCGTATTCTGCAAAATGTATAGGACAAACTGGATTTTTCATACCATATGATCAGATGAAAAGAGGGAGGGGACTGCTTATGTATCATTGCTGCAACATTCGAAAACTCCTGCGGTTTCTGGTGATTGACATGGTAGTGTTGATTTTGGCAGCCATTTGTACAACAGTGGGAAAGTTCTATGCTGCATCCAATCGTCCGCCGGATGGGATTTTTCTGCCCATTCTGATGTACCACAGTATTACGGAAGGCCCGGAAAATGAATTTCGTGTGACACCGGAAACGCTGGAAGCGGATTTGCAATATCTTTCTCAGCATGGTTATCAGAGTGTCTCTGCACAGCAGTTAGTCGATTATACCAATGGTATTGGGACACTTCCGGAACATCCGGTGATGATTACCTTTGATGATGGCTTTTACAACAATTTGAGTCTGGCGCTTCCAATCCTAGAACAATATCAAATGTGTGCCATTGTTTCCACAGTCGGTATTTTTACAGAGATGCTGGCACCGGATGCACCGCATGTGGATGCTTATTCCTATTTAACATGGGAGGATCTGCGTACCATGCTGCAATCTGATTGGATTGAATTGGGCAATCACACATATGATATGCACAGCAATGGAGCACGCTGCGGATGCCGCAAGATGGATTGGGAAACGGAGGAGGATTACCACACATTCTTTTCAGCGGATGTGCAGATCTTGCAAAACCGCTGCCGGGAGGAGTTGAATCAGGTGCCCATTGTGTTTGCCTATCCATATGGATTCGTTTGTCAGGAAAGCAATGCAGTGTTGAAGGATGCTGGGTTCTTATTGACATTGACTTGCCTGGAGAAACCCAATTATATTACCAAAGATCCCAATTGTTTATATGATTTAAACCGGTACAATCGGTCTGGATTCCTGTCTACGGAAACCTATATGCAGCGTATTTTATCGGAATCCTAAAAAAGGAGCCTGCAACTTGCAGGCTCCTTTTTTATAAGAACGATCCTATTTTTAAAATCAAATGCTTATGCACTCGGCAGGGTATTTACCAGACGAGCCAGATACTGTACCAGAATCAGCAAATCCTGATCGTTCACAGTTCCATCAGCATTCACATCTGCATTTGCCAGTGCACCATCGCTCAGTTCAACTGTGCCATTGAGGTATTTGCACAGACGAACAGCATCTGCCAATGAAACGTTGCCGTCTCCGTTGAGGTCGCCGTACCGCAGAACCGGCGGAAGTACGCTGGAAACAGCACTGGTAGTTGTCGTGGTACCGGTTACTGATCCAGTTGTTGTGGTTGTTGTAGTAGTAGATGCAGTACCAGTTGGAGTAGTTGTCGTCTCATCTGTTGCAGTGGTGGTTGTGGTTGCATCCGTTGTAGTTGTGGTTTCGTCTGTTACAGTAGTGGTTGTGGTTGCATTCGTTGTAGTTGTGGTTTCGTCTGTTGCAGTGGTGGTTGTGGTTGCATCTGTTGTGGTTGTGGTTTCGTCTGTTGCAGGAGTGGTTGTGGTTACATCCGTTGTAGTTGTGGTTTCATCTGTTGCAGCAGTGGTTGTGGTTGCATTCGTTGTAGTTGTGGTTTCGTCTGTTACAGTAGTGGTTGTGGTTGCATTCGTTGTAGTTGTAGTTTCATTTGTTGCAGTGGTGGTTGTGGTTTCGTCTGTTGTAGTTGTGGTTGCATCCGTTGTAGTCGTGGTTTCGTCTGTTGCAGTGGTGGTTGTGATTGCATCCGTTGTAGTTGTGGTTGCATCTGTAGTGATTGTAGTTGCTTCAGTGGTTGTCGTGGTTTCTTCTGTTGTGGTTGTTGTTTCTTCTGTCGTGGTGGTTGTTTCCGTAGTAGTTGTGGTAGTCGTTGTCGTGGTGGTTGTTGTTACCGGCGTTTCTCCGTTTGCAGCAGCCTTTTCAGAAGCATAAACAGTTACTTCTGGGCCAATTTCTGCCACAACAGAACCTGTGTCATACATTGCATACAATGCAGCAGCTGCACCAACTAATCCAGCTTGATAGTCAATCGCTACTTCGTTGGAGGTTGCATCCTTTGCAGAGTCTGTGTAATCAAAGTTGGTGTTGGTCGGACCGCCAACCAGAGCGCCATACAGGGTATGTCCACCGCTGGAAGCATACTTTCCGTCCCAGTTGTTGTATTCATGCCAATCAGAACTGATTGTGATGTTGGATGCTGCACGGTGGTGCGGAGAGGTAGCAGAAATGCTGTTGTAGCCAACTACAAAGCATACATTTTTGCTGTTGTCACCCAGCAGATAGTTCATCTGCTGCTTTGCCCATGCAGAATAATCCTTTCCGGATTCATCTTTGTGTTTGGTGCAAACCAATGCGCAGAGCTGCATCAAGGTATTATGTCTTGCGCTGCCCCAGCTGTTGTATACATAATACTGATTTTGGCTTCCGTTTACTTTTCCATCAATGTAATTGGTGGCATTGCTCCAGTTGCCAGTGATTTCTGCATTGATAATAGCAGCGCCCAAACCGGAATTGTTATACATATAGTCCTGCTGTCCATAGTTGGAAGCGTTGGTGTATTTTCCGTTTTCCGTCTTGTAGGATTCTTCTCCGGTTGCCAAGTACATCCAACCAGCTGCCCAGGAAATATCATCCTGGCATTCTGTACTGTTGTAGTTGTTTTCGTTTGCCGGTGCTGGCTGACGATCTCTGATTGCAAAGTTGTACAGAGCAGTTGCATAGGTCAGATCTTCCTGATTGCCAAAATTGATGTAATTTTGTGCCAAGGCAGCTGCATATTGAGCTGCAATGTCACTGGCACCGCTTGTAACTCGATAGACATTTTGTCCAATATTGGTTCTACTTGCCATGCCTTCCGGTGCACACCAAGTGCTGTGGTCACTGTTAATGTCGACCTGGTAAACGAACTGGCTGACAGCACCATTGGCATCCAGTGTTGTGGAAGCTTTAAAGAAATCACAGAAATAATCGGTAATAACTTTAAAATGATCGGTTGTTCCAGTTTTGTCAAACTGATCCTTGAACTCGTAATAAGTCCATCCCAGCGTGGAAGCAGTGAAGCCTTCTGTCTGACCAAATTTGATGTTGTCGCCGGCATCGTGGAAGCCGCCCGGAGCCGTATCGCCTGTATGGCAATCGTCTCTCCAGGAGAGTGCACTTTTTTCTCCAACCTGATCGCCGCACATGTTTGCATCGAAGAAATACAGGGAATACTGCAAAAGTTTTGCATAGTTATCCAATCCCAGATCTTCTGTTGAAGCAGCAGTTACACTGCTTGTCAGTGCGGAAGCCACTCCTGTTGCAGCCAGTACACCAGCAGAAACAGTTGCCAGCAGCTTCTTCTTTAACGTGACACCTTTCTTCATTTACATTCACTCCTACTAAAAATTTGCAGCGTTGCATCCTTGCAATGGGGTGTACGAACACAATAATCTGCATGCTAATAGATATTATAATTGTAGCATGTTTTTCCTTTTTTGTCAATGAACGAACCGGCAAATTTTCCCTATTTTTGCAGGGCTTTAGGAATTGCTTCCAAAGAAATGCCGAGCAGTGGAAGCGGGATTGCGCAACCAGATGCTCGGCGTTTCTTGCAGTATGTATGTTTTTTATATGATAGGGTTTGCGCTCGATGGTTAGGCGCGCAGCTTGTTCCAGTCGGGTGTGTTTCCGACTGCGAGTTCCGCATAGTAGGTTAAGATTAGCGTAGCGTCTGATAAGGTAATGGTGCGATCCTGATCCACATCGGCAGCAGAAAAAGCGGAAGCCTCATCGCAGACGATCATATCGGAAAACTGTGGATGTCCAGAAACCGCTTCCTCTGCGTAATACGTAAGCGTCAGGGTGGCGTCTGCTAAGGTAATATCACCATCACCGTTGACATCTCCGGTGTCATAAGCCCGATCTGAGATTACCCGTACGGCACAGTATAGCACACCATATCCTGGAATCACGGCACAAATTCGTGTATTTCCAGTAGAAACGGCTGTTACGGCGCCTTGTTGATCGACTGTTGCAATTGTTTCATCCTTGGAGAACCAGGAAACTGGTTCGTCTGCTGCTATGTTTTCCAAAAGCATAGACTGTATATCGCCCATTTGCATGGTGATATATTCCTGTTCTAGGAATGGTCCTGCAGCAATGGTGGTTCCAGTTGTCGTTTGTGTGGGAACTGTTGTTGTAGTGGTGGTTGTTGTTGATTCCGTTTGGGTTGTAACAATTGCAGTTGTTTGCGCAGATGCTGCCTGTACGGTAACAGTACAGGAAAGAACCAGGTTTTCTCCAATTGCGGCAGAAACGACAACCGTTCCAGGATGAACGCCGATGATGGTTTCATCAATGATATCGGCAATGGTGTCATCTTCGCTGGACCACTGAACCGTTTGATTGGGTGCAAGATCTAGAACGGTCAATGGTGCGACTTCGCCGACAGCTACAGTAAGGGCTTCCTTAGAAAGATGCGGGGTATGCTGGATTACCGTAACTGTACAGGAACAAACAACATTTTCCGGGAAAATGGCATAAACAATGGTTTCACCAGCCTGGTTGGCTGTAATCAATCCATCCGTAACAGAAGCAATTTGCGGATCGTGACTGAACCAGACCACATTCTCCATCTCCGTTGCTGTAAGCTGGAATGTTTCTCCGACAGAAAGCGTACAGGTGGATGCAGAAAGCGCTGGTTGATCAGTTGGAGTGGTTCCAGTTGTGGTTGATTGCGTTGTCGCAATCGGTGCGGAAGTAGTTGTAGCAGTGGGCAGATTGGTGACGGCTGGATGGGAAGCTGGCTGCACCACCACCCGGCATTGCAGGACATGTTCTTTGGAAATAACCGCATACAAAGTTACAATGCCAGGCGCAACACCGGTTACCATTCCGCTTTGCTCCACATCCGCAACGTCTGCATCCATTGTAAACCAATGTACTATTCGGCTGGAAGAGGCATGAAGTATGGTTAAAGACTTTTGCTCTCCCACTTGTAGGGTTAAAATCGGATCGGAAATTTGCATAAAGTCATAAGAATCCGTTGCTTTGGAATCTGGTTGCAGTGCTTTTGCGGATACTGATCCGCCCAGGCAACCAATTACCATCAAAATGGTGAGCATTCCTGCCAGCCACTGTTTCCATTTCATAAAAATCCCTCCTAAAGATGATGCATCTTTTAAACATCGTCCATTATAGCACGAACATATGTTTTTGTAAATAGAAATTTGAGCAGAGCCATCGACATTTATGGATCTTTTCCAAATTAAAAATCAGAAAGGAGGGACATTTTGATCTTAATCTACAAAAATGGAATAGGAAAGCCTATTGGATCAGAACATTTGCAAGTTCCTTTCCCAATAGGCTTTTTTCTATAATGGATTGAAAATTGGTTTGTACAGCCAGCTGTTATTTTAAGATTGCTTCCTGCACGGTGAAATGCTTTGGCAGCCCATTCTCCATTTGAATTTGCACTTCTCCCTGAATCAGCGGCAGGAAGTATTGCAGTGCTTCATCGGTGATATTGTTCTGCTGGGCATTTAAGAAAGAGGCAGGAAGGTATCGTTCCTGATTGGCAATCTTACTTGCCGACGCAGATTCAATTGCAATGGTATATGGCATGTTGCGGACACGGCGGAAAACCATTACCGTTCCGGTTTCTCCCTTTAAGGCACAGCGGACACCGGCAGCGCCGATCTGCTCGGCCTCTGTAATATCGGTCTTGGAACAAATATGGGAGGAGCAGCGCTGCATGACATTCAGTTCGATGGAACGCACCTTACATCCGATTTCATTCCGTACAATCTGTTCCAGTGCTTTGCCGACTCCGGATAAGTACTTATGACCGAAGCAGTCTGTTTCACCGGATTGATAGGCGGATTCTGCATCGCCGTCCAAGGAAACGCCTTCTGAAATGGCAACGACAACTGCCTTGTGTTTTGCCATTTCTTTTTTGACATCCTGCAAAAAGCGCTTTACGGAGAAGGTACATTCCGGTACATAAATTAAGTGTGGTGCAGATTCTCCATTCACGCGTAAAACACAGGAAGAGGCAGCCAGCCAGCCGGCATGCCGACCCATGATTTCAATAATGGTAACAGACGGGAGACTATATACCGTGCTGTCCCGTACAATTTCCTGTGTGGTGATGGCAACATATTTTGCTGCGGATCCAAATCCCGGGGTATGGTCGGTACAGGGGAGATCATTGTCAATGGTCTTTGGAATTCCGATGACTTTGACATCTAAGTGAATTTCAGCAAAGTATTCTGAAAGCTTCATGACCGTGTCCATAGAGTCGTTTCCGCCAATGTAGAAGAAGACATTGATCTGTCTTCTCTGGAAACAGGCTGCAATGGTTTGATAAACAGCGTCATCTTCCCGCCAATCCGGCAGCTTATATCGACAGGATCCCAGTACGGTAGACGGTGTCTGCCGAAGCAGTTCCATATCGGCATTGCTTCGAATGATGCTTTTTAAATCCACCATATGATCCCGAATGATGCCTTCAATTCCATTGATGGAGCCAAATATAGCATCGATTTCTGTATGTGCCAGTGCTTCTCGAAAGACGCCAACTAAAGAAGCGTTGATGGCACAGGTAGGACCACCGGACTGTGCAACTGCAATATTCATAATTTTTCTCTCCGTTTCTATGCAAGGATAATTTGCATCTCATAATACTTTTTTATTGTACCTGTTTTTTCCAGACTTGTCAATATTGGCATCTGAACAATATATGGATTTTTCCATTTGGTGCCGTAAAAACAGACTTTTAGATGATTCGATGAAAATCGGTTTGAATGTTCTTGACAAACAAGAATGGGTATGCTATAATGGCGTTGCAACTGATGTACAACAGTTGAATATCCAAACATTTCAAATTAGACAGGATCAGATATGGAGGAAGGAATATGGCAGGGAAAAGAAAACCAATTCTCATTTCAGTCATCGCAGTTGCAGGTGCAGCAGCAGTTGCAACATCCGGTATTTTCATATGGAAGCATCAGCAGTCCTCTCAGGCAGATGGACTTGCATATGTCACTTCCCTAAAAGAGATCAATACCGCAGCAGGTTATGGATTCCAGACCTACTATTCCGGTGTTGTAGAATCTCAGGAGGTGACCGAAGTCAAGGTGGACAGTGAAAAAACGCTGGATCAGGTATTTGTATCAGAAGGCGATTCCGTCAAAGAGGGCACTCCGTTGTTTTCTTATGATGTAACAGCCATGCAATTACAACTGGATCAGGGTAATCTGGACATTGAACGCATGCAAAATGAAAATACAACCACCACACAGCAAATTCAGCAGCTGGAAGCAGAAAAACAGCAGGCAAGTGCGGACGATCAGCTTTCCTACACCACACAAATTCAGTCTCTGCAAACTGATCTTGCCAAAAATGAATATGACATCAAGGTCAAGCAAACAGAAATGACCAAGTTGAAAAATTCCATTGAGCACGCAACGGTAACGGCAACCAAGAGCGGAACCATTAAAACAGTTCGGACGAAAGAGCAGATGCAGGCAGACAATACGGATGTCATGCTTACCATTTTAGCAGACGGCGATTTCCGTGTCAAAGGAATTGCCAATGAACAGAACATTCAGACCATCTATCAAGAAGAACCGGTTGTGCTCAAGTCCCGAATTGACGATTCTACCTGGACAGGCACCATTTCCGAAATTAACATGGAGGCAGAAAACAAGCAGAATAACTCCATGGGCTATTACAGCGATGAAGCCAGCACCAGTTCTTCCTACGCATTTTACATTAAATTGGATACATCCGATGGCTTGATGCTGGGGCAGCATGTGCTGATTACACCGGCGGAAGGTTCAACCATTGAGAAGTCCGGCATCTGGCTGTATGCCGATTATGTGGTAGATGCTGATACTGATCAACCCTATGTTTGGATTGCTGGTAAAAAGGACAAGCTGGAAAAACGTTATGTGACACTGGGAGAGCAGGATGCAGCCATGGGAGATGTTGAAATTGCCGATGGATTATCTGGGGATGAATACCTTGCTTATCCAGCAGAAGACTATCAAGAGGGAATGCGTACCACCACCAGCTATGAAGAATACGAAAAGGAACAGTCGGATTCTAATTCTGATGAGATGCCTGCTGATGGGGAAGATATTCCTTTCGAAGCGATTGATCCCGATCAGTCGGTGAGCGGAGAGCTGGATCCCGAATTTGATGTGGATCCGGAAGAATCCGCAGAGCAGGATTCCAGTGCAGATGCTGCACCGGTAGATCCGGAATCATAAGGCGGTGAAACCATGCTATTGGAATTGCAAAATATTTGTAAGGATTATATACAGGGAAAAGTACCGGTTCCTGTTTTGAAAAATATTTCTCTGTCTGTCGATACTGGTGAATATCTTGCCATTATGGGGCCTTCCGGTTCTGGAAAATCTACTTTGATGAATGTGATTGGGTTACTGGATCGTCCAACCAGCGGACAGTTCTTATTAGACGGAAAGCCGATGCAAACTTGTACCGATCGGATGCTGTCAGAAATTCGCAATCAAAAAATAGGGTTTGTTTTTCAGAATTTTAATTTGCTGCCCCGGCAGACTGCATTGGACAATGTTGCATTGCCGCTTTTGTATGCTGGTGTTGGCAAGAAAGAACGAACCCAGCGGGCAAAAGAAGCGTTGATTCGAGTGGGCTTAGAAGATCGCATCACCTTTTTGCCAACGCAGCTTTCCGGTGGACAGAAGCAGCGTGTTGCCATTGCCCGTGCCATTGTAAACCATCCGCAGCTGCTGCTTGCTGATGAGCCGACTGGTGCATTGGATACCAAGTCTGGGGAACAGGTTATGGAATTGTTTCACGGACTGCATGAGGATGGTGCAACCATTGTCATGATTACGCATGAACGGGAAATTGCAGAGCATGCACAGCGTATCCTATATATTCGAGATGGTATGCTGGAACAGGAGCCAGAGGAATCAGGAGGGAACTGCCATGAAGAAATTCTTGCGTAATACCATTTTAATTGCTGGATGTGTTCTGATTGCCGGCGGTGGAACAGGTGGCATATATTGGTACCGAACCGCAAAAGCCAAAAAGGCAACTGTAAAGGTATATTCTGTTTCTACGATGAAGGACATGTACTGGGGCGATGAGATTTCTGCACAGGGAACGGTACAGTCTGCCAATGTACAGAAGGTGTTGCTGGACAATCAGTTGATCGTTGAAAAAGTCCTTGTCAAGGAGGGGGATTCTGTAACCGTTGGAACACCGCTGTTGCAGTATGATACCACTGCTGCGAAGCTGAATGTTGCACAAAAACAGAATGCAGTTGCCATTGCAGAAGATCATATCCGAACGGCAAACAAGGAATTGAATACCCTGCAAAATCTGCGTCCGTCGGAAGATGCTCCAATCGATGACGGTGGATGGGAACCGGATGATCCGGGATTGGACGATTCGGATGAGATTTCAGATTCGGAATCAGAAGAGCCGATTGTAACCACTGCGCCGCCGGATACCCC
Organism: Ruminococcus sp. CAG:403; assembly: GCA_000437255.1. GTDB lineage: Bacteria > Bacillota > Clostridia > Oscillospirales > Ruminococcaceae > Ruminococcus_C. The sequence continues at coordinate 244,366 of FR899104.1, forward strand.
GATTCTGCCCAATCAGCCGGATGCCTCTAAATGCACGGATACCATTCATGCTGTAGCGGAGGCGGTTTCCGGAGATGGAACGGCAGCCAAACCGTATTGGTTTTCCTGCAAAAAAGAGACAGTTGCAACGACTGCATTTCTACAGGAATTGCAAAAGGCAGGTGCCTGTGCGGAGCTGTTTGTGTTTGATGGAACAACCTGTCAATATATTTGGTCAATTACCAGTACGTCTTTCACTGGGAAAACACTGAGTGACTGGGTGGTTGGAAAAGGTATCACCATTGATACAGACGGCAGTATTTTGGTGGACCCGACCGGAACGTATTATGGCAATTTGAAATTGCCTGCTATGGCTGCCGGACAGCAGACCGATGCAGAGGATTCTCATACGGATTCATCGGATGTCATCGATGCATCTGCTTCTGAAGAGGATGCATCTGCATGGGATACAGAAGGTCTGACAGATACAGAAGAGGTTGATCCGGATTTTTCTGATTATACGTATTCCGGTTCTACTTCTCTTTATAGTGACTATATGTATTCGAGTGCAGAACTGCAAAAGATGATTCGGGACAAACAAAATGAGCTGAAAAAATTAGAGATCGACAAAAAGCAGGCAGACTTGGATTTGAAGGATGCACAGCAAAAGCAGCAAACCGGACAGGAACTTAGCAAAATTGACGGCGTAGTCACCAAGCTGGCAGCAGATCCGGAAGCCTTGGAAGCAACCGATCCATTGATGGTCATTCAAGGCGAGGGCGGCGTCAGCATTCAGGGACAAATCAGCGAGATGAACTTAACCAAGCTTGCTGTTGGAGATGTGCTGTCAGTAACTTCCTGGGAAACTGGCGATGTTGTGGAGGCGACTGTAACCAAGATTGAGACCACGCCGGTTACGGGTGAGGATGTCCTCTCTTACGGGGAAAACCCGAACAACAGTATGTATCCGTTTCTGGCATCGGTTCAGGATTCCGTCAGCTGGAATGTCGGCGATTCGGTTTCCATTTCCATTTCCAGTACGGAGGAGAGCGATTCATTCTATCTGCCGGTTCAATATGTTCGACAGGAAGACGGGCAGTATTATGTAATGAAGAAGGATGCACACAACAAGTTGAAAAAGCAGATCGTGCAGACCGGAAAATTGATTTACGGCGGTTACGAGATTGAAATTAAAGGCGGTCTGACAGAGGATGATTGGATTTGTTTCCCATATGGAAAAACAGTCAAAGAGGGCACTGCCACACAAGACAGTGACCAGAGCCATTAAGGGAGGTGCCGGATATGTTTGAAAACATTCGTCTTTCTTTTCAGGGGATTTTCTCGCACAAGGTACGTTCCTTACTGACCATGCTGGGCATTATTATTGGAATTGCCTCCATCATTGCCATTGTTTCCACCATTAAGGGAACCAACGAACAGATTAAAAACAACTTGATTGGTGCCGGAAATAATACTGTGACGGTTGCGCTTTATCAGGGAGATATGCAGTATGACTTCACCTATCAGCAAAAGCCAGCATCTGTTCCGGTGATTGCAGACAGCACCAAGCAGGAGATTGCCGCATTGGATTCCGTAGAAGCGGTGACACTTTATCGGCAGCGCTCCTACTTTGATAATGTTTATCACAATAATACGCAGTTTACCGGAAGTGTATATGGTATTGATGCGGACTATTTTGACACTGCCGGGTATCACATCCAGAGCGGAAAAGGCTTTTGTGCAGCGGACTATACGCAGAATCAAAAGGTTGCCATTCTGGATCCGACTGCGGTGCAAAGTTTGTTCCCTGGAGAAGATCCCATCGGACAGGTAATTGATATCTGCGGTGATCCGTTTACTGTAATTGGTGTGGCTGTGCAGAGTAGCTCCTTTGAACCGGTCATCAATTCGGAAGAAGATTACTGGACTTATGCAGAAACCAAGAGCGGTGCAGTTTTTTTGCCAACAGGATCCTGGCCCATTGCTTTTCAATTTGATGAGCCGCAAAACTGTTTGATTCGGGCAGTGGATACAGACAGTATGACGGTTGCCGGAAAGAAGACAGCAGAATTGTTAAATGCGCATATTCAGAGCACCGGATCAGACAGTGGCGAAACGGTACAGTATAAGAGTGAAAGCACATTGGAAAAAGCCAAATCCTTACAGGATCTCAGTTCTTCTACCAATACCATGTTGATTTGCATTGCCAGCATTTCCCTGTTAGTTGGCGGAATTGGTGTAATGAACATCATGCTGGTATCGGTAACGGAGCGGACACGTGAAATTGGATTGAAAAAAGCAATTGGCGCGAAGAAAAAGCACATTCTGACGCAATTCCTGACAGAGGCTGCTGTTTTGACCAGCATTGGCGGCGTGATTGGCGTCATCATGGGAATTGTTTTGGCGAAGATTATTGCAAAGGTGGCAGAGGTTCCAGTTGCCATCAGTTCCGTATCCATTTTGGTTTCGGTGGTCTTTTCGATGGTTGTTGGTATTATATTTGGATTGATTCCATCCATTAAAGCAGCCAACTTGAACCCGATCGATGCTCTTCGATACGAGTAATTGGATAGGGAACTGCTTCGCATCCTTTTCCTTTCTTTTGACCACAAAATTCGTGTGTGAAACAGGCACGAAAAAGCGGTTCCGTTTGAAAATGGAACCGCTTTTATTGGGTGTGGAAATTTACTTGTTCGATTGATTTAGTGTGAAGGTCGGTAAGCCCGCGGATCAATTCTTCGTAAAAGTGTTGCCAATGGCAGCACCAAAATGCCTGCTATAACATTGCCGGCACAGTGAACAGCATCCCAGGGAAGTCCAGCGACAATCCAGGCAAGCATTTGCTGAAAATTCAATCCAAACAACAATGCTTGTGCCGGTGCATAGAGGGTACCGAACAGAATGCCATGCAATCCGCAGACAAGCGGATACACAATGGCAGCTATTGGTTCGGGCATATTTTTAGGAAGCAGCATGGTCATGCCCCAAAGAACTGCCCAAAGATAAAGATAGGGAATCCACCACACTGCAAATCCAGCGAACAAGCCATTTAAGAAAACATAAACATAAATCGGAATAAGTCCTTTGACCCGATAGGCAAGGGTATAGACCATTGTTAGCATACCAAGCGGATGAATGTTTGGTGCCCATTCCATAATTACTTTGGAACAATACATCAAGGCGCCCAACATGGCAAAGACGGTCATTTCCGATATGGTTAAAGTAGCTCGTTTGGGATGCTTATCCTTCTGTGTAGGTAAGCTCATAGTGCTCCCCGTCTGCGATTTCTGTGCTGTCTGCACCAGTCTGGAGGTATTCACCGTCCTTGCTGATTGCCCAGTATGCCTGATCCTTGTCATAATCTGCCCGGATGCCGTCTACTTCTTTGATGTACAGACCATACTCGCTGTCATCACCGGAAACCAAATCGTTTTCGGTCAGGGCAGTGCCCAGATTGTCAGCATCGGTATGAACAGTAAATGTGATGGAGTTGTCTTCTGCCTTTACTTCTACCTGGATGGTGGTGCTTCCGGTTCCAACTTCGGTATCCTCGGTATAAGTTGCAGTCTCCCAAAGGCCACCCAGTTCCTGAGAAGAGGAAGTAGAAGATTCTGCTTTGCTGGAAGAGGAGTCATCTGTCTTTCCGCAGCTAACGGAGAACAACAGAGAAATGGCACAAATGCCGGCAACAAACATCCATTTGTTTTGTTTTTTCATTTTCATAATCCTTCTTTCTTTTTGCGTTCGTGTCCGTTTGGAAAAACGGCACGATTTTTTGCTTTTCCATGATAGCATAGTCGAAATGGGTTGTCAAGTGTTTTTCGTGAACAGGATAACAGGAATTTTACAAAAGTTTCCCATGGAGACTGAATTGACATTGCCTACCAGGTGTGGTATAATACGTTGAGAATCAAAATGATTCGGATTTTCAGTCATCCGGGAGGAATACAGATTGCAGAAAGGGTACATCAATCGAGAAGAAGTGTTTCGTTATATGGGACATAAAGGCGGTGTCATACCAGACCATATTTTGGAACTTGCAGATCAATGTGAACAGCAGCTTTTGCAAGTGATGGAACCAAGATATACTTATAAGGTGTTTGATCTGTCAGCCGGCGATACGGGCATCCGGGTTGGCGCAACTCCTTTGTACTTGGAAGGAAAAGACATTGCAGCGCATCTGGAGCATTGTACCCGCTGTATCTTTTTCTGTGCCACTTTGTCAGCCGGTGTGGATCGATTGATTCGAACCTATGAAGCACGGGAAATGGAAAAGGCAGTCATTACCGACTGCATGGCATCTTCTGCCGTTGAGCAGCTTTGCAACGATGCAGAGGCAGAGATTGAAGCGCAGTTGGGAAATGCTGTTCATTATACATGGCGGTTTTCGCCCGGATATGGCGATTTTCCGCTTGCGGTGCAGCGGCAGTTTCTGGATCTGCTGGATGCTTCCAGAAAAATTGGTGTAACGGTAACCGATCGATTGATTTTAATTCCACGAAAATCAGTTACCGCAGTGATTGGAATTTCGGAGAAAGAAATTCCGCAAAAAAGACGTGGATGCAGCTGCTGCAACATGCGAAAAACTTGTCCGTATAGAAAGAGAGGCGAACACTGTGGATTTTAGAACACGGTTGAAACAAGGATGGATTTGCCTAGATGGCGCAATGGGAACGATGCTCCAGGCAAGAGGACTGAAAATGGGAGAAACACCTGAGGTGCTGAACCTGGAAAAGCCGGAATTGCTGCAAGAAATTCATCAGGAATATATTCAAGCTGGTGCGGATGTTGTTTATGCCAATACATTTGGTGCCAATCGCTATAAACTGGCACACAGCGGTTATTCTGTCTCTGAAATCATCAAAGCCGGCATTGAAAATGCCAGAGCTGCCTGTGCCGGGACGGATACCCTGGTTGCTTTGGATATTGGCCCGATTGGGCAGCTTCTGGAACCAACCGGAACGCTTTCTTTTGAGGAAGCATACGATATTTTCCGGGAACAGATTGAAGCCGGCGATGCCTGCGATTTGATTGTATTTGAAACCATGACCGATTTGTATGAGCTGAAGGCAGCTGTTTTGGCAGCAAAAGAGCATTCTGATAAACCGATTTTGTGCACCATGACATTTGAGGAAAATCAGCGTACTTTTACTGGCTGTTCGGTTCCTTCCATGTGTCTGACGCTGGAAGGGCTTGGGGTAGATGCTATTGGCGTCAATTGTTCCTTGGGACCGGCAGAGCTGTATCCGGTGATTGCATCGGTTTGTGAATGGACGAATCTTCCAGTTGCAGTAAAGCCGAATGCCGGCTTGCCGGATCCGGTTACCAATACTTATCATGTTACCCCGCAGGAATTTGCACAACTGATGGAAAAATTGATTCCGCTGGGTGTGCAAATTTTTGGCGGATGCTGCGGTACAACACCAGCCTTTATACAAGAATTGCGGCAGGTTTTACAGCGGCAGGTATTTGAAAAGCAGATACGGGAAATTCCGGCTGCATGCTGCACACCGTCTAAAACTGTTCCGATCAATCGCCCTAGAATCATTGGAGAGCGTATCAATCCAACCGGAAAAAAACGTTTTCAGGAAGCGCTGCGTGCCGGAGATGTAGATTATATTTTGGGACAAGCCATCGAGCAGGTGCATGCCGGTGCAGATATCTTGGATGTCAATGTCGGTTTGCCTGGCATCGATGAAAAGGAAATGATGCGAACAGCGGTGAAAGCATTGCAGGGTGTGGTAGATGTTCCGCTGCAATTGGACTCTACCATTCCAGAAGTGCTGGAAGAAGCATTGCGGGTTTACAATGGAAAGCCGATTGTGAACTCGGTCAATGGAGAAGAAAAATCACTGGCAACTGTTTTGCCGCTTGTGAAAAAATATGGAGCAGCAGTGGTTGGACTCTGCCTGGATGAGGATGGAATTCCCAAAACAGCAGAAGGCAGATTTCAGATTGCTAAAAAAATACTGGATCGTGCAACTGCAATCGGCATTCGGAAAGAAGATGTCTATATTGACTGTCTGACTTTGACAGTTTCCGCAGAGCAGGACGCTGCCATGGAAACCCTTCGGGCAGTGGAGCGTGTGAAGCAGGAACTGGGCTTAAAAACGGTTTTGGGCGTTTCCAATATTAGTTTTGGGTTGCCGGAACGTGTTATCATCAATCATAATTTCCTGGCAATGGCATTGACAAAGGGATTGGACTTGCCGATTATCAATCCAAATTTGGATGCCATGACTGCAACAGTGCGTGCGTTTCAAGTGCTTGCTGGTTATGACCAGAATGCGATGGAATACATCAGCTGTTATGGGCAGAGTAAACCGGAAGCCAAAAAAGAGCAGGCACAGAAGCAGGATATTGACCTGGACTATGCTTTGGAGAATGGCTTAAAAGGAGAAGGCGCAAAGCTGACTGAGGAACTGCTGAAGAATACCGATCCAATGGAAATTATCAATACCATTTTGATTCCGGCGCTGGATCGAACCGGGAATGCGTTTGAAGCCGGGAAAATTTTTCTGCCGCAGTTGATTTTGACAGCTGGTGTTGCACAGGCTTGTTTTGAAGTCATTAAAAATCACTTTGCCAAAACGGGTGCGCAGTCTGTTTCCAAGGGAAAAATCATTGTGGCAACGGTTAAGGGCGACATTCACGATATTGGAAAAAATATCGTAAAAGTTTTGCTGGAAAACTATGGTTACGAAGTCATTGACTTGGGAAAAGATGTCGATTACCAGGCGGTTGTGGATTGTGCATTGGAACAAAATGTTCATTTGGTCGGACTTTCTGCGCTTATGACAACCACTTTGGTCAGCATGGAAAAGACCATTGCTCTGCTGCATGAAAATCATGTAGACTGTAAGATTATGGTTGGCGGTGCCGTTCTGACACCAGAATATGCTGAACAGATTGGTGCGGATTTTTATGCAAAGGATGCAAAGGAATCCTGTGACATTGCCAAAAAAGTATTTGAGGAATATTACCCGCAGGGATAAAATAAAATTTCATTCGGAGAAGCTGCCCATGCACGTTACTGTGCATGGGCAGCTTTGATATAAGAAAACCTTACTTGAATTTAACAAACAGAAGATAGACGATACGCAGCAGATCTGCTATGCTTATTTTGAAAACAGTTTTTCAATTTTGGAACCCATGCAAATCGGTTCTGATCTTAGAAAGGAAAGCAGATATGCATCCATTTGAGGGCGTTCCACTTTCATTTTGTATCCCTTTATTTTTAGAGTATTTAGAATCCACCTATGGTGAGGCAGTCCGTACAATTGTATCCTTTTGTATCGGCGCTGTTTTATTTGGACTTGCGGTTGGAATTCCCATTTGTCGCAATCGGCGAAAACAGATGCGGGCGCAGAAAAAAGCAGAAGAAGTTGTGGAATATGCAAGACAGTCAGCTAGTTGTCACCGGGTATCGGATGCAGAGCCTCAGCCGGAAATGGAACAGCCAAACAGAGCAGAAACAAATTCGGAACCGCATGCAGCGACAGAATTTGTGACAGATGCCGAGATTTTATCTGATTACATACGGGAAACCGAATCAGAAACAGCGCAGGTGGAATATGAAACGCAGAACACCCGAAAAAAGACCTTGTGGCAGCTTGGAAAGTTTGCTTTGCTGGTGCTTATTCTTCTAGCCGTGTGGAGACAGTTTATGGGAAAATTAGGTCTGTATGCTGTTGTGTCAAGCTTTAAGCTATCGCCGGGGGTGGGACCTTACATAGTGGTTGTTGGAATTATTCTTTGGATTGTTTTGCGAAAGCACAAAAAGTCCGCATCAGAATTGCCAAAAGAAAGTGTCATTTACCAAAAGCTGCTGCCACGAGAATTGACAAAGCGATTTGGAGAAAATTGTTTTTATCGGAAGCGGTATGGCTTTTCCTTTGAAGAAATGCAGGAATTAACTTGCTGGAAACAGGAAGTAACGCATATTTCCGGGAAGGATAGTCTGCGTGGAAAATATCATCAGATGGCGTTTCGGGCTGCCTATGAGACTTGCATCCGGGAGTATCAGAAGCGAGATAGTGACGGGGATCTGCAAACCTATCAGGAAACGGTCTTTCAAGGCCTGGTTTTGCGTGTGCCGTATACGCAGTATTCTCCAGATGCGCTGGGAGTGTGTGCAAATTCTAAAAAGGAACTGGCTGCGCAATATGAACAGAAAAAACCGAAACAGGTGGTATCTGCTCAAATTTCAAAAACAGAAAATGAAACGTTTCATGAATTATTTACGGTGCATTCCAATCAGGAGGAGAATCTTTATTACTTTTTGACACCATCCAAAATGGAGCATCTTGTCGCTTTGTATGCACAGGTTTATGGATTGGAAGAAGGGGAGGACAGCAATCCGTTTACAAGTTTAGGCGTCTGCTTCTATCAGGACTATCTGTATCTTGCACTTGGGCTGCGGCAATATTTTTTGGAATATAAACGGGTACCGCCAACCGCAGAAGCGCTGCATAGCATACAAGAGAAAATGAAAGCAGATCTGGATTTGATCGAGCAGGCACTGCGCTTTGCAGAATTTCTTTTTTAGGAGGAAGCGATATGGATGGATTTGGATACAGCGGCTTGAATTTGGTGTGGATTTTTCTCGTTGTGCTTGTAGTTTTTCTGATTGCATATGGCATTCGGACGGCAAATACTTTGACCAAACTAAAAAATAAGGTAATCGAGTTGGATGCTGATATTGATGTTGCATTGACCAATCGCTATGATTTGCTGAAAAAGCAGTATCAAATTGTTAAGCTATACACTTCCTATGAAAGCAAGACACTCATGGAAGTGATTC
>FR899104.1:253190-263348 GCA_000437255.1 Ruminococcus sp. CAG:403
GAGCAGCGGCGGACGGCTTCCGGTCAAATGGATCTTCTGGAACATCAGATGCAGGCGGTTTTGGAGGCATATCCCAATTTGCGATCAAGCGAAACCGTTTGTGCTTTACAGAAAAGCTGTGCGGAAGCAGAAGCGCATCTTCAGGCGGCACGCCGCCTTTACAATGTCGGCGTAACCAATTACAATAACTTTTGCAAAGCATTTCCATCCTCCATTTTGGCAACTGTTTTAGGGCATCGGGAGGCAGCTTATTTCCAAGCAGATCCGGAAAAGCGGGAAGATATTGAATTTTAACAGATGACATCCTTTGTTGCAATCGTTTTTGTTGTGCAGGTTGCCAAATCCTCCGAAAATTTTGCAAATAATCTTGACTTGTTTTGTGAAATGTGATACAATAAAACGGAGAAAATGCCAATTCTATGAGTGCTTTTGTGGAGATTCTTTCCTATAGAATCTTTGCAAAGCATCGGATGCGGCGCTTTATGAAACGATTGTTTGAGGAAAGGAAGTCTGATTGATGAATTTGCAAAAGAAATTGGTTGCGGTTGCATCGGCTGCGGTACTGGCAATGACAGGTCTGGGAACCTCTTCCCTGGCGGTTTTGCAAGCACCGTTACAGGTCTCTGCGGCAGCGGATACCAACAATGATGACTGGCTGCACGCTGTTGGAAGCCGTTTGTATGACAAGGATGGAAATGAGGTATGGCTGACCGGTGCCAACTGGTTTGGATTTAACTGTTCGGAGAACTGCGCACACTATTTATGGAGCGCAGATATTGATGATATGCTGTCTTCCATTGCGGATCACGGGATCAATGTCATTCGTTTTCCGATTTCTTCTGAACTGTTGATTTCCTGGATGAATGGAACACCGAATGCAGTATCCAGCGTATCGGCAAACAATGACCCCTATTATTCCATCAATAAGGATTTCTGCAATGCAGATGGTTCTATTAAAAATAGTATGGAAATCTTTGACATCATCATGCAGAAGTGTAAGGAGTATGGATTAAAGGCGTTTATCGATATTCACAGCCCGCATGCCGATAACTCCGGTCACAACTACAACCTTTGGTACGGCAAGAAAACCGCAGACGGCACGATGGTTACCACCGATTTGTGGATTGATTCTCTGGTATGGCTGGCAGATAAGTATAAGAACGATGATACACTGCTTGCGTATGACCTGAAAAATGAACCGCACGGAAAAGGACAGGAAGGCAGCACCGCTGCCAAGTGGGATGGTTCCAAAGATGAAAATAACTGGGCATATGCTGCAACCAAATGTGCCAATGCAATTTTGGAAGTCAATCCAAACGCTTTGATTTTGGTTGAAGGCGTTGAGCAGCAGTGTAAAGATGGCATCAGCCCGGAAAAGGGTGTTGAATACTATTGGGGAATGCCGGAATCCAAGACAGATTCCCCGTATTACCCGGCATGGTGGGGCGGTCAGCTCCGTGGCGTTCGGAAGTATCCGATTCAGCCAGACAGCGGTACCAGCCAGATTGTATACTCTCCGCATGACTATGGCCCGTCTGTTTATGACCAGACTTGGTTCCAGAAGGACTTTACCACACAGACCCTGTTGGATGACTACTGGTACGACACTTGGGCATATATCAACAAGGAAGAAATTGCACCGCTTCTGATTGGAGAATGGGGCGGCTTTATGGATGGTGGCAAGAACCAAAAGTGGATGGAGTTGCTGCGGGATTACATGATCAGCAATCACATCAATCATACCTTCTGGTGCTTGAATACCAACTCCGGCGATACCGGCGGACTTTGGACAGGATTCCAGTATAGTCCTTCTACAGGTAGTGAGATTACTTGGGATGATGAGAAATATGCTCTATTTGAACCGTCTCTCTGGCAGACACTGGAAACTGGAAAGTATATTGGTTTGGATCACCAGAAGGCACTGGGCAACAATGGAACGGGATTGTCTCTGTCTGAATTCTATGAGTCCTATGCTTCTACAGAAGGCAGCAACCTGGACGGTGGCACCATTGTAGATCCTGGCTCGAAGCCGACAACGACAACTGCAAAGCAGGAAACAACAATCACGACAACAACCACTACCACAACACCGGAACAGGTAGCAGGCGATATCAATTTAGATGGTACGGTTACCCTGTCGGATATGGTAATTCTGTCTCGGTTCCTGTTGGCAGATACTTCTGTTTCCAGCAGTTCCACGAAATGGAATCTTTCTGCTGGAGATGTCAATCAGGATAAGAAGCTCAATGGTTTTGACCTTGCTATTTATAAAAGTCACTTCCTGACTGGAAAAGCATTTCCAGAGTAATCAGGTGATCGGCAATGAAACGAATGGATTATCTGAGTTGGGATGAATACTTTATGAGTGTGGCACTGCTTTCTGCACAGCGCAGCAAGGATAACCATACGCAAGTCGGTGCCTGCATTGTGAATCCGGAAAATCGAATTGTATCGGTTGGATACAATGGAATGCCAACTGGTTGTTGTGACGATGCGATGCCGTGGGAACGGGAAGGCACATTCCTGGAAACCAAGTATCCATTTGTCTGCCATGCAGAATTGAATGCCATTTTGAACAATGTTGCAAATCTGCGCGGTTGCCGCTTGTATGTCACGCTGTTCCCGTGCAACGAATGTGCAAAGGCAATCATTCAAAGTGGAATTCGAGAAGTGATTTACTATGACAACAAATATGCGAAGAGCGATGCTACGCAGGCATCCATTCGCTTGTTTGATATGGCAGGTGTTGTATTTCGTCCGTATGAAGCAACACATAGAAAGATTACCTTAACATTATAATAAAAAAGAAAAAGGCTGTCAGATACTTGCAAAGAGTAGGTGTTTGACAGCCTTTTGTGCGCTTTGTTATTTTTTATCTTTTTTTGTAATTTCCTTTGTAATTTTCGAAAAAGTATGCTATAATAAGAAAGATTACTTTATAGAGAGGATTTCGTTATTGTATGCGCATTCGTTGTAAACCTTGGGCAAAGCCAGAATTGGAAGCTTGCCCGTTTTATCTGAAAGATCCTGCTGCCTTTCGTGGCAATTGGCAGTCTGCTTTTCCTAGTCAGAAACCACTTCGAATTGAATTGGGCTGCGGAAAAGGCGGTTTTATTGCACAGGAGGCACCTGCCAATCCAGATTATCACTATCTTGCAATGGATATCAAAAATGAAATGTTGGTGCTTGCAAAGCGCAAGCTGGAAGCTGCCTATCAGGAATTGGGAACAGAACCGGATTCCGTTCGGATTTTTATTTGCAACATTATGCAGTTTTCCAATTACTTTGCACCGGAAGATGCCATTGATCGGATTTACATTAATTTTTGCAACCCCTGGCCAAAAAGCAAACATAAAAAAAGAAGACTGACCCACCCCAGACAGTTGATGCAGTATCGTGCTGTACTAAAAGGGGAGATCTGGTTTAAAACAGATGACGATGCACTTTTCCAGGAGTCACTGGAATATTTCCGGGAATGCGGATTTGACATTTTGTTCCAAACCAATGACCTGCATCAGGAATCCAATCTTTGCAGTTACCCAACTGAGCATGAAAAAATGTTTGAAGAAATGGGAAAGACCATTAAATTTTTGATTGCCCGTCCAGATCCGAACTGGACTCCACCGGAATTACCTGCACAGGAAGAACAAGTTGAGAAATAGAAAGGGGTAAGTTGTACTTATGGGCAGCAAATTGCATCTCATTGATAAATGCATCAGTGGAATTGCGGAAAAAACCGGTAATGTTCCATTGATGGAAATTATTGCGGACGGCACGCAAGTAAATGAAAATCCTGCCGCTTGTTATCGAGGACTCGGCTGTGTGACGGCAAACAACTCCTCTCGACTTTTGCTGGATTATAAGATTGAACATCCAAAAGAATATGAAGAAATGATGCGCCTGTTGTTCCAAAAAGACTACGGCGTTGGCTTGACACATATCAAAGTGGAGTTGGGTGCGGATGTCAATTCTTCTTCCGGAACCGAACCGGCTACCAAGCGGTCTGCTGACGAGCCGGCAGATGTAACCCGTGGTGCAGGCTTTCAATTTGCTGCGGATGCAAAAGCCATCAATCCAGATCTTACATTGGATCTGTTGCGGTGGGGAGAGCCAAGCTGGGTAACAGCAGCCTTTCAGCTGAGCCAGGAGCATGGCTTGAATGCACGGTATCGCTGGTACAAGGAAACCTTGGATGCAGCACATGCTGTATATGGTCTGAAATTTGACTTTATCAGTGCCGATCAGAGTGAAACGGATATGGCGGATGAAGCATGGATTCTCTATCTGCGGTATCGGTTGGATCACGAAACCAACGCACCGTATGATTACAGCAAAATCAAATTGGTTGCTTCGGATGAGGCAGGGACTCGGAACATCGCAGCGCAGATGGTAGAAAATAACTTGCTGCGCAATGCTGTAGATGTTATTGGTCTGCACTATACCACGCAGGGCGATTCCTATACCAATTTGCTGAATGAAGCATATGGAAAAGAAATCTGGTACAGCGAAGGAATTGCGCCTTGCAATATGCCGGAATATACAGCGCTTGCTGATGACTGCGGCATCAAGGGAAAAAATGGTTTGATTGACGTTGCCAATCGCATCATCAACAGCTATTACAATGGAAAAATGGTGATGTATGAGTTCCAGCCTGCTATCGCTGCTTATTATGATGGAGCATGCTATGCGCCCAAGCAGCTGATTCGTGCCTGGGAACCTTGGAGTGGCCATTATGTGCTGGATAGCGGATTTTGGATGGCAATGCACTTTAATCGCTTTTCTCCAAAGGGCTGGATGTTTGTCAATGGTGCCTGCTATGGAGATGGAGAGGAAAATCATGCCATTACCAATACCACCAGTAATTTTATGACCTTGGTTTCCCCGGATCGCACCGAGTTGACCATGCATTTTACCAATGACAGCGACACCACACGGTTGTATTCCGTCTATCTCAAAGACTTGGAATTATCTCGCCGGACATTTTCCACGGTTTTGACCACCGGGCCAAGCGGAAAGCAGCAGTTTGCAGATGGCTGGTTTCAGGTCGGCAGGCCAATTCGTCCGAGCCGGAAAAACAGCGATATGTACTTAATCAAAGTGCCGCCGTATAGCTTGATGACAGTTACCACGCTGGACACCAGCTGGGTAGACGGAATCAAGACCTTTGAACAAACAGCACCCAATTCACAGCGTTTGCCACTGCCATATCGGGATGATTTTTCCTATCCGCAGGAAGAGTTGAATGTACGGGGCTGTGCACCACGGTACAGCACAGATCAGGGCGGTGCATTTGAGTTGGTGCGGACTGCAGAAGATGAAACATTGCTTTGTCAGCGGATTTCCAAGCAGATTATTCCCACCAATTGGCGGTTCTGCGTGACGCCGGAACCGATTACCTGCCTGGGGGATGATCGTTGGCGCAGCTATAGTGCAGAAATAGAAGTCAAACTGCAAAATATGAATGCGGAAAACTATGCAGCACTGGGCATTCGGTATAATTCTTCTGTAACGTGCGAGTACTCCTCTATGTGTGGATACAGCGTTCGGTTATACGGAGATGGCAGCTGGAAGCTGATGGACATGGACAATGTTGGTGCAGAAGGCGTTTTGCGGCATGCGCTGCCCAACCAGTGGAATTCCTTGAAACTGCTTGTACTGGGGAATGCCATTTTTGTATTCATCAATGGAGATATGCTGACAAGGTATACGCCGCAGTGTATGATTAACTCTGGACGAATTAGTTTGGCAAGTGCCTATGCGTGGAATATGTTCCGAAACCTGAAGGTGGAACCAATTCCGGTTCTTCCGCTGTATGTGCGGCGGATTGACTGTTTGGCAGACGGCATTATTTATGATGAAAATTGGACGGTTCAGACAATGGAAAAGTACACCTTCTATCACCGTACTTCCATGACCGCCGGAACCAATGCCGAATTTCGCTGCCAGTTTGTGGGAAGCGGCATTGCAATCATCGGGACTGCTACAGATATGGAGTGTACGGTTTGGATTGATGGAAAACCAATTTATGAGAATTGGTTTCTGCCAAGCTGTGCACCACGGCAGGCTTGTGTCATTATCGATCAGCTGACCGATGCCAAGCATGAACTGCGCATGAAGGTTACCAGTGGTGCCTTCCAGTTGGATGTGCTGGAAATTCCGGAAAAGCATGTACTGATGCCAGATGTGCTCTGTCCGACAACGGCACAGCGCTCCGCCGCTATTTTGCGAGATGAACAGCTGCAAAAGGAATTGGAAAAACAGGAAGCAGAAGCAGCCACCAGTGAACCACCTGCTGCACCTTCAGTTGTGCAGGGCGTTTCGGTAACAGCTGTGGATGCGGAACCCAAGCAGGCAGAAGAAACACCGATTTTTGATTTTGATGCCATGACAGCTTCTAATTTACCAACGGAAGAAGAACTGCGTCGGGAACCGGATCATCAGCCGGAGCAAACGGCACCGCCATCGGAAGAACAGGAACAGCATGCTGACGATTCTGCTGAATCATGAGGAGGCAGTACCGCTGTATCAGCAGATCTACTTAGGGATTCGTTCGGAAATCGAACAGGGCAGTCTGCTGCCAGATGAAAAACTGCCTTCTAAGCGCAGTCTTGCCGTACACTTACAGGTTAGCACTGTTACGGTACAGGCTGCATATGATCAGCTGGTTGCAGAGGGATATTTGATTACAAAGCCACGCAGCGGATATTATGTAGCAGAAGATTTAAATCTGCTTTTGCCAGGGCAGCATACAGAATTGCATTTTACACCAAAGCAGAATGCAGTTTCAGTTTCTGCATCAGAACAGCCGGAATTGGTTCGATTCTCTACTGGTGGTGTCGATACCCAGCAGTTTCCATTTTCCACGTGGGCAAAGCTTTCCCGGCAGGTTCTGGCTACCTGTCAGGATCATCTGTTGGATGCCATGCCGCCTTGTGGAATCTGGGAGTTACGCTGTGCCATTGCAAAACATCTCTATGCCTATCGACATATGCAGGTGCAGCCGGAGCAGCTGATTATTGGTGCTGGATCGGAATACCTGATTGGATTGCTGGTGCAGCTGCTGGGAAGAGAACGGCGCTACGCAGTGGAAGATCCGGGCTACCGAAAGACCATGCGTGTGTTTACAGCCAATGGAGCAGCCGTTGATCCGGTTTCCGTGGATGCGGATGGCATGCGGGTAGAGCAGTTGGCACGGACTGCTGCCTCTGTGGCACATGTTACGCCATCCCATCATTTTCCGACGGGAATCGTGATGCCATTGAAGCGGCGGTTGGAGTTGCTGCAATGGGCGCAGCAGTGCCCGGGGCGGTATATTCTGGAAGAAGAATACGACAGTGAGCTGCAATTTACCAGTGCGCCGGTTTCTGCTCTGCAAAGCCTAGATTATTCCGGCAGCGTGGTCTATCTCAATACGTTTGCCAAGACGTTGGCACCGTCCTTTCGAATCAGCTATATGGTGCTGCCGCCGCAGCTGTTGCAGCAGTATCAGCAGCAGCTTGCCTTTTATGCTTGTACGGTGCCAAGCTTGGAGCAATATACATTGGTGCGGTTCTTGCAGGAAGGCTATTTTGAGCGGCACTTGAATCGCATGAAAAAAATTTATCGAAAGCGACGGGATAGCCTGCTGGCTGTGATTCAGCAGCATGCTTTGGTAGATGCGCTTCGCATTTCGGGTGCAGCAGCCGGGCCGCATTTTTTGCTGGAGGTGCACACCGGGCAATCAGAAGAACGACTCATTGCACTTGCACGGCAAGTTGGTGTAAAGGTGCATGGTTTATCGGAGTTTTATCAAGCGCCTAATTTGCAACAGCATCCGCCGACGTTGGTCATCGGCTATGCCTGCCTGGAAGAAGAAACGATGCGGCAGGGCGCAAAAGCCATGTTGGATCAGTGGGCAGCACATTTAACAGAAACAAAGTTCCAATAACCTGTTATTAGACAGGGGATTGGAACTTTTTTGTTTGATAATTTCAAACGAAAAAAGCCGGGATGTTCCTAAAAAAATGTTGACATTTCATAAAAATTGCCGTATAATAAAACTGACCGAGTAGGACTTTGGCAGAGAAGTCCTTTGAATTTGTCAGTTTATTTTTAGGAGAGGATGCATATGATGAAAACAAAACAACATGGATGGAAACGCTGGACAGCTGCTCTGACAAGCTGCATGATGCTGGCCGTTTCCTGTCCCACCAGCATGCTGACGCAGACCGCTTCTGCGGCGGACAGCGATGCCAACTTTGCAAAAGCACTGCAATATTCTGTTTATTTCTATGATGCCAATATGTGCGGAACAGATGTTTCAGAGAATACACGGTTTAGTTGGCGTGGAGACTGCCATACATATGATGCAAAAGTTCCATTGCAGCCAATGGGAAGCGACAGTGTCGGAACCAATTTATCACAGTCGTTTATTGATCAGTATCGGGACGTTTTGGATCCGGACGGAGACGGTTATGTAGATCTTTCCGGTGGATTTCATGATGCCGGTGACCATGTAAAGTTCGGCATGCCGGAAGATTACGCAGCTTCTACTCTGGGGTGGGGATACTATGAATTTCGGGATTCCTACGAAAAGACTGGTCAAGCAGACCACATTGAAACGGTTTTGCGGTATTTCAATGACTACCTAATGAAATGTACCTTCCTGGATTCCAATGGCACCGTGATCGCGCATTGCTATCAGGTTGGAGATGGGGACATCGACCATCCGTACTGGAATGCGCCAGAAGTAGATGAGATGGCAAGACCAGCATTCTTTTTGACAGCAGATAAGCCGCAGACGGATTATGTTGCTGCCGCCGCTGCTTCGCTTGCTGTAAACTACCTGAACTTTAAAGATACCGATCCGGACTACGCCAAACAGTCTTTGGATTACGCAAAAGCATTGTTTGCATTTGCGCAAAAAAATGAAAAGCAACTGAGCGACAATGCCGATGGCCCGAAGCAGTATTATGTTTCCTCCAAGTGGGAGGATGATTATTGCTGGGCGGCTGCTTGGCTGTATAAGATTACAGGAGACCATCAGTATCTGGAAGAAATCTATCCGTATTATGATTACTATGCAGCACCGTCTTATGTATACTGCTGGAATGACATGTGGGGCGGTGTACAGTGTATCCTGGGTGAAATTTCAGAAGAAAAGCCATTGAAAGCGGGAGAGTATACCTATCCGAATTTCATCAAAGAATACAAGGAATCTGCCAATAAGAGTCCCTATGAGGAAATGAACTGCTGGGCATCGGTGAAGGAAGCAATTGATAAATATCGCACCGGCGGACTCGGAACCATTACACCGGCTGGTTATTTCTGGCTGAATACCTGGGGTTCTGCCCGGTACAACACGGCAGCACAGTTGGTGGCATTGGTTTATGATAAATATAACAACAATGGAAAGCCAAGTGAAAGCAGTGAGTGGGCAAAGGGACAGATGGAATACCTGCTTGGAAATAATCCGCTGAAGCGTTCCTATGTTGTTGGCTATAATGAAAACTCTGTAAAATTTCCGCATCACCGTGCCTCCTCTGGATTGACCAAGTGTGAGGATACCAGAGAACAGCGGCATGTTTTGTATGGTGCATTGGTTGGCGGTCCGGACGCAACGGATAACCATATTGACTTGACTAAGGATTATATTTACAATGAGGTCACCATTGACTACAATGCAGCATTTGTTGGTGCTTGTGCCGGTCTGTATGCGATGTATGGAGATGATAGCATGCAGGTAACGCCAGACTTTCCGCCGAAGGAGGAATCTTCCGGTGAAGAAGGCGGCGGCAATAACTACTGGGTAGAAGCTTTTGCCGTAGATGATCCGTGTTCCGGCGGAGCAGGCACCACAAAGGTTTCCATGAAAGTCATGACCGATTCCACAACACCAAGAACCGATATTACAGTTCGGTACTTCTTCAGTACCAAGGAAATGAAAGATCCCAGTTTGGTGGTAGTAAATGAGCTGTACGATCAGGCAGCGGTGGAAGCTGCACCGGCAGACGGCGTTGTCAGCGGACCGTTTCAGTATGATGCTTCTTATGATCCAAATATTTATTACATGGAAGTAAGTTGGGATGGCTATAAGATTGCCAATTCCAATAAGAAATACCAGTGTAATGTTGGTCTGTATTATGGAGATACCTGGGATCCGTCCAATGACTGGAGTTA
>FR899104.1:263373-268532 GCA_000437255.1 Ruminococcus sp. CAG:403
GCTTCCGGTTCTGACCGATTCGGAAATGTTTGCAGATGGAAATGAGAAAAAGACCGATTATATTTGTGTATATGCCGGTGGAGAACTGGTAGGCGGTATTGAACCAAACGGAAAGAAGCCGACAGAAGCTGTTACCACTACAACAGCAGCAGTAACGACTACCACCACAACAACAACGACTATAACTACAACTACAACGGAAAAGGCAACGACCACATCAACCGAGCAGCCAGTTGTTACCACAACCAAACAAGGAACTACAACCACTGCTACACCAGGCACGACTGGCATTTCCAGTGAGGTTCTGCTGGGAGATGTGAATCTGGATGGCGCAGTTTCACTTGCTGATTTGATTATGATGCAAAAATATACTGCACGGCGTGTGGAATTCAATGCACAGCAAGAAAAAAATGCCGATTGTGAACCGGATGGAATGGTAAATGATCAGGATGCCAAGAAATTACTGGATTTCCTGATTGGCAGAATTTCACAGATTTAACCAGTATAAGATTGGATGGTATGTTGCAAAAAGGAGGGATCGCATATGAAATTGGTATTTATTGGAGCGACACATGAGGTAACCGGAAGCTGTACTTATTTAGAGGCTTGCGGCAAACGTATTTTAATTGATTTTGGAATGGAGCAGGGGAGAGATACCTATGAAAACGTTCGAATTCCTTGCACCCCCGGAGAAATTGACTACGTTTTGCTGACGCATGCACACATTGACCATTCCGGTTTGCTGCCGCTGCTTTTTGCCGGTGGATTTACAGGAAGCATCCATGCAACCGATGCGACCACCTCCCTTTGCAGCATTATGCTGCGAGACAGTGCCCATATTCAGGAGTTTGAAGCCGAATGGCGGAATCGAAAAGCCAAACGAACGGGAGCAGAGCCGTATGTGCCGCTCTATACCATGCAGGAGGCATTGGGTGCCATTGATTTGTTTGTACCGCATCCATATGATCGAATTGAGACGCTTTGTCCCGGCATTCAGATCCGTTTTGTGGATGCAGGGCATTTGCTGGGATCCTCTTCTATTGAGATTTGGCTGACAGAGCAGGATACGCAGCGGAAACTAGTCTTTTCCGGAGACATTGGAAACTATGATCAGCCGCTTTTGCGGGATCCGCAATATTTAACAGAAGCAGATTATGTGGTGATGGAGTCCACTTATGGCAATCGACTGCACGATAAGCCAAAAGCTTATGAACCTGCTCTTGCTGAAATCTTGGAATCCACTTTTGCAAAAGGCGGTAGTGTGATCATTCCTTCTTTTGCGGTTGGGCGAACCCAGGAAATGCTGTACTTTTTGAAACGAGTAAAGGAAGCCCATCTGGTAAAAACTTGTCCGGACTTTCCGGTTTATGTAGACAGTCCGCTTGCAATTGAAGCAACTGAAATCTTTCAAAAGAATCAGAAGAGCTGTTTTGATGAAGAAGCGATGGAATACGTGCGGCGGGGAGAAAATCCGATTGGTGTTTCCAACTTGCATGTGGCAGTTACGAGCGATGCTTCTCGTGCCATTAATTTTGATACGAGCTGTAAGGTGATTTTATCGGCCAGCGGTATGTGTGAGGCAGGTCGCATCAAGCATCATTTGAAGCACAATCTTTGGAAGCCGGAAAATACCATTCTGTTTGTAGGTTATCAGGCAGAAGGGACACTCGGACGGCGGTTGCTGGAGGGTGCACAGACGGTTACGATATTTGGAGAGCCAATTCAAGTGGCAGCACGCATTTGTAAATTGCCTGGACTGAGTGGGC
This sequence comes from Ruminococcus sp. CAG:403, assembly GCA_000437255.1. Taxonomy (GTDB): domain Bacteria; phylum Bacillota; class Clostridia; order Oscillospirales; family Ruminococcaceae; genus Ruminococcus_C. Next base: position 265,140 of record FR899104.1, read on the forward strand.
ATGCCGATCAGTCTGGACTGCGGACTTGGGCAAGCAAGTTGAAGGATCCGAAAAAATTCTTTGTAATTCATGGAGAAACTTCCGCAGCAGATGATTTTACAAGATTGCTGCAACAGGAATTGGGGCGGGATGCATATGCACCATACAGCGGAACAGAATTTGATCTGATTCGGGGCGAATTCCTCTATGAAGCGCCGCCGGTTCCAATTCCGGGAAAATCGACTGGAAAAGCCAATGGTTCTGCGTGCTATCGCCGTTTGGAAACTGCCATGGAGCGCTTAGAATCGTTGGTTCGAAGCCGAAAGGGTTATTCCAACAAGGAACTTGCCAAGATGGCAGATCAGCTATCTGAGCTTTGTGCAAAATGGGAGCGTTAAGAGAAGCGAGCTGCTTCATCATGTAAACAGATTAAAAACAGGCACAGGAATGGAGAATAATCTCTTTCCTGTGCCTGTTTGATTGCAATAGGTTCTGTAGCTGCAATTAGACAGTTTCTTCTTTTTCCGGAATTTTCAGTAGGATGTCTGCATAGAATTCTTTTCCCTGGTGATGGAATTTTGCAGTACCGTTGTATTTCTGCGCAATCATTTTTGCAGAATGTACACCAATGCCGCTGCCTTTTCGCTTGGTGGATTGGTATTGCCCGTCTTTCATTCTGACAAAACCGTCGAAACTATTGGTGGATACAATGTATAAGTTGACTGCATTTTTGCATTCCACAGAAAGGCAGTGATAGCGCAGGTCGGCATCTTCCAAAGTCATGCATCCCGTGAGCGCATTTTCAATGAGATTGCCCAGCAGACTGCAAAGATCCGGTTCCGTGATGGTCAGCGTTTCCGGTAGGTCGATATTCCAACAGATTTGAATGGAATGTGCAGCGGCTGCCTGTGCATAGTGATTGAGCAGAGCATTGACGGCATTGTTTTTGCAAAAGTGAATGATTTCGGTTTGCGGAAAGGTGTTGGCATATTCGGATAGGTAATGCTGAACGGCTCGCCAGTCCTGCTCGTCGGCGAGTTGCCTCAGGGTAAAGATAGATTGCCGGAAATCATGTCGCTGTTTTGCTGTTTCTTCTATATATGTTTTCTGCATGAGATATTGGCTTTCCTCCAATTCAAAGAATTGGATGCGTTCGTTCAATTCTGCCATATGGAGACTTTCCATTGCTGTATGATAAAAGGAAATATATAGAAAAATCATAAACAGGAACAAAACCAGCAGAATGGTCAGATAGATAGGGAAGCAGCGTCCGACGTAGAGGGTTGCGTATTTTCTGGGAATGATCGTCAGATTGAGCAGAAAGAAAATAATTGACACAGCCAGCATGGAGTACCAGACATTGGGAAAAATCATGCGGTCAATCAGTCGACTGCCCCATTTTTGAAGCGGAACAGCAAATAGCAGACAAATTACAATTGTGATGCCGAATTGAAACAAACCTGCCTGCCAGCTGAATTGATCAGAAGTACTGTCCGGATGCAGCCAGGCGTCAAACGTATAGGCAAAATTGGCAAGAAATCCAGAAAGCACCGAACTGACTACAAATGTACATAAACTGCGGCTGATGTCGGTTTTTACAGTGAAATGGTAGCCAACGTAAAACAGAATCAAGGACGGAACCAATATAAAATTGGCATCCATTGCAAATACGACTTTGCACCAAGCTGCAATGGGAATATAGAGACACAGTGCAGCAGCAATGAGGAAAAACAATTTTCGAGCCGGAAACCGAAGCTGGTGTTTCATAGGAAGATAACAGAGCACGGCGGAAGGAAAAAGCACAAGGAATGGAATCATTTCTTTTAAGACGGTTTGTATGTTCATAATGACTTCCTGCCTTTCTGATCATTTCGGATGGAGGAGAAACTGTACTGCATCCAACTTTCTTCAATTTGTGCACGATCCCGTACTTTGACGGGTAGTATGGTTCCATTTGTCAAACGGCATCCATGTGCATCAAATGCAGCGATATAATCCATATTGACCAGGATGCCTTTGTTAATTTGCAAAAATCGTTTCTCTTGTAGCAGCGGTTCGGAAAAGTCAGAGAATTTCATACGGGTGCGGAATGTGGTTCCGTTTGCGCTGATCAAGTCGATATAATGGTCGCACATCATGGCAAACATGAAATCGCTGTATAATAAGCGGACAGTTTGCCGGTTGGAAATAAATTCAAGATATTTTTGTTGCTGGGGGAGACACTGTATCACATCTTTTAACACAGTGCGAACCCGATCCAGCTGAAATGGCTTTTGTATGTACTCAAAAGCATGACAGGAGAAAGCATCCGGCATGTGTTCGGTACTGGTGGTCAGAAAGACCAGCATGCAATGATTGTCCTGTTTGCGCAGTTGTCTGGCCGTTTCAATGCCGGTCATGCCGTTCATATAGATATCCAAAAAGATGAGGTCAAATGCTCCTTTTTCAAAATCCAAAAGAAACGCTTCTCCGCTTGGGTAGCAAACAATTTCAAAGGAAATCTTCCATTCCGAGTGGAGCTGTTCCAGTGCTGTTTTTAATTTTTCGGATTCCGGTATTTGATCCTCTACAATTGCAATCCGCAAGGGATCACCTCGCATTCGTTCGATGGCGCTGTTTCCATGATATGATGTATTTTGAAACAGCAGCAGATGGAATCATTGATTGGATGATATTCCTTATTATATCATATTTTGCATTGCGTTTCCAGTATTTTGGTTGACGTTTACGACAGAAAATTGACGTTTACGACAGGTATGCGGCAAAATACGGTGCCATATGCGACCAGAGATTTTAGCAAGTTATACAATTCTTTTTTTGCGCAGGAGATTTTCGCATACAGTTTTCCCAATTTGTACAAAGAGCACTTGACTCTACAACCGTTATAGAGTTTATAATAAAAGAAAACAAAATATGGAGTGTGATTCAATTCATGGAAAGAACGCTTACCAGCGGCAGTGTCTTCCAAAATATCTTATTCTTCTCGCTGCCGTACCTGCTGTCCTACTTTTTGCAAACGCTCTATGGCATGGCAGACTTATTGATTATTGGACAGTTTGAAGGCGTTGCCGGAACAACAGCTGTTTCCATTGGTTCTCAGGTGATGCATATGTTGACAGTCATGATTGTCGGACTTGCAATGGGAACCACTGTCAGCATTGGACATGCCATCGGCGGCAAGCGAAAAAAGGATGCTGCTGCTGCAATTGGGAATACTGTCACCATGTTTCTGCTGCTTTCTGTTGTTTGTACGGTGCTCTTATTGGTATGCATCAAGCCCATTGTTGCTTTGATGTCTACGCCGGAAGATGCTGTGGCAGGAACCATTTCCTATCTTACCGTTTGCTTTCTTGGGATTCCATTCATTACAGCGTATAACATCATCAGTTCCATTTTCCGTGGGCTGGGGGATTC
>FR899104.1:268576-270730 GCA_000437255.1 Ruminococcus sp. CAG:403
TGCCATTGCCTGCGTAGTCAATATCGGTCTGGATTACTTGTTGATGGGGGCACTGCATATGGGGCCAATTGGTGCAGCACTCGGCACCACCCTTTCCCAGGCAGTCAGTGTGCTTGTGGCTTTGCTGGTGATTCGAAAGCAAAAAATTGGTGTCTCTGTTTGTAAGGCAGACTTTAAACTCAAACGTCCTGTAATGGGGCAGATTGTCAAAATTGGCATTCCCATTGCCTTGCAGGATGGATTGATTCAGGTTGCATTTCTGGTCATCACGGTGATTGCCAATCAGCGTGGTCTGCATGATGCAGCTGCGGTTGGCATTGTAGAAAAGGTAATCAGTTTCTTATTTTTGGTGCCTTCTTCGATGCTGTCTACGGTATCGGCATTGGGTGCCCAGAACATCGGTGCCGGAAAACCGGAACGAGCAGTGCAGACTTTGCGGTATGCGATGCTGATTACAGTAAGCTTTGGCGTAGTTGCAGCGATTTCTGTGCAGTTTTTGGCACAGCCAATTGTAGGCTTGTTTACCCCTGATGATGCGGTGATTCATGCTGGTGGGCAATACTTGCGTGGATACATCTGGGACTGTATTTTTGCTGGGATTCATTTTAGTTTCAGTGGCTATTTTTGTGCCTGCGGAAAATCTGGGATTTCTTTCCTGCACAATTTGAGTTCAATTGTTTTGGTGCGAATTCCGGGTGTCTATTGGACTTCCAAGCATTTTGCGGATACACTGTTCCCGATGGGATTGGCAACAACTGCCGGCTCGTTGCTGTCCGTTGCCATTTGTATCACCGCATTTTTGCTGTTATCCCGCAGCCGCAGAACGGAACAGGTTGGGGGATAAGAATGGATATGCCAAAGTTATTTACCATTGGAGACGTTGCAAAATTATTTCATTTGAGCGTGAGCAGTTTGCGCCATTATGAAGATATGGGGTTGCTGGTACCGGAATACATCGATCCGCATACAGGGTATCGTTATTACAGCGTGCGGCAGTTTGAAGTTTTGAATACCATTCGCTATTTGCGGGTACTGGATATGCCGCTTTCCGAAATTGTGGATTTCCTGCAAAATCGAGATATCGACAAAATGGAGGAAAAGCTGCGGCAGCAAAAGGATGCAGTTGTAAAGCAGCAACAAGAACTCAAACGCATTGAGCGAAAGATTGACAATCGCTTACGGCAGCTGCACGATGCACAGACAACAAAACTGGATGTCATTCAGCTGACGCAAAAGCCAGCTTGCCGAATTGTATGGATGCAGGATTCCTTAAAGCTTACAGGGCTTCTGGATATCGAAGCGCCCCTTCGAAAGCTGGATCAAACGCAGGCAGAAGCGGTTGTCTTTCTTGGAAAAGTGGGAGTCGGCATTTCTGCCGCCCATTTGCAAGCAGGATGCTTTGAACAATATGATGGAATCTTTCTGGTGCTGGATGAGGAGGATCATTTTGATGGAACAGTCACCAGAATTCCGGAAATGATTTGCGTTTCCATGCGATTCAGAGGCGGCCATATGGAGTCGCCGACACAATACCAGAAGTTGATGGCCTATATCCAACAGCATCAGTTTGAAGCAGTTGGATTTTCACGGGAGATCACGATGATTGATTCCGGACTAACCAGTGATCCGGAAAAATTTGTAACAGAGATCAGCATTCCAGTCAAGAATTTTTAGAGAAAAAGAGGTTTTTTTGATGCAAACAAAGGAATTGGTAAAACGGTATGGATTGTTTATTGTCAGCTTATTTTTTGCAGCACTTGGCGTTGCAGTGACCAAACGAGGGGAACTCGGTGTATCACCCATTTCTTCTATGGCAAATGTACTAAGTTGTAAATTTGCATTCCTTTCTCTTGGAACGTGGTTAATTTTATGGAACTGCGCTTTGATTGTCGGGCAGGTGATTTTGCTGCGAAAGGAATTTCAATTGATTCAGCTGCTGCAAATTCCGCTGTCGCTGTTGTTTGGCGTGTTTACCGACTTTGGAATGTGGTGTGTCTCCTACATACCGGTTCAGCACTATGCCGTTCGGCTTGCGCTTGTGCTCTGCGGCATTTTGATTCTTGGATTCGGCGTGTCCTTGTCGGTCATTGCAAATGTGATTATGAATTCCGGAGAGGCATTTGTAAAAGCAATTTCCGATAAAACCAGCTGGAA
>FR899104.1:270781-272424 GCA_000437255.1 Ruminococcus sp. CAG:403
GTGCTGTGTCATACTTTCTGTTCTTTGTTCGATGCTGTTTTTCCACGGTCAAATTGTAGGAGCAAGAGAGGGAACCATCCTGACTGCCATTTTTACCGGCGTTGTGGTGAAATTTTATGTCAGCAAAATGAAAGCACCGCTGGATCACATGCTGTGTGCAGCGTAAAAAAAGACTTGATTTTTATCATAAAATATGGTATACTAGGAAATGTCAACGGAAAAGTGTGATGCTTGACCGATTTGACAGCTCCTTATATATAGCAATTTCGTATTATGTAGTTTCTGGAGTCTGTTTGAATGTTTTTCAAAGAGGAAAGGCATGCGGCAGGCTCTAAAATCGAAGTTTTATTGTATCGATTTTTACAATACAGACCAATTTCGAAGTGCTATAATAAGGGCGTTGATAAAATAGAAGTTGGTTATCAGTCAAAGGCGTCTGAATTTATGAAATTCAGGCGCCTTTTTGCAGTTCTAGAAAAGAGGAATCGATATGGAAATGAAACGCCGCATACAAGAGCATCCGATTCTTGGAAAAACGGAAAAGGGCAAAAAGGTAACCTTTACGTACAATGGAACGCCGATGGAGGGCTACGAAGGGGAACCAATTGCCGCTGCCCTGAAAGCAGCAGGTGTTATGGTACACCGTTATACGCAGAAAGAACATCGGCCAAGAGGAATCTTTTGTGCCATTGGAAGATGTACCGACTGTGTCATGGTTGTAGATGGAAAGCCTAATATTCGAACTTGCGTGACACCGCTTCAGGAAGGCATGCAGGTACAGACGCAATATGGCGTATCTGCAAAATCACAGGAATAGGAACCAGACAAGAAACGGAGGAAAAACATGAAAAGATATGATTTTATCATCGTTGGTGCTGGCCCTTCCGGACTGTCCGCAGCCATTGAAGCTGCAAAGAGAGGCATGCGGGTCGCCGTTTTCGATGAAAATAAAAAGCCAGGTGGGCAGCTGTTTAAGCAGATTCATAAGTTCTTTGGCTCGAAGGAGCATAAAGCAAAAATCAGAGGATTTGTCATTGGACAACAGCTTCTGGATGAAGCTGCTTCCCTTGGGGTAGAAGTTGTGTTGCATGCAACTGTCATCGGCATGTATCAGGATAAAGAAGTGGTAGTAAGAATTGGAGAAGCGGTACACCACTACAAAGGAGATACCATTCTGATTGCAACAGGTGCATCCGAAAACATGGTAACCTTTGATGGATGGACCCTCCCGGGTGTTATTGGTGCCGGCGCTGCACAGACGATGATGAATTTATATGGCGTTCGGCCAGGTGAACGTGTCTTGATGCTTGGCTCCGGAAACGTTGGATTGGTCGTTAGCTACCAGCTGCTACAAGCTGGCTGTGAGGTGGTTGCCTTGGTAGATGCAGCACCGAGAATTGGCGGATATGGCGTACATGCTGCCAAAATTGCACGGTGCGGCGTTCCGTTTTATTTGTCCCATACCATTCAAAAAGCAGAGGGAACCGATCATGTAACCGGTGTTACCATTGCGGAAGTGGACAACCATTTCCAGTTTATTCCCGGAACCGAACAGCATTTCGATGTTGATACCATTTGTTTGGCAGTTGGACTTTCTCCAATGTCGCAGCTGTTGAAAATGGCAGGCTGCAAAATGGAGGATA
>FR899104.1:272502-294318 GCA_000437255.1 Ruminococcus sp. CAG:403
TTTTTGCTGCCGGAGATGTTTCTGGCATTGAAGAAGCCAGCTCCGCTATGATCGAAGGCAGAATTGCTGGTATTGCGGCAGCCTGTTCCTTGGGATATATTGGCAAAGAAGAGCTGGAAACGGAGTATCAGAAGAATCAGCATGCATTGGAAGAACTGCGGCAGGGCATGTTTGCACCGGGGAAGCATGTTTGCACCGGGTAACCGTGGAAAGCTGATGGAAAAGACAGAGGAAGGCATTGATACTTCCATGAATCTGTTGGAAAAGGGCTTTGTGGCAGAAGATGAAATTACACGGTTTCCTGGTGTCACACGCAGCAAGAAAATCCATCCTGTTATTGAGTGCGTGCAGAATATTCCTTGTAATCCTTGTCAGGATGCATGTCCCAAGCATTGCATCCGAATTGGCTCTCACATTACGGCGTTGCCGGCAGTGGATGAAGAAAAAGAGTGTATTGGCTGTGGCCTTTGTGTAGCTTCTTGCTCCGGACAGGCAATTTTCCTGGTACAGGAAGAATATGAGCCGGGTTACAGTGCCATTACCATTCCGTACGAATTCCTGCCGCTGCCGCAAAAGGGCGAGAAAGGATTTGGGTATGATAGAAGCGGAACAAAAGTTTGTGAGGCGGAAGTGCTGCAAGTGCGTACTTCACCAGCATTTGACCGTACCAATTTGCTGACAATGAAAGTACCTGCTGATATGGTAATGCGAGCAAGATTTTATAAAGCGGACTGAAAGCGAGGGATGATCATGGAATCCATTTACGATAGAAGTGTGCTGTTGGAAGCATTTGTTCCAGAACCGGACGATGATCGGATTATTTGTCGTTGTGAGGAGATTACAAAGGGTGAGATTCGAAAAGCAGTGCATGATGGGATGTATACCATTACAGAAATCAGACGGTATCTGCGTGCTGGGATGGGCTTATGTCAAGGACAGACCTGTGCCAAGTTGGTAAAGGGCATCGTTGCAAGAGAGCTGCATGTTTCGCCTGCATTGTTGGAACCGGCAACCTCCAGAGCACCAATGCGTCCGATTGAAATGAGAATTTTTGCAGCCGAGGCAAAGGAGGGACAGGAAGATGCGTAAAACAGCAGATCTTATTATTGTCGGAAGCGGTGTCATTGGCTGTGCCGCAGCATATTATAGTGCGAAAAAGGGAATGTCCGTTCTGGTCTTGGATCGGGATCAAAGTGTTGGAAACGGTGGTTCCAGCCGAAATGGCGGCGGTGTGCGGCAGTCCGGCAGAGATCCCAGAGAATTGCCACTTGCGATTCATGCAGTAGAACATGTGTGGCCGACCCTTTCCGAAGAACTTGGCGTAGATGTCGAGTATCACAAGGAAGGCAATCTGAGATTGGGAAAAACGGAGAAGCACCGGGAAATCTTGCAGGGATTGACCGATCGGGCAGTTGCCTGCGGTTTGAATGTACGGATGATTGATGGAGACGAAGTCCGGAAAATCAATCCGTATCTGAGTGATGAAGTGACATGTGCAAGCTGGTGCCCAACCGATGGGCATGCCAATCCGCTGACAACTACACTCGGCTTTTATAAATGTGCAAGAGCATTGGGTGTCACTTTTTTACAAGGAGAAGAAGCCATTGCACTGGAAAAAGTACAGGGTAAGTTACAGCGTGTTGTTACCAAAAACAATGTGTATGAAGGAAAGAAGATAATTGTTGCAGCAGGCTATGAAAGTCGGTTCCTGACACAGACAGTTGGAATTGACGTGCCGATGTGTGCAGAGTTGATTGAAGCCTTGGTAACGGAGGCAGAACCCAAACTGTTTCCGCAGATGCTGGGAACAGCAGATGCAGACTTCTACGGACATCAGACCAATCATGGTTCTTTCGTGTTTGGCGGCGCTTCCGGCTTAGAAAGTACCAACTTAGACAATGGCATGCGGCGTACCAGCAGCATTACAGCGCCTTGTATTTGCCGTGGTATTATGAAGTATGTTCCCAAATTGGCAGATGCCAAAATCGTCAGAACCTGGGCAGGGTATGAAGACCGCAGCATTGATGGTGTCCCGGTAATCAGCCCGGTAGAAGAAGTACCGGGTCTGATTCTTGCCTGTGGCTTTACCGGACATGGATTTGGCATTTCTCCGGTAGTTGGACAGCTGCTGGCGCAGTTGGCTGCGGAGGAAGCACCCATGCTGGATTTACAGGCATTTCGGTATGATCGTTTTCATGCAGTGATTTAATCACATGCGAATTTTTCATTGACAGTTCAAAGAAACAGGAGGAATTACAGATGGATACCAAGATTGACTTTTTATACCTCAGCGAACCGGATATGATTCGGGCGGGTGTCAAGGATATGAAGCAGTGCGTAGAGGTAATGGAAGACCTTTTGATTACCCTGAATAAGGGGGACTACGTAATGGGCGGAAAAAATCACAACTCCCACGGATGTATGATTATGTTCCCGGATGACCCGCCGTTTCCGGGCATGCCAAAGAATGCCGATGAAAGACGGTTTATGGCAATGCCGGCTTACCTTGGCGGCAGTTACCAAATGGCTGGTATGAAATGGTATGGTTCCAATGTAGAGAACAAAAAGAAGGGATTGCCCCGTTCGATTTTGATGATGATGCTCAACGACAAGGATACCGGTGCTCCGCTGGCATTGATGTCTGCCAATTTGATTAGTTCTTATCGAACCGGCGGCATTCCGGGGGTTGGTGCCAAATATCTGGCCAGAAAAGATGCAAAGACAGTTGCCATTGTAGGACCAGGTGTAATGGGAAAAACCTCTTTGGCTGCATTTGTCAGTGTTTGCCCGAATTTGGATACCCTGAAGGTAAAAGGACGTGGACAGCGGTCGATGGATTCTTTCCTTGCATTTGTCAAGAAGGAGTGTCCGCAAATTAAGCATGTTACCGTATGTGATACGCTGGAAGAGGCAATAAGAGACAGTGATATCATTAGTATGACCACCGTTGTACGGGATGATGAAGCATCCTTCCCCTATATCGACAGTGCATGGGTAAAAAAAGGTGCTTTCATCAGCATGCCATCTGCTGCCCGGTTTGAGGATGATTTCCTAGCAAATCACTGTAAGCTGGTAGTGGATAATTCCAAGCTGTATGAAGCTTGGGAGGAAGAATATCCATATCCAACTTATCCGCAGGTACAGATTGTCGGTACAAAGTTTACGGACCTGGAGCATGAAGGAAAGATTGCCGCAGAGGATATCATTGATATCACGGATATTATTGAAGGCAAACATCCTGGTAGAGAAAGTGACGATGAAATCATTGTATATTCTGTTGGTGGCATGCCGGTAGAGGATATTGCATGGGGCGGTACCGTTTATCGAAATGCGCTGAAACAGGGAATCGGCGTACGGCTTCCATTGTGGGAGGAGCCGGAAATGGCGTAAATCAATTGGAAGGGAGTGTACGATGGTGGAACAAAACGAAATGCTTCCGGTTCAGCCTTATTTGCCTCTGGAAGCCGACCACTATCGCAGAATCAGCGGAAACGGAGTCGGTATTTCCGAGTTTTATGAATTTACCATTGCGGAGGACGGCGTGCATCAATTTTATGCAGTTCCGGATGGAAGTGTTGATCTTGTTTTTGGCATCCATGAACAGGATGTCCACGCTTCTATCGGCGGAACCGTTTTGCAGGTCAAGCAATGGATGTTTGAACCGGGAAGAACTTACTTTGGAGTCCGATTTTATCCTGGACAATGTTTGCTTCCGGATGGGCTAACCATTCAGGAAGTGGTAAATACCGATTTATGTTTGGATGTAGATCGATTCGAAGATTATCTTGCGGAACGAATTGCAAATGGAACGAGTATTCAGGAACGTTCGCAGATTTTTCTGCGTACTTACTCCAAAAAGTTTTCAGAGTTGCAGGGAACGCGGTACAATTTGGAGCGATATATTCGAAAGCGGATCTACGAAACAAATGGAACCATCAGCATTCAGGCACTGTGTGAAGAAACAGGATATTCTGCCTGCTATGTTCGCAGAACTTTTGAACAGGTTCACGGAATTTCTCCGAAGCTGTTCGAGCGGTTTATCCGGTTTCAGCACATGCTGCATCTAATGGAACAGAATATTACAAACAATAGAATGGATGAATTGGCAATCTTGTGCGGGTATTACGATCAATCCCATATGATGAAGGATTTTAAATGTTTTTCCGGAAAGACACCGGAACAATACCGCAGCTTGCTTTTGTCCAACAGGTCTGTTTGAATAGGAAGAGAATCAATGAAAAAGGGAGAATGACCTATGCAGTTATCAAAAATTGAAATTATCACAAGCATGTCCAAATTAACAGGTTTAAAATCCGTCCTCAGCCGGGCTGGTGTCAGAGGAATGACAGTTGTACAGGTATTGGGCTGCGGTGTGGAAAAAGGCACCAAGGAATATGAAGTAGATGAAAACTATGAAATGGAGCTGCTGCCGAAGCAGCAGATTAGCATTGTTGTCAGAACAGAAAAAGTGCGGGAAATTGTAGAGCTGATTAAGCAAGAATTGTATACCGGTCATATCGGAGACGGTAAGATTTTTGTTTATGACATCACCAATGTAATTCGGGTTAGAACTGGAGACGAAGGAGAAGACGCACTTTAAAAAGGATGGTGAAACAATATGGCTTCCGAGCATGGTGAAAAAAAACTAGGACTTCGGAGCGTTGTCTCTATTTCTGTGGGATTGATTATTGCAACAAGCTGTCTGGTCTCCTTGGGACAGGGAGCCGGTACCATTGGCGTTGTGTTCGTCTTTGCGATGATCATTGCCTGTCTGCTGAATATGACAACCGTTGCTTCGCTTTCGGAGTTAAATGCCTTGATGCCCAACACAACGGGCGGACTGGCACAATATACACTTGCTTGCATGGGTCCATTTCCAACGCTGATTTCTATGGTCGGCGGATATTTGATTTGTAATATGCTTTCCTGCGGAGTAGAAGCCTCCATCTTTTCCTTCGCAATGTCGGATACCTTTTCCATGCTGCCGCTTCCGAGTTTGGCGTATACTTTTATTGTAACGTTATTTTTGATGATTGCCAATTTGTATGGAGTTGACATCTTTGCAAAAATCCAGGATATTGTGGCGTTCCTGTTGGTCGGCTCTATGCTGGTAATGGGAATCATTGGCGCCATCGGACTGGGAACGGGCGCAAAGGTGGAACAGCCCTACAGCATGACGACGGACTTTAGCAGCATTGCTTCCATGACCGCTGTTGCATTCTGGCTCTTTATTGGTGCAGAATATGTCATTCCGGTCTCCAAGGATGTTAAGAATGCCAAGCGGAATGTTCCGCTCGGCATGATGATCGGATTGGGCTTGATTTGTGTGGTACAAATCATTATGGTATTCGGTTTCCACAATTATGTGGAATGGGGCGAACTTGCCAATTCTCCGGCTCCGCATCTGCTGTATGGCATGAATTTGCTGGGGCCGTTCGGAAAGATGTGGATGACGCTTGTTGCAGCATTTGCTGTAATCAGCACGCAGAATTCCACGGTAAACGCATTGGCAAGCATTTGCCAGGGCATGGCAAAAATGAACATGATGCCGCAGGTTTTTGCAAAGACCAACAAGCGTGGCGTTCCTTATGTTGGTGTGGTTTTTGTCAGTGTTTTCATTTTCATTTTTGCCGCATTGAGTAACAATTCTTCCGATGCCATTTCCTTCCTGATCTTGGTTGGTTCTGTTTTCTGGATGATTTCTTATATTTTGGCACATATTGATGTTTTGATTTTGAGAAAGCGGCTGCCGAAAGCACCACGTTCCTTTAAGGTTCCGTGTGGTCCGCTGTTTCCTTTGATTGGAATTGCCGGAACGGTCTATATGATTTTGAATATTTCATCCGATCCATCCGAACGAAATGCAATTTGGATACTGACCGGTTTAACGTTCTTCGTGCTTGGCGTGTATTCGTTCTTCTGGATCAAGTATAAGATGAGGATGCCAGTCTTTAAGAGTGTTCCAGTGGAAAAAGTTATGGCAATGGAAAACAGTATGTATTACACCATTCGAAAACGACGAGGAACTTGGAAATAATCGATGGATACACACCCATTTGAAACGTTATTGTTTCGAATGGGTGTTCCTTTTTGCCGGAAAGCAGCTTGCTTTTTCATATGTCATATGGTATACTGGAAATAATAAAACCAGCGCATGGCATATTTTTTGAGTTGAATTCTAAAAAGGAGACAGCTATGACAAAAGAAGAATATTGTAAAAGAATGCAGGAAGAGGAAGATTGGGCACCAGGATGGGATGCGATTGACCAAGAATTTGAACGGCTCTATCCAGGTGTGGAGCCAGCTCATTATGGAACCGATTTTCAAGAGAGGGCCATGTTTGGCGGCGATGAGTTTTTAGATGGATATTCCATTTATCCGTCCGGAAGAGGCTATCAGCATATTGTAACCTATGGAATGAGTGTGCTATATGCCGATGCGGAGGCGTTTGGAGAACCATACAATGGATGGGGCTATGAGATGACCATGAAGCTCCAGGAAGATCGGGTAGAGGACTGCCTTTGGGCACTGGATCTCCTTTCCATACTTGCAAGATACACCTATCAATCGGAACGTTACTGTAAGGTTGGAGACTGCATTCCTGGAAATGGAACGGCATTGAGAAAAGGTTCTGCGATTACTGCATGGGTGATCGTTTCGGATTCATCTGCACAGACGCAAGATACGGTACATGGAAAGTTGGAGTTCCTGCAACTGGTTGGAATTACAGCACAAGAGGCTGCTGCCATCCAAGCGGATTATCACAATTTGAACGTACTGCTGGATCGTATGCGAGCAGATAATCCAGAATTAGTGACGGATATGCATCGCACGCATTCTTATTTGTGAAAGGGAAAGGATTTAACAATCCTAAAAACAGACAGCAAGAAGATGCAACTGGAGGAGAATAGACATGCTGTTTAAAGAAAATGAGTTTCGCATTGCAAAGCCAACGTATCAGGAGGCATTTCCGAAAGTAGAACGGATGCCGATGTGGATGGTGAAGTGTTTCACCCATCCAAAAACGTCTGCATTTTATACCGTCTATGAAGGTGCGCAGTATGTTGGATTGGTGTACTGTGTTTATTGGAAGGACTTGTTGTATATTCTCTATTTTGCAATTGATCAGAACCTGCGTGGGAAAGGATACGGCGGACGAATTTTGCAGGAAATTTGCAGCCGCTATGCTGGATATCGGATTATTCTTTGCGCAGAAGAAGTGGATCAGTCCTATTCCAATTATGAACAGCGGCGCAGTCGGATGCAATTCTATGAAAGAAATGGTTTTCAGGCATCTGGTGAGAAGCTGAAAGAGGCTGGCGTTGTCTATGACATCCTCTGTTATCACGGATGTAAAGTAGAGAAAACGGAGTATTTTTCTCTTTTTCGCAATTATCTTGGAAACTTTTTATATCATGTTGTGTATAGAAAAATTGCAGAATAAATTTAGATGATAGAATCGGAGCAAACACAATGAAAAAAAGCATACTTTTTATTGGGATACTCGCACTGCTTGCCAGCAGCGTCGGATGCAATCAAGAGGACTCTTCTTCACTGACATCTAGTAGCACAGTTCAGCAAACAACTACAGAATCGATTCAAACGACAAAACAGTCCGTTTCTGAGAGCGGGCAGGTGCAAACTACCACGACTCGGCAAACAGAACCGACTTCCGTTCAGCAGACCGATTTTCGCAGAATAGAAGGAGATTGGTATGTGGATGGAAGTCTGGATGCAGCGCATCTCTCCATTGATTCAAACGGGAACTTTTCTGCATATTATGCAACGGGCAGTTTGGAACAAACCGGTTTGATTCAATGTGAAACGGAAAAAGAGGGCGATACCGTTACCAATTGGTATTATTTCTATACAGATGATGGAGCACTGTATTTTAAATTCGCCGATACACAGACCGGAATCTTGCGAGATTTTTATACCGATGGAGCCAATCCGGTGCACTATGTTTTGGTAGGTGGACTTGCAGACGATGGAAAAGGGGATGAAACAGACTCTACCGAAAACATGCCGGTATGTTACTTGGGCGTATGGGGATGCGGCAGGGCAACGCTGCGGATTACAGAAAATACAGATGGTTCCTATCTTGGATGGATCTCATGGGCAGACAGCGCTTTTGCCCATACAGAATGGGAGTATCCGCTGGTATATGATGCAGCGAGCAAGAAGTTGGTATGTACTGGAAATGCAACCAAGACAGAATATGTTTATCAGGATGCATCTTCTGACCCAACTGTTACGGTATGCTATACCGATGGAAGCGGCAGTTTTTCCTATTCGAATCAGACCATTTTATGGTCGGATGAACAAGAGGATGCCGGTAAGGATATGGAATTTATACAATAGGAGCAAGTCATGATATTACTATCTGCAAAAAATCTTTCAAAGACCTATATGGAACGGCGTGTGCTGGATGATGTCTCTTTTTTTCTGAATGAAGGAGATAAAGTTGGTATCATTGGTGTCAATGGAACAGGAAAGTCAACGCTGTTACGCATTCTTGCTGGCGCAGAAGAGGCAGATTCCGGTGAAGTGATTCGCACCAGTGGCGTACGAATTTCTTATTTGCCACAGATTCCGGAATTCGAAGCGCATGGCAGTGTGCTGGAACAAGTGATGCTGCATCTTCCAGAGGATTTGAAAGAAGCAAAGGTGTTCGAAGCCAAATCGATTCTTGGAAAGCTTGGCATTTCCGACGTTACAAGGGAAATTGGAACACTTTCCGGCGGGGAACGGCGGCGGGCAGGAATTGCAGCGGCTTTGATTCAGCCGAGTGATATTTTGCTGCTGGATGAACCAACCAACCACATTGACAATGAAACCGTACAGCTTTTGGAAGATCAGCTGAGAAAATATCGTGGTGCCATTGTTATGGTAACGCATGATCGGTATTTCTTAAATCGTGTGACACAGAAAATTGTAGAAGTGGATCATGGCAGTCTATTTTCATATAACGGAAATTATCAGACTTATTTGGAACAAAAGGCACAGCGGGAAGCAGATGCGCAGGCGCAGGAACGAAAGAATCGGACGCTGTATCGACAGGAGTTAGAGTGGATTCGTCGTGGTGTGCGCGCCAGAGGAACCAAATCCAAAGATCGGATCGAACGGTTTTATGAACTGGAAAATCGAGAACGCCCAGTGGAAACGGAAAAGATGCAGCTACAGTCAGTTGCTTCCCGACTTGGAAAGAAAACCATCGAACTGGAACATCTTTCTAAGTCCATCCATGGAAGAATGCTCGTTGCAGATTTTTCTTATCAGTTGCCAAGGGATGCTCGGATTGGAATTGTGGGGCAGAATGGTGCAGGAAAATCTACTCTCATCAAGCTGATTTGTGGTGCTTTGCAGCCGGATCAGGGGACTGTTACAGTTGGAGATACCGTTCGCATTGGTTATTTCTCACAGGAATGTGAGCAGATGGATCCCACACAGCGGGTTATTGCATATATCCAGGAAACTGCCGACCGCATTCAGACACCGGATGGAACAGTAACTGCTTCCATGATGCTAGAGCGGTTTCTCTTCACACCAGAGCTGCAATGGAATCGCATTGAAAAGCTATCCGGCGGAGAGCAGAAGCGCCTTTATTTGCTCAAGGTTTTGATGACAGCTCCCAATGTCCTTTTGCTGGATGAACCGACCAACGATCTCGACATTGCAACGCTGACGATTCTGGAGGATTATCTCAGCAACTTCCATGGTGCGGTAATTGCCATTTCGCATGATCGTTATTTCCTGGATAAAATGGCATCGGAGATCTGGGAACTCAACGGAACCGGTCAAATTCGCCGTTACAATGGAAACTATCAGGATTATGCAGCAAAAGCCTTTCAGGAGGATTCTGCCGAAAAGCCCAAAAAACAAACAGAAAAGAAAGAACGTGTCTTTGTTGGCAAGAAAAAACTGAAGTTTTCCTACAAGGAACAACGGGAATACGATACCATTGACGATACCATTGCACAGCTGGAACAGCAGGTTAAGGAAGTGGAGGCACAGCTGCTGCAGTCGACTTCTGATTACGTCAAGCTGCAAGAATTATCTGCGAAAAAGGAGCAGTTGGAACAGGAATTGGAAGAAAAAATGGAGCGGTGGGTATATCTCAATGATCTTGCAGAACGGATTGCAAATGGAGAGATGATAGAAGGATGATACGGATTATGTTTGTCTGCCACGGCAATATTTGTCGCTCGCCGATGGCGGAGTTTATCATGAAAAAGCTTGTGGCAGAAGCTGGATTGCAGGATGAATTTGTCATTGCCTCCAGCGCAACCAGCACAGAAGAAATCTGGAATGGAATCGGAAATCCGGTTTATCCGCCAGCAAAAGCAGAGCTAAAAAAGCACGGTATTTCCTGTGCCGGAAAAACAGCTGTGCAGCTCAAACGGGAGGATTATCCAAATTACGATTATTTTATTGGCATGGATGCTGCCAATATTCGGAATATGCAGCAAATTTTCCAGCAGGATCCGGACGGTAAAATTTACCGGCTCCTGACCTTTGCCGGCAGACAAGCAGATATTGCGGATCCATGGTACAGCGGAGATTTTGCAACAACTTTTTCAGAACTTGCGGCAGGTTGCAGTGGATTGCTGGCGGCTTTGCAGCAAGAAAAGGGGAAAGAGAAACATGGAATGATCGGATGAGATCGATCAAAAAATCACCAGCCTCAGCGAGACTGGTGATGAACTTGCAGATCAAGGGCAGTTTGAACAGGCATATGCGTGCTATCAGGAAGTGTTTGATTTACTGCCGGAGCCAAAGTTGATTTTGGAAGTGGCAACCTGGCTGTTGACTGCAACAACTCCAAAAAGCACAGGAATACTTGCTGCAAGCTGATCTGCTTGCTGGTGAGGAAGTGTTTGAAGATACCGATGCAAACTATTTGGAAGCAATTCGTCCGCTTCTGACGTAAATCAATTGGGAGAATGCAGATGCAAAAAAGTTACTTTTCTTGTTATCCATCGTTTCGCTGCCTTGCAGCAGCCTGTCCGGACAGCTGCTGTGTGGGCTGGGAAATTGTTGTGGATCCGTGCACAGAAGCAAAGTATCAGACGGTACAGGGGGCGCTTGGACAAAAAATACGCCGTGTTCTGACAACGGACTCAGACGGCGATCGCATCTTTACTTTGTTGGAGAATGAACGCTGTCCGTTTTGGAATACGGCACATTTATGTGAGCTGCAACTGGAGTTGGGGGAGGAAGGGCTATGTGACACTTGCCGCCAGTTTCCCCGTATGAAGCAGGATTATGGTACGTTTCAGGAATATTATTTGTCTTTGGCCTGTCCAGAAGCTGCCCGGTTGATTTTGTCCCAGCAAAGGCTGACGTTGCAAACGCAGTGCGCAGAGGAGGAGCCGGAGATTCAGGCAGATTATGACGAGAAGCGGATGCAATTCTTACAGGCTTCCAGGGAACAGCTGGCTTCTATTTTGTATGATACCGCACATGCACTTCCGGAACGGTTGGCACGCTGCTTGCAATATGGCGATGCGCTACAGCTGCAATGGGATACTGTGTATCATCCGCAGCTTCCAGAGCTGCCGGTTTGGCGTTCTGGAAGTGAAATTCCATCAAATTGGATGCGGTCTCTGCTTGCTGTTCATCAGAAAATGGAGTGCATGACGGAATTATTTCCTCGTTTGCTCAAACAAGCCAATCAGGCGGACAGCTGGACACCCTGGCAGAAGGCGTGGGAAACAAAGCAGGTCAATTACTGCATCGCCATGCTGTTTCAATATTACTTGCAGGCCATTGCAGATGATGCCATTTTAATCAAGCTGGAACGTATCACTGCTTCCCTTTTGGTAATTGGTGCAATGGCACAGGCAGGCTCCCTTCCAATTGAGCAATGTGTGCAGCTTTATGTGAAAGAAGTCGATCATTCCGAGGAAAACAAAGTCCTTTTAGAGGAATTTCTGCAAACGGAAGGCACTGCCTTTTTGCAATGCAGTGGACTTTTATAAATTGGTAAACTTAAAAATGGTCGCACTGATGGGAGGACAATTGGGGCGATTGTAGAATTGAGAAACCAGTACGCTATAGGTTCGAATATCCAGCTGTTTTAAGTATTCCAAAATAGCATCTCGTTCTTCAAAGCCATTGTTTTTGCCGTAATAAATGGAAAGGCTCATGATGCCGCCTTCTTCCAGCAGTTCCAGCCCTTGTTCAATGGCAGATAGACTTGATTGCGTGCGGGTACAAATATTGTGATCGCCGCCCGGCAGCCAGCCAAAATTGAAGACAACGCAACGAACCGGCCCTGAAACCAGCTGCTTCATATTGGCATGACTGGTTTGAAAAAGGCGTGCCTGGGCGTTGCAGCCATGCTGTTCCAGTAATTCACGGGTACTGGCAATGGCATCCGCTTGAATGTCAAATGCATAAACGGTTCCTGTTTCTCCAACCAATTGACAGAGAAACAGGGTATCCCGCCCTCTTCCTGCTGTTGCATCGATACAGATATCGCCGGGACGTACAAATCGTTTGATACAATCGTGCGCCAGATGAACGGCACCAAATGTACTAGGCATATAAAAACTTCCTTTCCAGTTCTTTTTATAAGAGAAAGCGTGTCCCTTTGATAAGGACACGCTTTAGTATAGCATAGTTTTTGCATTCTGTACAGACTTTTGAGAATTTTTACTTTAGGGATGGATCGGGGAAGAAAATTTCTTTTTCCATACGATGAAAAACGTAATCAGAACCATTGCAGCAGTTAGTATCCAGGTAACCGGGAATACAAGGAAAAGGCTATTTAATGTTTGTGTGTGTGCAAATACGGTGAATATCCAGAGAATTCGAATGGCACAGATTCCAAACATAGTTTCTGCTGCCGGAAGGGTGGAATAACCGAGCCCTCGCATCGTCCATGCCGGAATTTCGTATAGGCAGCAAAGCGGCTGCAAACGAAGAATGATCCAGATTCGTTCGCATGCATATTGTATTTCATCCGGAGAGGAGGAGAACAAACCAGACGCTTGTTTGCGAAAGAATACAATGGGGAAGATGATGAGACAGGCGCTGACAATGGCAAGAGACACAGACAAACTGTAAAGATTTTTTTACAGCGCTTGAATTGCTTGGCGGCTTCATTTTGACTGATAAAGGTAGTTGCAGTCTGTCCGAAGGCAGTATTGACATAGTAAGCGATGTATTCAAAATTCATAGCAATTGCAGAGCCTGCGGCTGCCTTGCTTCCAAAAGTATTGATAGAGGACTGGATAAAGATATTGGCAATGCAGAAAACAGCACCCTGCAAAGCAGCAGGAATTCCAATTTGCAGAATTTTTTTGCAATCCAAGGAGTGCAAACGTAATTTTCGGAAGGAAAATTGAAATACATCCGGTTCGTGCATCAACCAATCTACCACAAAACAGGCACTGACAGCGGTTGCAAGATCAGTGGCGAGTGCAACGCCAATGACACTGAGGTGGCAGACGATTACAAAAAAGAGATTGAGAAACACATTTAAAACACCTGCCGGCAGCAAAGCGGCAAGCGGACGTTTGCTGTCGCTGTTTGCCCGTAGAATAGCTGCTGCAAAATCATAGAGAAATAGAAAGGGAATCCCTGCAAAATAAAGTTTTAAGTATTGAATGGCTGCGGTTTGGATGTCACTTGGTGTATGAATCAGCAGCAACAGTGGCTTTGCCAGCCACTGCCCAATGATGCCAAGTAATAAACCCAAAAGAATCGAAAGCAGCACGGCGGAATGAATGGCATTCGGAATTTTTTCCCGTTCTCCAGAACCAATCAGATGTGCAATTCACACATTGGCGCCGACTGCAAAGCCAGCGGAAAGACTTACTAATAATGCGACGATTTCACCATTTGTTCCAACTGCGGCAAGTGCATCTGGATTGCCAAATTTTCCGGCAATTGCGGTATCTGCTGAGTTGAAGAGCTGCTAAAGAATGCTGCTTGCAGCAATCGGGAGTGCAAATAGCAGAATGCTTTTTATGAGAGGTCCTTCCGGCATGTTGATATGGGAAGTGCCTTTTCGGGTTGATTTCATTTCAAAAACTCCTTGCTCGTTTGATCTAGAAATTAGTATAGCATATTTTGGAACTTTTGAAAAGAGAATTGTTCCACAAGATGACTGTGAAAGCAGATGATGGATGTTTCTTCCTGAATTTTTCTGGAAAAAGGCTTGACAGGGTTGATATTCTGTAGTATAATAATAGTGTTGCCGCTGTGGTGGAATAGGCAGACACAAGGGACTTAAAATCCCTCGGAGTAAAATCCGTACCGGTTCAAGTCCGGTCAGCGGCACCAGATTAGAAAAGGTCATCAGTACGAATGCGCTGATGACCTTTTCTTTATAGGGTAAAATGCTTTTGACAAATATCAATAGATATGCTACAATGAAAGCAAAAAGGAGAATGATCAAGATATGCAGCATACAAAGAAGCATTTGTTTTTACAATGGATTGCCGGCGGAAGCGCATGCAGCCTTCTGCTAGGCGGAATTTCATGGCACGCTGATGCAGAAGAGCAGAACGGTTGGATACAGCGTGCACAGGGCGAATGGCAATACATACAGGAAGATGGACAGGTCGCTACAGGACTGATTACCATTGACGGAACGCCCTATCGGTTTTCACCGGATGGCTTTTTGGAAACTGGTTGGCAGTCTATTGGTGGAAAACGATATTATTATGATCCGGAACTTGGCACACCGCAATATGGATGGGTTTCCTATCGAGGGAGTCGGTATTATGTCACGGAAGAACAGGGAAAGCTGACTGGCTTTCAGAGCAATTTAGATGGAACTGCGGAACAGGATCATCCGTATTATTTTTCTGTGGACAGCGGACAGCTTCAGCTGCATCATTTTCAGGATGCAGAAGGAAATTGGTACTATGCGGACGATGATGGTGTAGTACAGACTGGAACAGTTCTGATTGATGGGGTTCCATATCAATTTGATGCACAAGGCGTGCAGACAATTGGCTGGGTGACCATCGATCAGGCTACCTATTATTATGCTCCAGAAGACGGCACGGCACGACTTGGTTGGCTGGAACAGGATGGGGTCTATTATTATTTGACGGCAGAGCATGGATTGGAAAAAGGAGAGCAGCTGATTGACGGCATTCCATATCCATTGGATGCAGAAAGCGGTGCTTTGCAGACTGGATTCTATACTGCACAGGATGGTGCAACGCGATACTATCAGGCAGATGGAACTGTTGCAACTGGCTTTTTACAGCTGGAAGATGCAAAATACTATTTCAAACAAGATGGAACCATGTGGACAGGCTGGCTCAAGCAGGGAGAGACGGCGTTCTTTTTTGGAGAAGATGGAAAGGCCTGCCTGGGCTGGCAGCAGATAGACGGCGCTACTTATTATTTTGATTCAGATGGATGTGCCGTTTCCGGTTGGCAGATCCTGGATGGACAGCGGTACCATTTTGGAAATGACCACACCATGACAACGGGGATGCATCAAATTGGTGGTGCATTCTACTGCTTTTCGGAAGATGGTCTGTTGCAAACCGGCTGGCAGACTGATCAGGGCAATTGGTATTATTTCCAAGAGGATGGTACTCGAATTGCAACTGGCTGGCAGACAATTGATGCGGAGCAGTATTACTTCTTTGGAACCGGTCGTGCAGCAGTTGGCGTTGTTCCGATAGATGGAAAACAACTTTATTTTTCACCGGAAACAAGAGCTTTGGTCTGCAATCAAACACTGCATGGAGTGACCACCGATAGCAATGGGGAAGTGCAGCTTGTGATGCAGCATGTTACTTATCTCAGCCAAGAAGGATACCCAACGGGATGTGAAAGTGCAAGTGCCGTAATGCTGCTGCAACATTATGGATATGCTGTAGCCATTGCACAGTTCATCGATCAGTACTTAGACCGTGGGGAACTTTATACTGAAAATGGGGTACTCTATGGGCCACATCCCAGTCAGGCATTCATTGGCAGTCCATATTATAGTTCCGGCTATGGCTGCTATGCACCAGTTATTGTAAATGCGATGAATCGGATTTTGCAAAATGGCGATTTGGCATATGATTTAACCGGAACCTCTTTGAGTGGATTGTGCACCAATTATTTGGAAAAGGGACAGCCGGTTCTCATCTGGGCAACAATCAATATGGTGCAGAGCACACCCGGCACAAAGTGGGTGATTCCAGAAACTGGTGAATTATTTACCTGGAAGCGCAGTGAACATTGTTTGGTTCTGGTTGGCTACGATGCGCAATATTATTATATGAACGACCCCTATCAAAACAATGGCTTGAAGGCGTATGATAGAAGTTTGGTAGAAGCAAGATATGCAACAATGGGCTATCAGGCGGTTGCCATTTTGCAGGAGGGGGACGCACAGTGAGCAGAGAACTGGATGATCGGCAGCGTTTGGAGCAGCGTCTAACGACACAATATCAAAAAGCAATCTGGAAACCGTTTATGCGGGCCATTCGAAACTATGAGTTATTGGAACCGGGCGATCGCATTGCCGTTTGCATTTCCGGTGGAAAAGATTCCATGCTGCTTGGAAAGCTGATGCAGTTGTTGCAGCGGATGCATACGATTCCCTTTGAAGTTGTTTATTTATCTATGGATCCCGGTTATCATCCGAATAATCGTGCGCTTTTGCTGCAAAATGCGGAGCGTCTGGGGCTTCCGCTCGAACTGTTTGATACCAATGTGTTTCGGGTAGCCAATCGGCAGGAAAAGCATCCCTGCTATTTATGTGCCCGTATGCGGCGAGGGCATCTTTATGCCAAAGCAAAAGAATTGGGCTGCAATAAAATTGCATTGGGGCACCACTTCAACGATGTTATTGAAACGACTTTGATGGCCATGCTGTATGGGGGACAGCTGCAAGGTATGCTGCCTCGCTTGAAAAGTAAAAACTTCCCGGGAATGGAATTGATTCGTCCGCTGTATTGTGTACGGGAAGCCGATATTATTGCTTGGGGGGAGCAGGAACAAATGCAGTTCCTGCAGTGCGCCTGCCGATTTGCACAGCGTGCGCAGGAAGATCAGCAGCTTTCCCGCAGAAAGGCAACCAAGGAATTGATTGCTACTTTGATGCAGTCAGATCCCAATGTAGAAAAAATGATTTTTCACAGCATTCATAAGGTGCAGCTGGATAGTTTTGTATCCTACACCACACATGGAACAGAACATTCTTTCTTGGAGGCATTGCATGCATTAGAAGCGGATATCCGTCAGGAGCTGGACGAAAAGGAGGCGTTGAAGCCGTGATACAACAAGCACTATCTGCAATAAATACTGCCATTTCAGAAAACCCGGCAGCATATGCCAGACAGGTGGATGAAGCCTATTCCAGACAGCTGCTTACCATTGCCAGACAAATTTACAATACCCGGGAAGAAAAGCCCATTATCCTGCTTGCAGGGCCTTCCGGTTCTGGAAAGACGACAACTGCTATGATGCTGGAACGCATTTTGGATGATTGGGGTGCAGAAACACATACGCTTTCCATGGATCATTATTTTCGTACCTTTACACCAGAAGAAATTCAGCAGGCAACAGAAGGAAAAATCGATCTGGAATCTCCGGATCGACTGGATCTTCCATTTTTGAATCAGCAGCTGTTACAGATTTTTCAGGGTCAACCGACCCAATTGCCGAAGTATCGCTTCCGGGATTCCAAGCGGATTGATTCTGGTGTGACGCTCACCAGAAAACCGGGAGAACTGGTGATTTTAGAAGGAATTCATGCACTCAATCCAGCGGTTGTTACAGAAGCCAACTCGCATATTGTGCGGATTTATGTCAGTGTGCGGACACGCATCACGGATGGTACGTCTGTCTTGCAGCCGTATTTTTTGCGGTTGCTGCGCAGAATGATACGGGATCGTCTGTTTCGGCATCGGAGCTTGTCTGCAACTTTGGAAATGCTGGAGCATGTGGAAGCAGGGGAGCAGCATTATATTATGCCGTATAAAAAATATGCCGATTTGGAAGTGGATTCCTTCCATGCCTATGAACTGGGCATCTATAAGCAGCTTTTGGAGGCAGACATTTTGCAGCTGGATGCCAGTCCGGAACAAAAAATGTTGTGTGCATTCCTGCAACAAGCAACTGCCTTTCCAGTGGGGCAGGTACCAAAGGAGTCGTTGGTGCGGGAATTTATCGGAGATGGAATATTTGCCTATTGAAGATGTTTCCTATTTTATGCCATGTGTATCTGTGAAGCAGTTTGTGATTTTTCTTTACAAAAGAAAAAAGCTATGGTATAATACAAGTAGTTTTTGAAAACCAGTCTTCATAAGAATGGGATGCCGGTACTTGTGAGGAACGATTTTGAATCCGGCGGATCTGTTTGGCAGATCCTTTCGATCTTGAAGCATACAGGAGGACGCTATGATTACCAATGATGGTACAATTATTCAAATTAAACATGAGACATTATGTGAGATTGCAAAGCTGGTATTTTCCGGAGAGTATGAAGAAAAAAAGGAAGAACTGCCATATCGGCTGATGCCGGGACCGCAGGCAAAGTATCGGTGCTGTGTATACAAGGAACGGGAAATTGTTCGGCAGAGAATTCGGCTTGCAGAAGGAAAAAATGCGGAAGGTGCAACCAATGATTTGACCATTCAGGTAGTGCGTGCAGCCTGCGAAGGCTGTCCGATTTCCAGATATGTTGTAACGGATAACTGCCAAAAATGCATGGGAAAGGCTTGTCAGCAGTCTTGTAAATTCGGTGCCATTGATATTGGCAGAAACCGTGCCCATATTGATCCGGCAAAGTGTAAGGAATGCGGCAGATGTGCGGCTGCATGTCCGTATAATGCCATTGCAGACCTGATTCGTCCCTGTAGAAGAAACTGTCCGGTTGATGCAGTCAAGATGGATGAGAACGGGATTTGCTACATCGATGAAAAGAAGTGCATTCAATGCGGTGTTTGTATTCATAGCTGTCCGTTTGGCGCGATCAGTTCCAAGTCTTGTATTGTAGATGTCTGCAAGGATATTGTCAATGGTGTGAAACTGGTGGCTATGCTGGCACCGGCAACAGAAGGACAGTTTGGAGAAAACATTACATTTTCCAGTTGGAGACAAGCGTTGCAGGAAGTTGGTTTCCTGGACTTGGTGGAAGTTGGACTCGGCGGAGATATGACTGCTTACTATGAAGCGCAGGAATGGATAGAAGCCCATGAAAAGGGAGAGAAAAAGGTTACTTCCTGTTGCCCGGCGTTTGTAAATTTGGTACGGCAGCAGTATCCTATGTTGGAGGATCATATTTCTACGACCATTTCTCCAATGTGTGCTGTTTCCAGATTGATCAAATCAAGAGATCCGCAGGTAAAAACTGTTTTTGTTGGCCCTTGTGTGGCAAAGAAGAGCGAAGTTGCCGATCAAAAAATTCCGGGAAATGCCGATTATGTTATGACATATGGAGAAATCCGTGCGCTACTTCGTGCAAAGGGTGTAACCTTGAAGCCAATGGAAGAAGAACAGCAGGATGCCAGCACATTTGGAAAGCGCTTTGCCAACCATGGCGGCGTAACCAAAGCAATTGAAGAGTGCATGGCAGAGCAGGGAAAAGATCCGAGCGGCATACAGGTTCAGCAGTGTAATGGTGCTTCCGAGTGCAAAAAAGCGTTGTTGCTTTTGAAGATGGGACGGCTTCCGGCAGACTTCATTGAAGGAATGGCATGTGAAGGCGGCTGCGTTGGCGGTCCAAGCCGGCATACGGAAATTCAAACTGCGAAACGGGCACGAGATCGCATGATTGATCGAGCTGATCATCGTACGGTAAAAGAAAATTTGGAACGATATGACATGGATGCATTTTCCATGCATCGGTAAAAGCACAGTGGAAAGCAGTTGGAAAAGACGGAAAAATTCTTGACAACTGCTGTGATTTCTGTTACAATAAAGAGCATAGGAATAGTCTGCAACACCGTACTGCTGTATGGTGTTGCAGTTCTATATAAATGGAGTGTGATAAAAATGGCAACTGTTTTAAATATACAGCCGATCAACAGCACGACAGACTGTATGGTGCTGTTTGATGAACACAATATGGTAAAAGTAGAGTGTGAACATGGTGCTTATGCAATTGGAGATACCGTGGATCAGATGTTGGCATGTAGTGAGATTCGCTATGTCTCTGAAGTGGATTCGCATACTCCGGATTGCATTGTCACCATTACTGCGGCGAAAGGACATAAAATCGTAGGTCGCATTGTAGACCGAAAAGAAGGAATTTTACAGTGCGGCGGTTTTTTATTTCATATGGATCCAACGCATCTGCATGCAAATATGCAGGATGGCTGTCGGGTTGAGTGGACCTGTGAACGGATGCAGCTCTGGTAAGCATTTGCTTGTTTGGATCAAAGTGTCTGCATCAGCAGGAAAGAACCGCTCTCAGGTTGGAGCAATTTAGAACGGAGGAACATGGTTGACTGTTGATACAAAAGATTTAGTAGCAACTGTTGCGTATTTGATTGGTGTAAAAGATTATACACTGGAACAGCAATTTGAGGAAGAATGCCATGATCTGCTGCAAACGTTATATGCAGATCAGGATGCTACGGTTATTCGTTCGCTCTGCAAGCTTCGTACCGTTTTGCTTCAAAAATTTAAAAAAACAGATGAAGAAATGCGGTACAATCTCAGTAACATCAATCGCTTGGAATGGTATGACCAGAATGCAATTCAGCAGCTGGAAAGATGGGGATACCAGATTGTACAGCCCAATTACCGTTCCGATAAGTATATGCTGGACTTTACAAGACTAATCAATGAAAATATTGACAAGTGTGCGCATTTATTCCACGACTGGGTCAACTGGGACTATATCCGGGATTTGTTTGTCATTCCAAAGTATACGAAGCCCAATGTGCTGCGGCATGAGTTTGAAACATATATGGCAAATTTGAATTATTATCCGTTTCAGATGTATATTCATTGGCAGCCGGAAGACCGTGGAAATATCCTATATACGGATGGAAAGTTTTTAAGTCTGCTCTATGCGATGCATGGAGATTATTTTGAAGATCGCAGCAAGTATCGGGATGCGCATGAGGAAACCAAAGATAGCATTTATCAATTTATTGACAACAGCGAAAAAACAGCCATTGCCGTGGACTGTGAGAATTCCGATGTGTATAAATTATACGGTGTTTTAAAAAATCTAAATCAGGATGCTCTTGCAAAAATTGAAAAAATTATTCTGTATGATGATTGCCATACCACAAGTGGCTGGGATTGGCTGGAGAAATTCATTCGGATTCCGGTTGAACATGTGGAAGTAGAGCGTGTCACCGATCAGAAGTCGCTGGTGGATATTAAAATGACTGCCGGTGTCTGTCGGGATTATTATGAAAATGGAATTTCTTCCTTCATCTTAGTGTCCAGTGATTCGGATTACTGGGGATTGATTTCTTCCATGCCGCATGCAAAATTTATGGTCATGTATGAATACCACAAGTGTGGGCAAGCCATTAAGCATGCCCTTTCCGATCATAATATCTATTATTGTTCCATTGATGATTTTTGTTCCGGCAATACAGAGGACTTCAAAAAAGCTGTATTGTTCCATACCCTGGAACAGTATTTGCCGGAAATTTTGACCTTAAACGGAAAAGAGCTTGCAAAGCGGATTTATGAAGAAACCCGTATTGGCGCAACAGAAAAGGAAATCGATATTTTCTATAATAAATACATTAAAACCTTACGATTAAAAGTAGATCTCGATGGAAATTTTTCCATTGAAATTTGCAAATAAACAAAAGAGAGGAATGGATCGATATGCCACATATTACCATTAAAATGTTAAAAGGAAGAACAGATGAACAA
>FR899104.1:294399-297663 GCA_000437255.1 Ruminococcus sp. CAG:403
CAATGCATGCCATGTATCCGTATCGGTAGAAGATTTTACCCCGCAGGAATGGCAGACGGTTTATCAGCAGGAAGTAACAGAAAATGATGCATTGGTGCTGCGTCCGAATTACAATCCGGAGGACGTGCTATAATGGAATTGATACTCGCTTCTGCATCTCCAAGAAGACAGGAATTGCTGCATCTGATTACTTCACGGTTTACTGTTTTGCCAGCGGATATTGATGAAACATTGCCGCCGGAACTGCCGGCAGACCATGCTGCGCAGTATCTGGCACAGTTAAAAGCCGGTATTACTGCTATGCAGGTTCCAGATCAGCTGGTCATTGGCTGTGACACCACGGTTGTATTGGATCAGTTGATCTTGGGAAAGCCCAAGTCGGAAGCAGATGCTGTGCAAATGTTACAGCAGCTTTCCGGACGTACCCATCGTGTCATTACAGGTGTTGCATTGGCACATGGCTTACAAATGCGTTCCTTTCAGGTGGAAACACAAGTCACATTTTATCCGCTGACGGAAGCTGAAATTCATGCCTACATACAGACTGGTGAGTCATTTGATAAGGCAGGCGCCTACGGAATTCAGGGAAAAGGTGCGCTGCTGGTTTCTGAAATTCAAGGCGATTATTTTAATGTAGTGGGGCTGCCTGTTGCAAAGCTGAATCAAGTACTGAAAGAATATGAAATTGCAAGATAAGAAAAGGATGCAACATGAATAAGAAAGAATTGAATGAACTGCGCCGCAATTTTTCGGAATCGAGTGATTTATTTACCTTAAATCACGTCGTGACGGCGTTTGTAGATGCAGAGAAGGAAATTCGCTGCCAGAGTTCCCGTGCCTTTCACAACATTCCCTCAGAAGAGAGCGAATGTTTTATGCGTACCCTGAAACGGGTGTTGGCAGGAACGCTTGGAAAAGGGCTGCTGGAATATGAATTTCCCAATGAAGCCTATGAACCGGATGCGCCGCAGGGCGTGCTATACGCTGCACTGGAATCCAAGCTAAAGGATGATGCCGCAGTCAATACCATGCTGCACCATATTGTCAACAACATGGAGTATGTTTCTACTTATGCCATTTTGATTGGACATTGCACCTATACGGTATTCCGAAAGAACAAAAGTGATGAGATTGATCCATATGACAGTCACGATTATTCCTTTTTGGTTACGGCGATCTGTCCGGTGGAATTGCGGGTGGATGGCTTGATTTATCAGGAAGAGGAAAATGCAATTGTTCGGAAGTCAGAGTATGACCGCATTGTTGCAGAAATTCCAACAGATGGCTTCCTGTATCCGACTTTTACGGGACGTGGGCCGGATGTCAACCATGTTTTATATTCTGCCAACAAGCCGAAAAAAGTAAATATCAGCATGGTAGAAGAAGTTCTGGGCTGTACATTTACGGTTACTGCACAGGAGGAAAAGGCAACCTTCCAATCCATGATGGAAACGGTAGTTGGAGAGGAACTGAACTATACAGTCATTACCGGTGTCAATGAAAAGATTCAGGAAATTGCGGCGGAGCATAGCAATGATGCAGATATTCCGGTTATTGATGACATCCATATTCGGGATATGCTCTTAGATACTGGTGTAAGCGAAGAAACCGCAAAAAAAATGCAAACCGCTTATCGGGAGAATACCCAGAATAAGCCGTTTGCAGCTTGTAATTTAATGGAATCCAAAACCGTGATTCGAACAGAAGACATTACCATTCAGATCGGTAAGGAAGCAACGGATAAAGTGCGTACCCAAGTCATTGATGGGCGGCGCTATCTGTTGATTGATCTGGATGATCCAAGCATTGACATCAATGGAATCAAAACACAGTTGCTGGAATCCCATCCGGCAGAGCAGCCGGATGCAGATTCCGCAACAGAACTTACTGAATCAGTTCCAGATCTTTGATGTTTTTCTCTTTTACTTTTATTTGATAGGTATCGGAATAGCCAGTGATCGTATCCTGATGCTTCTGGCTGATCAAATCCTTGTTGACCAGCACCTTCCAGGTTGGCGTGTCGTTTTTCTGAATGAAATACAGAATGTGATATCCATAGGAACTTTCCACAATGCCGGTATCACCTGGTTTTCGTGCATCATCAAAGCACCAGTCATTAAAGGATGTAACCATTTCGCCTGGATATACATCTTCATAGAGTCCTTTTTCTGCGGTGTCCTCCGAATATTTTTCAGCCAATTCGCTGAAGGAATCTTCGGTTTGGGCACCGTTTTTCCATTCCTGGTAGATGGCTTCTGCCTGTGCTTTGGCTTCCTCATCTGATGCATAGGAGTCGCTGCGGATGAGAATATGCCGTACATTAACGGTAGGAGCCTCTTCTCGTTCCGGCTGGGTGAGCAGCAGGCAAACCGTGAAGCTGTTGCTGGATTCGCTTTGGAAAATCTGTGAATCTCCGACCGCAGCATTTTCATCAAAGATCCATTCACTAATGGCAGAACCTTCTGTATAGCCGATGTTTTCCTGATAGGTTTTCTCGACTGCCTGCTGAATTTCCAGCTGAGAAAGTTCCTGATCGGATTGTTTATAGTAGTTGGAAACCCAGGATTGGAATGCAGATAGATCCTTGCAGGTTTCCAGAGACTTTGCGTAATTCGCCGCTTCCTCTTGGGTCAGATAAAGTCCGGTTTGCGCAGATTGTGCTTCATAGGAAAATGTAAAGGTTGCATAGTCGCAGGTTTCATAATTTTTCGCATGTTCCTGGAAATATGTGTCCATTTCTTCCTCTGTATTTTCCAAGGAATCTTGCAGCTGCTGATTATAATAGGTGGCTTTTTTCTGAATCTCCATGCAGGTGCGAATATCCTCTTTTGTAACAACATCTGGATATTCCGACATGTCTATGGCATTCAGTTCCTTTTCCATGTCATCTTTCTGCTCTTGCGTCAAGGAAAAACCATTTGCATCGGCTGCTTCTGCCAAAACCAGTAGATCTTGTACGGATTTTTCGGTTGTGGATAGTAAATAATCGTACCAGGATTGATCTTCATCGTGCGGTTGATCTTGTAGCGGTTTTGTAACATCTAAGCCATAGGAACTCTTGAGAGTATCCGCAGAATAATAATTCAGGTAGGTATTGTACATCCGCTTTAGATAGTAAGACATCATCGCTTGGGAAACTCGATAGTGATCTGATTTCATTGCTGTTCTGGCATGCGTCATAATCGCATCATCGTGATAAACGACAATCGTACCGGTTGCAGCACCGCCTAATAGAACAACTGCAATTGCGCCAATGAGCACACG
>FR899104.1:297692-313377 GCA_000437255.1 Ruminococcus sp. CAG:403
TTTTTCGTTTTTGCTTTTGTACTTCTTCTTTTCGCTGCGCTTTCTTTTCAGCAGACAACGTATTGTGCTTTTTGGTCGAACTTTTTTTCTTCATGATAATTATGTACTCCTAAATGGTTGAATCCATGGTGGTGGAAAGGCATGCAGAATGCTCAGGATTTTTTTACAAGATCCAGAATGATCTGACTGCAAGTGTCAATGCCAATGGCACTGGTATCCAGGCACAGGTGATAATTCTGCGCAACGCCCCACTGGCGGTCGGTATAATACTTATAGTATACTTTTCTTTTTTTATCTTTCTCACGCAGGAATTTTTCCGGTTTGTCCAGCTTTTCCTGGTAAATGTTCAGCACACGATCGATACGGAATGCCATATTGGCATGAATAAAAACGTTGAAACAGTCGGTACGGTCACGCAGGATGTAATCTGCACAGCGGCCAACAATGACGCAGTTTCCTTTTTCTGCCAGTTCCCGAATGATTTTGTGCTGATAGGTATATAGCTGATCGCTGGTAGAAAGCGTGCCTGCTGCCCCTATGTTATTGAGGGAAAGGTTGAAGAGCAAGCTGCTGGTAAATCCGGCATATTCGCCGTTTTCCTTCACGAATGCCTCTGCAAATCCGCTTTCTTTTGCAATTTTTGTAACCAGTTCATTGTCATAGTAGGTGTAGCCCAGTGCATCGGCAACTTTTTTTCCAATGGTTCTTCCGCCGCTTGCAAATTCACGGCTAATGGTGATGATACGATACATGAAAATTCCTCCTTTTTCAGTTGTTAGGTAGTTCCTGTAGCAGCATCGGAATCCGATGTTTGTTCTTCGGAAGAAGGGGCAATGTAATCTTCTAAATGATTGGAAATGGCATCGTTGGTTCCGGACTTATCGCACAGTGCAATGGCATATACCAAGTTTAAATCAGACCGATTGATGTAGATGGCAGTCATTTTTAACGATTCATTGTCTTTGGTTCCAGTGAAAACAATTTTATGTGCCGGGTAAGTTCCGATTTGAAAGCTGGAATAATCCACCAGTGCAACATCCTGAATCTGTTCCTTTGCAATGGATAAATAACTTTCAGAAGTTAGTGCTGCAAAAGTTGTATTCTCTACCGTTCCGTTTGTAACGCCAAAGGTGATGGTGTCGCCGCTTTCGGAATCATCCGGCACGCCGACAGCTGGGACAGTAGAAAGTGTATCTTCGTCTGGCTTTTCCTGAAAAGACCATCCATCCGGCAAATTAACGGTGCATTGATAAGCGTCCGGTAATTTGTAGGGAAGTGCCTGTAAGGTCTGGTGAGATGCAGTTGTTGTACCGGTTACCGTGCCGGACGTTGTATCAAACTGTAGGCTCTTTACGGAGTCTGCTATGGAATTGGTATAGGAGGTGTCCGTAATTGCATACGTAATGGCACAGGAGTATCCGTTTTCGTAATCGGTTAAATTGGTGAAGATAGAAGTAATATAACAGGTTGTTCCGGATAGCGTTCCGGTTGCAGAAATGCGATAAGCCGGGAATCCGCTGATGGTGACCGACTCAAAGGAGGAAACCTTTACATTTTCAAACGTATACCGTGCATAGGATGCAATGATCTCTTCCCCGGTTAAAGCGGAAAACGTATTGAAGTCGATTGCATCCTGTGTCGAAATGGTGATGCAGTTTCTGCCTGCCTGGTCAATGGCAACCATACCATCTTCGCCGATATCATGGCTGGAGCCGGGCTGTACTGCTTGGTCATCAATCATACAAAACGCACCTGGAATAGAAACAGACATTCCGTAAGAAGCCGCATGAATGGTAATGGGTTCTTGGGTTTCTGATTCTTCCTCTTCTACTGCACTTTTTTCATCGGTTGCAGTTGTAAGCGGGGATACGTTGGGGTCGATTGTTTGACAGCCTGTACAAACAGCCAACAGGGTAACCAGGCTGCACGTGCAGCCAATCGTGCGAATCCATTTCATCATAGTATTGATTCCTCTTCCTTGATCACTTTTTTCTTTTATTTTACAGGAAAGTGACAAATCTGTCAAGTAGCTGCCAAAAGTTTCAGGCTTTTTGGAAAGCAGGAGCAGATGCGAAAAACCTGCACCCTTTCCGTGTTTGTTCTATGCTGCTTGGCAATGCACCTTATCGGGCATAGAACACACGTTCACATGTGCAGGTTTTTCAATTTGAGAACAATCGTTTAGTCTTCTAAAGCAGCTTTTCCTTCGGATGCAATGACGGTTTTGTACCACTTCCCGGAATCCTTGACCGTGCGTTTCTGAGTCTGGTAATCTACATGAATCAGACCAAACCGCTTGTCATATCCATCTGCCCATTCAAAGTTATCCAAAATAGACCAGTATAGGTATCCCATGAGTTCTGCGCCATCTTCTCCTGCTTTGCAGAGCGCACGCAGATAACGTTTTAAGAAATCGATTCGCTGCGGATCGTGTACTGCTCCATCCAGGTGCACCCAGTCATGTCCAGCCATCCCATTTTCACTGATGAGGATGGGAACCCCATAACGCTCATGCAAAAACAGCGGAGACCAGTAAAGTGCTTCCGGCGTAACCGGCCAGCCCATTTGTGTTCTGGGACAACCAATGAATGCGTTTTCCGCATATCCATCCGGATTTTGAACAGCTCGGCTTTCATAGATGTTAACACCATAGAAGTCCACTTTTTGGGAAATGCATTCCAGATCGCCTGGCTGAATGTCCGGCATATTGTCACCGAGCTTTTCATAGGCTTCCTTTGGATAATCGCCCAGGAGCATGGGATCAGCCCACCAGGAAATATCAAAAACGAAATCATCTGCATGAATGGCAAAGCTGTCTTGTTTTGCCTGTGCAACTGCCTCTGGAGAAGCATCCTTCGGGGTGCAGCAGGGTGTTGCCAATGCAAAACCAACGAGGGGTTCCTGTTTCGCATGGCTTCGAATGATTTGAACCGCTTTTCCGTGGGCAAGCAGAACATGATGGGAAATGGTAGCCAGATCTTTTTCCTGTAACGTCTGGAACGGCGCGAACTTGCCGATCTGGTAGCCGCAGCCTACAAAAACAGACGGTTCATTGATGGTCATCCAGTAGCGAACACGATCTGACAAACAATCTACCACTACTTTTGCATAGGCAGCAAACCAGTCCGGAGAAGCTGGATTCAGCCAGCCACCTTGCTTATGCAGTGCATAAGGGTAATCCCAGTGGAATAAGGTAATCATTGGCTCAATGCCATTTTTCAACAGTTCATCTACCAAATTAGAATAAAATTGCAGCCCTGCTTCATTCACCGTACCGGTTCCATCTGGCAGAATTCGGGTCCAGCTAATGGAGAATCGATAATAACGAATGCCCATTTCTTTCATCAGGGCAATATCTTCTTTATAACGATGGTACTGATCGCAGGCGACGTTTCCATTTTCACCGTGTGCAATATGTCCCGGTGTCTGGCAGTATGCATCCCAGATGTTGCGTCCTTTTCCGTCTTCCTGATAAGCACCTTCTACTTGATAGGCAGCCGATGCGGCGCCCCATAAAAAATTTTTTGGAAATTGCATCGTAACACGCTTCCTTTCAATGAATTTGTATTGTTATTATAACTGAATTTCCACAATAATTCTAATAGAATTTTTTGAAAATTTTATAATATTTTGATACATTTCCAAAAAAATGGAGTTGCTTTTCTTTTATGGAATTACGTCTTTTATCCAGTTGAAATTGTTATGCTTGACAAACCGGAAGGGCAGTGCTTATAATGGAAGGAATGGGAACATGTCCTTGAATCAGAAAGGGAAGGTGAGGCAGATTGAGGATGCATCTAACAGAGCGAATCCTGCAGCGGATCATTCCGCATGCGCAGGATGTGGAGAATCCAGCTGTTCGAAAGGCGTATGGTACGTTTGCCAGCGTAGTTGGAATTGGTTGTAATTTATTTTTGTTTGTGTTAAAATACATTATGGGAACATTCGGTAATTCGGTTGCGATTTTATCGGATGCCTTTAACAATTTATCGGATAGTGCAAATTGCCTGATTATGCTGTTCGGCTATAAAATGGCTGCCAAACCGGCAGATCGAAAGCACCCGTTTGGACACGGCAGAGCAGAATACCTGACTTCCATGGGAATTGCGGTTGTTATTTTGTTGATGGGCTTGGAACTGTTGAAAGATTCTGTGGATAAGATTTTGCATCCGGAGCCGGTTTCTTTTCAGGTTCTGATTCTTGTATCTTTGATTGGATCCATTGCCATCAAACTGGGAATGGCTGCTTTCTATCATGCTTTGGGACGCAGGGTACAGTCTGGTGTTTTGGAAGCATCCGCAAAGGACAGCCGCAATGACTGCGTTGCCACCGGATCTACCATTTTGGCATTGCTTGCTGCATTGGTAACCGATTGGCCGGTGGATGGAATCATCGGAATTTTTGTATCCATTTTGATCTTGAAAACAGGATATGATATCATTCGAGATACAATGGACGATTTGCTTGGCCGTCCGGCAGATCCGGAACTTGTCAAGCAAATCCATGAGATGTTGGCGGAGGAACCGCATATTTTAGGCATTCATGATCTGATGCTGCATAACTATGGCCCCGGTCATGTCATTGGAAGCTGTCATGCTGAGGTGCGCAGTGACGAGAATTTTGCACAGATTCATGATGTTATTGATCGTGCAGAGCGGGAAATTCAGGAAAAGTTAGGCATTTTGATGACCATTCATATGGATCCGCTGGAGTTGGACAACGCATTGGTGGTGCAGTGTGCACAGCAAGTGCGGGAAATCATCCACGGATTGGATCCGAATTTGTCTATGCATGATTTTCGTTTAATAGCAGGCGAACGGGAACGAAACTTTATATTTGATTTGGTGGTTCCGTTTGACTGCATGTATGAAAATGAAGAATTACAGGAATTGATTGAGGCAGCCTTGAATGAGATGGAACCGGTTTTGTGTCATGCTGTGATTACATTTGACCGGGATTTTGCTGCGTAAGGAGAGAAAAGCCATGCAAATTGAAATTGCTGCATTTTTGCAGCAGCTGGATGCCTTGCTACAAAACAATCAATTGGAGCAGGCACGTGCTTATTTGGAACAGACGTTGCAGCAAGCCAAACAGGAGCAGGATTTTTCTGCCTTGATGACCATTTATAATGAATGGATTGGCTTTTGTCGGGATACCGGAGACTTTTCCGCTATGCTGACTGCTTGCAGGGAATTAAAAGAATTGATGCAGGCACATCATTTGGAGGGAACGCAGGCTTATGCCACGTCATGCTTGAACATTGCCAATGCGTTTCGTGCTGCCGGAAAGCATACGGAATCCTTGCAGCTGTATCAGGAAGTAGCGGCAATTTACCGGAAATTACTACAACCAGATGATTTGCTGATGGCAAGCTATTACAACAATTTGGCGCTGTTGTATCAGGAAATGCAGGATCATGAACAAGCCTGCACAGCGCTTCAGCATGCATTAGAAATTGTACGGTGCAAGGAAGGTGCAGATAGCTTAAAGGTTGCCATTTCCAGCAGCAATTATGCATCTTCTTTGTTGCAGCTTGGAAAAATAGAAGAAGCGCTGCAACAGCTTCACACCGCACTGGATCTTTTTTCAACGTGTGAAACAAGCGATTTTCATTATAGTGCGGCTCTTTCTGCAATGGGAGAAGCACAGTACCGACTGGGCAATTATCCGCAGGCAGCCATTTTCTATGAGCATGCGCTGTTTGAAATTGAAAAGCATATGGGAAAGAATCCCTTTTATCAGATGACACAGGAAAATTTGCAGACGGTCTATCAGAAGCTCCCACCACATGCGCTGTCCGGAAAAGAACTTTGCAAACAATATTATGAGACTTATGGGGCGCCTATGATTCGGGAACAATTTCCAGCTTATGAAAAACGGATTGCGGTTGGTATGATTGGCCCTGGATCGGATTGCTATGGATTTGATGATGTCCTTTCAGAAGATCATGATTTTGGACCGGCTTTCTGTATGTGGCTGACACCGGAAGATTATGATGCAATTGGAGAAAAGCTCCAAGCGGCATATGAGGCGCTCCCGGATACATTTTGCGGAGTCAAACGCTTGGTAACACCGGAAGGAAGCAATCGGTTTGGTGTCTTTTCTATTCCGCAGTTTTTCCAGATGATCTTGCAGCATGCTGTTCCAAGCAAACCAGATGATTGGTATGCATTGGAAGAAGCGGATTTGTTTACGACCTGCAAGGGTGCACTATATCGGGATGATCTGGGTGTTTTTTGTACCGAACGCGGAAAACTAATGGCATATTATCCGGATGAAGTATGGTACCGGAAACTTGCACAAGCCGCAGCGTGTGCAGCACAGGCAGGGCAATATAACTATTCCCGTATGGCAAAACGGAAGGATTGGGTTGCAGTTCAGCTTGCAAAAGCAAAATTTTTGCGGCATGCAATGGAACTGGTGTATTTGTTGAATCGTCAGTATGCCCCTTATGACAAATGGATGCGAAAGGGATTGGAGTCCTGCCGGACGCTGCGTCAAGTTGTTCCCATGCTGGAAAAGTTGGTGCAGATACCAGATGTTACAGAGTCGGAGCGTGCTGCCGATCAGATGGAACAAATTGCAGCGGAATTGCTGCAAGGGCTTGCTGCAATTGGAATTACGCCGCATGCAGATCGGAATTATTTGGCGGATTGTGTTCCTGCCCTGCTGGAAAAGGCGGAAGATGCCAAGCGGCTGGAACTGGTCGATACTTTGGTGCAGATGGAATGGGAAGCATTCGATCAAGTTCAGAATATCGGTGGACGTGCCGATTGTCAGGATGATTGGGAGACATTTTCCATCATGCGGAAAAGTCAGTATCGCACCTGGAAATTGCCTATGCTGAAAAGTTTTCTGCAAGATTTTCAACAGGCAGCGGAAAGAGGGTGGAATCTTATTACGGAAAAATATGCCCGCATGATGGAAACCACACATCCAGACGAATATGCGGCGATTGCCGATCAACTGCCGCCTTTGACCGATCGGCAAAAGGCGATCATTGCAGAAATTACAGCGATTCAGGTACAATGGATGGAAGCATTTCAGAAAGAATATCCCAAACTTGCCCATCAGGCACGGGTGATTCATACTGCCGAGGATACCGTATGGCAAACTTCCTATGAAACTTATCTGCGCGGGGAGCTTTCTACGTATTCTGAGCAGACGTTGGCATTATACGGTGCATGGATTGTATCGCTGTTTCGGAGCAAACAGAATCTGGCGAAAAAAATTATGGAGCAAACGGTACATTTTTATGGGTATGCTTCTTTGGAAGAAGCGGAAGCGCACGAAAGCTAATTACCATTTTTCTTTGGAAAAATAGCCCTAGCACTATTGACAAAAGAATAAAATGAATGTATAATAAAATCGTACATTTTGATCAAGTACAAGCAATTGCTGGAAATGATTGCTTGCTTCAAAAGAAAAAGGAGTGTGTTTATGAAAAAGCAATTGGCGTTAATCACTTCTGTTGCTCTGCTTGCAACAATGGCAAACAGTGTTGCATGGGCAGCAGATGGAGAAGCGGATGTGGAATATACACAATTTCCGCTGACTATGGAATGTGAAGACATGGAGGGTGCAACTCTATGGACGGATATTTACGGACAGCAGTTCCCTGGATATTCCGGAAGCGGTTTTGCCTACCTGACCGGTGACACCATGTCTCTGACTGTTACCGTTCCGGAGGATGCAATGTATGAAATTTCCGTTCGGTATATAGAGACCTTAGACAAAGCTGGCAGAGAGCAGACCATTGCCATCAACGGCGTGGAAACTATGAAAAAGGTAACGTATGCGGATGAATGGAGCACTTATGATTTTGGCATGTTCCGTCTGAAGGCGGGCGAAAATACCATTTCGCTGGTTCCGAAGTATGGTTATGCAGGGTATGATACCATTACCATCAAGGAAGCTGACTTCCCGTCACTGGATGTAGAACCCGCTTTGGCAGATAAAAATGCAACATCAGAGACACAGGCGCTGATGAATTATCTGACCGATGTATATGGGAAGCATACCATTTCCGGACAGCAGGAAATTTACGGTGGCGGTAATGACGGCGATTATGAATTGGAATTCAATTATATTAAGAATTTAACTGGAAAACTGCCGGCAATTCGTGGATTTGACTTCATGAATTACAATCCATTGTATGGATGGGATGACAAAACCACAGAAAGAATTATCGATTGGGTTAACACACGTGGCGGTATTGCAACAGCATGCTGGCACATCAACGTTCCGCTTGATTTTGAAAATTATACGCTTGGAGATGCCTTGGACTGGCAGAAATGTACCTATACTGAAAAGACTTCTTTCAATGCAGCCAATGCAACTGTAGAGGGTACCAAGGAATATGACTATGTCACCCTTGCGATCGAAGACCTGGCAGAGCAGTTACAGCGCTTGCAGGATGCACATGTTCCAATCATTCTGCGTCCATTCCATGAAGCCGAAGGCAATGGCGGACTGGATGGAAAAGGCGCATGGTTCTGGTGGAGTGCTGCTGGTGCAGATGCTTATGTAAAACTGTGGCATAGACTCTATGACACTTTGACCAATGAGTATGGCCTGCACAATATCATCTGGGAACAGAACCTGTATTGCTGGTCGGACGACTCTGCAAAATGGTATGCAGGAGATGACTATGTAGATATCGTTGGCTATGATAAGTACAACACAGTATACAATCGTCATGACGGAAAAACCAGCGGTCCAAATGAAGATGCAGAAAGTGGTCTGTTCTACAATTTGCTCAAATATGTAAATGGCAAGAAGATGGTTTCTATGCCGGAAAATGATACGATTCCGAGTCTGGCTAACATTAAAGTGGAACATGCTGATTGGCTGTATTTCTGTCCGTGGTACGGTGAGCATATTTTGGATTCCAGCAAAAACAATCCAGATACTGTAAAAGAAATGTACCAGAGTGATTACTGCATCACGCTGGATGAACTGCCGACGGATCTGAAGACTTATGGATTGGATGTAGATCCTACGGTTACGACAACAACTGGTGCTGTTACTACCACAACCACTACAACGACTGCAACAGGAATCACATCCAATGTGGAAACCACTACAGCAGTTGCAACAACCACTACTGTTGCTCCAGCAACAACGACAGCTGTTGCTACTACAACTAAGGAAGGCGAATCCACCACTACAAATGGCGGTTCTACCAATGCACTGTATGGAGATGTAAACTTGGATGGCAGTGTTACACTGGCAGACTTGGTTACCTTCCAGAAGCAGCAGCGTGGCGCATTGGATTTCAATGCCCAGCAGGAAGCAAATGCAAATTGCGAAACAACGGATACACCGGACAGCGTAGATGCTGCGGATCTGCGTGCACTGTTGGATTTCTTGATCGGAAGAAGCAATCAGCTTCCAGTATAAATCAAATTTTTAACAAGTAATCGTTAAAATAAGAGTCTGTTTGATCCAGACTCTTATTTTTTCAGCCTTTTTGAAGAAAACAATTTGGAGCTTCTTTCTTTTAAAAAGTACTCTGGAAACCACGGCTTCTTTGAAAAAGAATGAAACAACCTGTATTTTTTTGTAATAAAAAGTTAGATCTCCTATTTTTTTATCTTTATTTTCTATTAAAAATTATTTATCAAAGAAAATGAAAAAATAGAGTTGAATTTCTATAAAAAATAAGGTATAATAAAAAATAGCTGAAAAGCTATTGACTTTAAAATTTATCAGGAGGCTTATACAAATGGAATTTGAATTCAAAAATCAGTATTTGCAGAGTGTTTATGAAAAAACTGCAAAGCGCAATCCTGGCGAAAAGGAATTTTTGCAGGCTGTTGGCGAAGTTTTGTTGTCTCTGGAACCTGTTGTAGAAAAGGATCCTTCCTATGAAACAAACGGTGTTATCGATCGTATTGTAGAACCGGAAAGAATGATCCAGTTCCGTGTATCATGGGTAGATGATAACGGTAAGGTACAGGTAAACCGTGGTTTCCGTTGCCAGTTTAACTCTGCAATTGGACCGTACAAGGGCGGTTTGAGACTGCACCCGTCTGTATGCGCTTCTGTTATTAAGTTCTTGGGCTTCGAGCAGATCTTTAAGAACAGCTTGACCACACTGCCAATGGGCGGCGGCAAGGGCGGTTCTGACTTCGATCCGAAGGGCAAGTCCGATAACGAAATCATGCGGTTCTGCCAGAGCTTCATGACTGAACTGAGCAAGCACATCGGTGCTGACACAGACGTTCCGGCTGGTGACATCGGTACAGGTGCTCGTGAAATCGGTTACATGTTCGGTCAGTACAAGAGACTGCGTAACGAATTCACTGGCGTTCTGACTGGTAAGGGTCTGTCCTACGGCGGTTCTCTGGCTCGTACAGAAGCTACCGGTTACGGTCTGCTGTACTTCACAGAAGAAATGATGAGCTGCATGAAGAATGACAGCGTAAAGGGTAAGACCATCGTTGTTTCTGGTTCTGGTAACGTTGCAATCTATGCAACTGAAAAGGCAACTGAACTGGGCGGCAAGGTTGTTGCTCTGTCTGATTCCAACGGTTACATCTACGATCCGAACGGCATCAACCTGGATGTTGTAAAGCAGATCAAGGAAGTAGAACGTGGAAGAATCAAGGAATATGTAAACCGTGTAGAAGGCGCTACCTATACAGAAGGCTGCAAGGGCATTTGGACCATTCCGTGTGACATTGCACTGCCTTGCGCAACACAGAACGAAATCGATGGCGAATCTGCTGACATCCTGCTGAAGAACGGCACAAAGGTTGTTGCAGAAGGCGCAAACATGCCTTCCACACCGGAAGCAATCGACAAGTTCCTGAAGGCTGGCATCCTGTTTGGACCTGCAAAGGCTGCAAATGCTGGCGGCGTTGCAACATCTGGTCTGGAAATGTCTCAGAACAGCGAACGTCTGTCTTGGACATTTGAAGAAGTAGATGCAAAGCTGAAGGGCATCATGATCAACATCTTCCACAACGCATATGACAGATCTAAGGAATATGACGTAGAGGGTAACCTGGTTGTCGGCGCAAACATCGCAGGCTTCCTGAAGGTTGCAGACGCTATGAAGTGGCAGGGCGTTGCTTATTAATTTGTAAAGTTTTCCTGTTTTCTAAGAAACCGGTGCCTAAACAGGCGCCGGTTTTTTTGTTATAGATCGAACAATGAAATTTTATTAGATTGGAGG
The DNA here is from genome assembly GCA_000437255.1 of Ruminococcus sp. CAG:403. Classification (GTDB taxonomy): domain Bacteria; phylum Bacillota; class Clostridia; order Oscillospirales; family Ruminococcaceae; genus Ruminococcus_C. Next base: position 308,875 of record FR899104.1, read on the forward strand.
GATGTTTGAAGTGGAAACTATGATGGTTTATAATCTGCGGGAATTTGACGAGCGTCCTTATTTCGATCAATATGCGGAAAAATACGGAATTCGCATTGTCTCAACAGCAGAATCACCGACTTTGGAAAATGCAGACTTGGCGAAAGGCTGCCGCTTCGTCAATGTCATTACAACACCCATTCAGCGACCGCTTTTGGAGCGATTTCATGCATTGGGTGTCCGTTATCTGGTGACACGTACCATTGGATATGACCACATTGATACAAAGGCTGCCCAGGAACTGGGCATTCAAATCGCCAATACACCGTATGGGCCGGATGGCGTTGCAGAATATACCATTTTGCTGATGTTGATGTGCATTCGGAAAATGCGTTCCATTCAGCATCGTTTTGAAGGACAGGACTATACATTAAAAGGACTATTGGGCAGAGAATTGTCTGATATGACAGTTGGCGTGATTGGAACTGGACGGATCGGAACTCGGCTGATTCAGATGTTGACTGGATTTGGCTGTAAGGTGCTCGCTTATTCGCCACATCCCAATGAAACAGCTGCACAGCATGCCACATATTGCTCCTTAGAGACACTGTTACGGGATTCTGACTTGATTACCCTGCATGCACCGGCAACTGATGCAACGTGGCATATGCTGGATGCATCTGCTTTTTCCAGTATGAAGGATGGCGTGGTGCTGATCAATACGGCACGAGGTGCATTGATGGATACTGATGCATTGCTTGCCAATTTGCAGACAGGGAAGATTGGGGCGCTGGGACTGGATGTGCTGGAAAATGAATCCGCACTGTTCTACTACGACCGCCGAGAGGAATTGCTGCCCAATCAGGATTTGTATTTGCTGAAGAGTTATCCAAATGTTGTAATAACGCATCATATGGCATTCTATACGCAGCAGTGCGTGGAAACAATGGTGCGGGATTCTCTGCGTGGAGCAGCAGAAAGCTGCCGCTGATCGTATACAGAAACACTAAAATAAAAAAGCGTTGGCAGAACTGGATGTGGTTCTGCCAACGCTTTTTATAAGATAATGGGGAGAGATCAAATTTATCGAATTGCTGCAAATGCATCTTCCAACGCATCGATCAAGTCATCGATATGTTCAGTTCCGATAGACAGACGGATGGTGTTCGGCTTGATGCCCTGTTCCAAAAGCTCTTCTTCGTTCAGCTGAGAATGTGTTGTGGAAGCTGGGTGAATAACCAGAGACTTAACATCTGCAACGTTTGCCAGCAGAGAGAAGATTTTCAGATGATCAATGAAGTTCTTAGCATCTTCTTCCGTTCCCTTAATTTCAAAGGTGAAAATGGAACCGCCGCCGTTCGGGAAGTACTTTTGATACAGCGCATGGCTGGGTTCGCTTTCCAGAGAAGGATGGTGAACAGCCTCTACCTGTGGATGATTGTTCAGGAACTCTACGATTTTCAGTGCATTTTCTACGTGACGTTCTACACGCAGAGACAGAGTTTCCAGACCTTGCAGGAAGATGAAAGCGTGGAACGGAGAAAGAGTAGCACCGGTATCACGTAGCAGAATTGCACGAATATAGGTTACAAATGCAGCAGGGCCAGCTGCTTCTGCGAAGCTAACACCATGGTAGGACGGGTTCGGCTCAGAAATCCAAGGATACCGACCGGATGCCTTCCAGTCGAAGTTGCCGCCTTCTACAATGACACCACCGATTGCAGTACCATGACCGCCGATGAATTTTGTTGCACTGTGTACCACGATATCTGCGCCATAAGAGATTGGGCGAACCAGGTAAGGTGTTGCGAAGGTGCTATCTACAACGAGCGGAATGCCATGTGCGTGTGCGATTTTTGCAACGGCTTCAATATCAATGACATTAGAGTTCGGGTTGCCCAGCGTTTCCACAAAAATTGCTTTTGTTTTATCATTGATGGCTGCTTCAAAAGCGCCGTCTTCATAAGGATCTACAAATGTAGTGGTAATGCCATAGTGCGGCAAAGTGTGTTCCAGCAGGTTGTAAGTGCCACCGTAAATGGTCTTGGAAGCTACGATATTTTCACCCTGCTGTGCCAGTGCCTGAATGGTATAAGCAATTGCTGCTGCACCGGAAGCAGTAGCCAATGCGGCAACGCCGCCTTCCAATGCGGCCACTCTCTTTTCAAAGACATCCTGTGTAGAGTTGGTCAGTCTGCCGTAGATGTTGCCGGCATCCTTTAAACCAAAACGATCTGCTGCGTGCTGAGAGTTGTGGAATACATAAGATGTGGTTGCATAAATCGGGACAGCTCTTGCATCAGTAACCGGATCTGCTTCTTCCTGACCAACGTGCAACTGTAAGGTTTCAAAATGATATGCTTTATTTGCCATGATAAATTCCTCCTAAAAATAAAACAGTCGGATAATTTTCCATTATATAGAATTCCGATTGAAACAATATGCTTTCTATGTGTTTCATTATAGCATATCAAGATATGCTTGTCAAGTTTTTGTTTTCTATAACTCGCTATCAATTTAATTGATAGCAAAATTTGATTTTAACGGAAAAAGAATTGATTTGCAACTTTTTTGATTTTATCCCTGAAATGGGTTGACAAGGTGGAAAAGATATGATACAATAGAATTATCCCGAATATGGGAAACATGAAGCAAAACTTTTGGTCAAAAAAACAAATGCAGCTCCAATTTCGGCATTTGTTTTTCTTTTTGCTCATTTATCCCATTTCTGGGAAATAAAGGAAACAGCATGTACCAGAGCATGCGAAAGGGAAGGATTTTATGGAATTACATGCAGTTAATAAATATATTGATACCAGGCGGATTCGAAATTTGCTGACGGTTGGAGAACACAATGTGGATGAAATCTCCATTCGGTTGCCACGGCGGTATATGGGAAAGGATTTGGCGGCTTGCCGTTTTATTTTGCGCTGCGTGAATGCACGGCACCAGCTGCTGGAGCAGACGCTTCCGGCAGAGGCGCAGGGAAGTGACATTGTTCTGCTATGGAAGATCACAGAAGATGCCACTGCCGTAAGCGGAACTTTGTATCTGGAATTGCGTGGGGTACAAGAAGAATCATTGATTATCAAGTACTATATGCCACCGATTGCAGTGCGTTCCTCTCCATGCGGAGAAGGACTGCCGTCAAAAGATGTGGTAGAAACGACATTGAATCAGATGCAGGCGCTGCTGGACGAAGCCAAAGTACTGGCAGGGAAAGTTCCCAAGCTGCAAAATGGAACGTGGTGGTTTTATGATGCAGATGCATCTGCATATGTGGACTCTGGAATTGCTGTACAGGGAAAGCCGGGGGAAGCTGGAAAATCTGCTTTCCAGCTTTGGCTGGATCAGGGGAATACTGGTGACATTGACGCCTTTTTCAAGGCACTCAAAGGAAAGGATGGCAGCACGGCAAAGCGCCAGACGGTTTATCTGGATGCACAGACAGGTTCCGATCAGCAGGATGGCTTGACTGCTGGCAAACCCATGCAGACCATTGCAGCTGCTCTTGAGAAATATGCCAGCTGCATCAATTTGCGGTTACAGCTGGCAGCGGGTACCTATTCCAGTTCGGTCTATACCTTGGAGCATCAGAAGGTTGCATTTGTTGGCGCAGGTGTTTCTGCTACCACCATTTGTGGAAGAATCAATGGAACCGATTGTGCTCTGACGTTATCCGCATTGACGGTTACAGCGGACAGTGGAACAGATCCCATTGTATCCGTTGCAACTGGTTCTCATTTATATGGGTATCGTGTTAATTTTTCTTCTGTCAATGGTGCAGAATGTTTGCGCATCTCGACTGCCAGTCAGTGTTATTTGGATGGTTCTGTATTTGTGACGGATGCAGAAACTGACACCGTAATCCGCAGCAGCGGTGGTGCTGTGACAGGACTGGGTTACTGTACCGTTCCAGGTGTTGTCCATGCTAGCACCACAGGAGAAATTCGAATGACTAGCTGCACAGTCAAAGGAACAAAAGCAGAATCCGGCGGCGTAATTTTTGTCAATGGGGTACAGGTTTAAGGAGGAATTGCAATGAACGAGGAATTGACCCGGCACATGCTGAGCAAACAGGAAGAACGCCTGAATGACCATAGTCGTCGCTTGGATAAGTTGGAACAGGATGCAGCAGAGACAAGGGTGAAGCTTGATAATCTATGTGAAAAAATTGGCGGATTGACGCGTGCCTTGTATGGAATGTGCGGACTGTTGGCAACAACCATGATTGGGATCCTTGTATATGGTGTGCAGCATATACTGTTTTAAGGGGGAGATATTCTTATGAGCAAACGAGATTGGAAACGATGGGCCTATGCAGCTGGGATACGTGCTGTGAAAACCATAGCCCAGACAGCGGTTGCAACCATTAGTGTTTCAGCGGCATTGACGGAAGTCCAGTGGCTGTATGTATGCAGTGCATCGGTATTAGCGGGCATTTTGTCTGTTTTGACCAGCGTGGCAGGGTTGCCAGAACTGAAAGGGGAGGAATAAAGCATGACCATTACCAATGCGTATTTA